>NZ_JAMYOY010000015.1:0-174650 GCF_040320115.1 Mesorhizobium sp. M0802
CTTCGGGGATCACCTCGCCGATCGCTGCCACCAGGCCGGCGTGATCGTCGGACACAACCAACTCGACGCCCTTGAGGCCGCGCGCGGGGGTCGCCGGCGAGATGAAGAAACGAGACTCGCTGCGAACCCGGCTGCGCTATGGGTTTGACAAGAGCATGGCGGCCGGGCCGATCGCGCTGATCGGCTGGCTCGCCGTCGCTTCGCTGCTGATCATCATCGCCGCCGCGGCTTTTCTTGCGGTGACCCGCATCGCGCCGGAGGGCGGCGAACCACTGAACTTCTTCGAAGCATTCTGGGAATCGCTGATGCGCACCCTCGATTCCGGCACGATGGGCGGCGACACCGGCTGGGCCTTTCGTCTCGTCATGCTCTTTGTCACGCTCGCCGGCATCTTCGTCGTGTCGGCCCTCATCGGCGTGCTCAGCGCCGGCGTCGACAGCAAGCTCGATGAATTGCGCAAGGGCCGTTCGCGGGTGCTGGAGAGCGACCACACCATCATCCTCAACTGGTCGCCGTCGATCTTCGACGTCATCTCCGAACTCGTCATTGCCAATGCCAGCCGCCGCCATCCGCGCATTGTCGTCATGGCCAATATGGACAAGGTCGCAATGGAGGACGAGATCGCCGCCAAGGTCGGCAGACTGGGCAATACACGCATCATCTGCCGCAGCGGCGACCCGACCGACCTCTACGATCTGGCCATCGTCAACCCGCAGACCTCGCGCTCGATCATCGTGCTGTCGCCGGACGGCGACGATCCGGATTCGCAGGTCATCAAGACGGTGCTGGCGCTGGCCAACGACCCGAACCGGCGCACGGCGCCCTATAACATCGCCGCCGAGATCCGCGACGGAAAGAACGCCGAGGTCGCCCGCGTCGTCGGCGGGGCGGAGGTGCAGCTTGTCCTGGCCGACCAGCTGATCTCGCGCATCGTCGTGCATTCGAGCCGGCAGTCGGGTCTCAGCGGCGTTTATTCGGAGCTGCTCGATTTCGACGGCTGCGAGATCTACACCACCGAGCAGCCTGATCTCACCGGCAAGACCTTCGGCGAGGCGGCGATGGCGTATGAGCATTGCGCGCTGATCGGGCTCTGCGACGAAAAGGGGCGCGTCAACCTCAACCCGCCACCGGAGCTGGTGATCGGCAAGGACATGCGCGCCATCATCATTGCCGAGGACGATGCGGCCATCAAGCTGGGAAGCGCGGCGGCCAAGATCGATACCGCGGCGATTCTTCGCCATCAGCCCATTGAGGCGAAGCCGGAGAGCACGCTGATCCTTGGCTGGAACCGGCGCGGTCCGATCATCACCTATGAACTGTCGCGCTACGTCGCGCCGGGTTCGATCCTGACCATCGCCGCCGATACGCCAGGCCTCGAGCAGGAAGTTGCCGGCCTGCCGGTCGTCGGGGACAATCTGTCGGTTTCCTGCCGCATCACCGACACGTCGAGCAGCACAGAACTGGCAAGCCTGGACGTGCCTTCCTACGACCACGTGCTCGTCCTCGGCTACAGCGAGACCATGGCAGCGCAGCCCGCCGATACGCGCACGCTGGTGACGCTGCTGCATCTGCGCAAAATCGCAGAGGATGCCGGCACGCACATCTCGATCGTCAGCGAGATGATCGACGTGCGCAACCGCGAGCTGGCGGCGGTGACCAAGGCCGATGACTTCGTCGTCAGCAACCGGCTGGTCAGCCTGATGCTGGCGCAGGCATCGGAGAACCAGCATCTCGCCGCGATCTTCGATGACCTGCTCGACGAGGAGGGCTCTGAAATCTACATGCGTCCGGTCGGCGACTATGTCGCCATCGACCAGCCGGTGACGTTCTGGACGATCGCGGAATCGGCGCGGTTGCGCGGAGAGATCGCCATCGGGCACCGGCGCGTTCGCGCCGCGCAGAGTGATGAGCGGGCTCTGGGCGGCGTCACAGTCAACCCGCTGAAGTCGCAAGCGCTGGCCTACCTGCCTGAGGACCGGGTCATCGTGCTGGCGCGGGACTAAACCCCGGCGACCTTGGCGCGCGCCAGAAGCCGTTCGGCGAGCCTGAGATGCGGCCGGTCATACATCTTGCCGTCAATGCCGACCACGCCGGGATTGCCGGCCGCCTCGAAGGCGGAGACGATGGCCTGCGAGCGTTGCACTGCCTGCGCCGATGGCGTGAAGGCGGCGTTGATGACCGGCACTTGCGCCGGATGGATCGCCATCTTGCCGGTAAAGCCGTCACGCTCGGCCTCCGTGCATTCGGCTTCGAAGGTGGCCATGTCGCGAAAGCCGGGGAAGACTGTGTCGATCGCCGCGACTTCGGCTGCGCCGGCGGCAAGGATGGTCATCGTGCGGGCGAAGCGGAAGACATCGGTGTAGCGGCCGTTCTCGTCGCGCGACGCGCGCGCGCCGATCGCCGCCGACAGATCCTCAGCGCCCCAGGTGAGGCCGGCAAGCCGGGCGCTTGCCCCGGTGTAGGTCGCGGCCGCCAGCACGCCGGCAGCGGTCTCGGTGATGATCGGCAGGATTTTTATGCCGCCGTCCGGCAATCCGTTTTCGGCCTCGTGTACCCTGAGCTTTGCCGAGAGTTGCTGCACATCCTGGCCGCTGTTCGACTTCGGCAGCATGATGCCGTCGGGCTTTGCAGGAACCAGCGCGGCCAGATCATCGTCGGTCAATCCGGTCGAGAGATCGTTGACTCTGATATAGATGGCGGAGCTTGTCTGCTGCCTGTTGCCGGCGATAAAGCGTGCCGCGATGTCGCGTGCCGCCGCCTTGTTTTGTGGCGCCACGGAATCCTCGAGATCGACGATGACCACGTCGGCGCCGGCGCCAAAGCCTTTGTCCAGCTTCTTTTCGGAATCACCGGGAACAAACAGCAGCGAGCGCATCAGGCCGCCTTTTTCATCATCATCGCCTGGCGCGTGCATTTGGCAACGAGCACATCGTTCTGATTGTAGGCGTGATGCTCGAACTCGACGATGCCGCGGTCCGGCTTCGATTTCGAGTCCCTGACTGAGATCACCGTCGTTTCGACACGGATGGTGTCGCCGTGGAAGACCGGGTGCGGAAACACCGTCTCCTTCATGCCGAGATTGGCAATTGTGGTGCCGACGGTGATGTCATTGACGGAAATGCCGATCATCAGGCCGAGCGTGAACAGCGAATTGACCAGCGGTCTGCCCCATTCGCTCTTGGCGGCGAAGTCGAAGTCGATGTGCAGCGGCTGCGGGTTCAGCGTCATCACCGAGAACAGCATGTTATCGCTTTCGGTGACGGTCTTGCGCAGCGTGTGCCGAAAGACATGTCCGACGACGAACTCTTCGAGATAAAGCCCGGGCATCGTTTTTCTCCTCCGCTGCCTGACGGTTGATAGGCGCTGCCCATGCCGCCCGCAAGCCAGTTAATAAACATGGTGAACCGTTCGTAAACCATTTCTGCCTAGGGTCATTCCTGGGGCCGGAAGCTTTCCGGCAAGGGGCGTAGCAGGCAGTATGGTTGTCTCGCATTTTCTCAAATGGATCTACACCGCGAGAGTTTCGGAGCGCGCCGCGGCGGCGAGCGCGCTGGCCCGCGCCTACGTCAATTCCGACCTGCCTTTCGAAGACCGTTGCGCGGCCGAAGCGGCGCTGACGCTGCTGCTCGACGACGCCTCGTCGAAGGTGCGGCTGGCTATGGCCGAAGCGCTGTCGATGAGCCATCACGCGCCGCTGCAGATCATCAGCGCGCTTGCCTCCGATCAGCCGGAAGTGGCAGCCCTGGTGCTGGCGCGCTCCCCGCTGCTGACGGACGCCGACCTGATCGACCGCGTCGCGGCCGGGCACAAGGCGACGCAAAAACTGATCGCCGACCGGCCGGTCGTTTCGATGGCGGTTGCCGCGGCGATCGCCGAGATCGGCGAACCGGAAGCGTGTGCGGCGCTGCTCGCCAATGACGGCGCCGACATAGCCTCGCTCTCCTTCCGCCGCATCGCCGAGCGGCATGGCCATATCGCTCATTTGCGCGAGGCAATGGTCACGGATGTGCGGCTGCCGGCCGACTGCCGGCACATGCTACTGGTCAAGCTCGGCGAAACGCTGAAGGCTTCGCCGCTGGTGATGGCGCTGATGGGGGCGGCCAGAGCCGAGCGCGTCACGCGCGATGCTTGCGTCAAGGCTTCGGTGCGGCTGGTCGAAGGCACGCGCGCGGAGGAACATGCGGCACTCATCGAACATCTGCGCCTGCGCGGCGACCTGACCGCAAGTTTCATCATCCGCACCATTGCCCACGGCAAGGTCGACTTTTTCGGCTCGGCCCTGGTCACGCTCAGCCAGCAGTCGGAGCAGCGGGTGCGGGCCTTGCTCGCCGGCGGCCAGGACGTTGCGTTGCAGGCGCTGTTCCGCAGCGCCGGCCTTGCCGCTTCCACCCATGGCATCATCCTGCGCGCGCTCAAGATCTGGCGCGAAGTCGCCAACGGCAAGCGCCTCGCCGGCGTGCAGGAAGTCAGCTGGCTGATGCTGAAGGAACTCGGAGGTCAATCCACTGAGGGCGATCTCGCCGGCCTGGTCAAGTCGATCCATCTCGACGCGCTGCGGGAAAACGCGCGCGGGCATGCGCTGGCGATAGCCGCGGCCTGACGCCCTAGCCACGGTCCCTGGTGAAGAAATCCGGGAAATCCTCGATCGCGGCGGTGATGATGCGCAGCGAGGCTGCGATCTGCAGCATATCCGCACCGCCGCTGCGCTCTGAAAGGCTGGCTGCATATTGCCGGGCCACAGTGACAGTTGCTGTCTGTGGATCGCCCGTTGCGCGAAAGAGCAGTTCACGCGCGAGGCCGCGCAGGAAATTGGCGATCGAGAGCGCGGTGTCGGTAGGAGTGGACGGGCTCTGCTGCGCGGCGCGCAGGCGCAGGATTTCGAGGCCGACGGTAACGGCGGCGACCCCGCCGCCCAGGATCGCATCGCCTTTCCTGCCGGCATTCTGCAAGAGCGGCATCAGCTGGTTGATGCGGTCATAGGCCAGACTCTCGAAGGCCGAACGCCGCGGTACCCGCTCGTGCAGACACAGCCGCGCCAGATCCTCGCGCATGGCCCGCACGATGCGGTTGGCCGCGCGCCATGGATCCACCGGCAGCACCACGATGAAGACGCCGATCGCCAGCAGGATGCCGACCAGCACCGACGCCGAGCCGGCGAAAAACGGGCCTGGGGCATAGGTCATCGCTTGATGCGGGCTGAGGAAGGCGAGGAAATTGATGGCAAAGGCCGTCGCCACGCCGACGGTGCGCGGATTGGCCATGCCCAGCGCCGTCGGTACCAGGATCGGCACGACAAACAGCGTGAACCAGCCGAAGCCGGGCAAAGCAGGCAGCGCGACCTGGCCGACAAGGAAGGCAAAGGGCAAAGCCAGCAGCGTTCCCTTGAAGAAGCCCCAGGACACCCGCACCGGGTCAGGCCGCGAGGCGAAAAGACTGGAGACGACGGCAACGAGGATGACAGTGCCGGCCGCGTCGGACCATTTCGTCGTCAGCCAGAAGGCGGCGACCGCCAACGTGGCAAGGCCGGCGCGTATGGCATTGCGCGAAGCCCCGGGATAATCGCGGTGCACCACCAGCGCAGGCGGCTGCCTGTTGCTCCGGCTGGGGCCCGTCACCGGTGCGCGCAGGGCGTCGAGGCCGCGCAGCACCTGCTTGAAGGCTTCGGCGAAATCGGCGGCGATGGTGAGGCGGGTTATGGTGCCGACCCTGTCGTCGCCCTGATCGGTCGAGGCGTCGGGCATTTGCCGGGCCTTGCCGGCAATCGCGTCGAGCCGCGTCACCCAGGGCGACGTGTCGTCCAGCGCCTCGGGCGTCGCTGCCAGCTCGCTGACCAACGACTGCAGTTCGGAGCGTACCGGAATGAGCGCTGCGTTTTTCGGCGCGGCATGCGAATGCAGCGCGCGCGCCGCCGACAGCGCCGAGAGAAGCTGACCGATGGTTAGGCGGACCGGATGGGCGCGGGTGGCGAAGCTCGGTGCTTCGAGCCGGGCATAGGCGCGCATCTCGGCCAGCATCTGGGCGTCGGTGATCAGCTTGCGGTGCAGGCCGGCCAGCGTCGCCGGGTCGCCACCGGAAAAAGCGCCGCCTGCATAGGTTGCAAGGTCGAGGATGCTGCGCTTCAGCCTGGAGATGATGGCGTCAGCGGCCAGCTTGGGCAGGATCAGCCGGCTGGTCAGGCCGGCGCAGACGATGCCGAGCACGATCTCGGCGCAGCGCGCGACAGCGAGATCGACGACCACGTGCGGCTGGCCGAAAGCCGGCAGCCCAATGATCATCGCGGTATAGCCGGCAAGTGCGGCGCCATAGGCTTCCGGATTGCGCAGCAGCGACGAAACCAGCGTGCACAGCCCAATCCAGACGGACAGCGCCGTGACCAGCAGCCAGGGATTGGTGCCGAAAACCGAGGTGATGCCGATCGCCGCAAGTCCACCGGCCAGCGTGCCGAGCAGCCGGTAAAAACCTTTCGCCAGCACCATGCCGGCGACCGGCTGGGCGACGATGAAGACCGTCATCATCGCCCATTGCGGGTGGTCGAGTTTTAGCGCGTAAGCAGCGAGAAGCGCGATCAGACCGGCCGAAACCGTGCGCAGGGCGAAAATCCAATCCGAGCGCGTCGGCTGCGTCAGGCCCGCCAAACTGGTTTCGAAGTAGCTCTTCAGCCGCGCCCAGATCACAAGCTGGTCTCCGTATCGGAAGCGCAGGCTAGAGCAATTCGAGGAAAAGTGTGAAACGGTTTTCCGCCCGGAACTGCGTCAAAACGAAGAGTCGGCCGGCGCTCAGATATCCAGCACTTCCGTTGCGGCGAATTCGGCGCGTTCCTGGATGAAGCGGAAGCGGGCTTCCGGCTTGGTGCCCATCAGCGCGTCGACAGCATCCTTGGTTGCCGCCACGGCGTCGATGACATCGACCCTGAGCAGCGTGCGCTTCCTCGGGTCCATGGTGGTTTCCTTCAACTGCGCGGCCATCATTTCGCCCAAGCCCTTGAAACGGCCGATCTCGACTTTGGCGCGGCCGGTGAATTCGGTGCGCAACAGCTCGTCCTTGTGCGCATCGTCCCTGGCATAGGCAACCTTGCCGCCTTGCCGGATCGAATAGAGCGGCGGCACCGCCAGATAGAGATGGCCGCCATTCACCAGGTTCGGCATTTCCTGGTAGAAGAAGGTGATCAGCAGCGAGGCTATGTGAGCGCCGTCGACGTCGGCGTCGGTCATGATGATCACGCGGTCGTAGCGCAAATCCTCGTCGCGGTATTTCGAGCGCGTGCCGCAGCCGAGCGCCTGAATCAGGTCCGAAATCTGCTGGTTGGCGGCTAGCTTGTCGTTGCCGGCGCTGGCGACGTTGAGGATTTTTCCGCGCAGCGGCAGCACCGCCTGGCTGGCGCGGTCGCGCGCCTGCTTGGCCGAGCCGCCGGCCGAGTCGCCTTCGACGATGAACAGTTCGGCGCCCGCGGCGGCATTCTGCGTGCAGTCGGCGAGCTTGCCGGGAAGGCGCAGCTTGCGCACCGCGCTCTTGCGCGACACTTCCTTTTCCTGGCGCCGGCGCACCCGCTCGTCGGCGCGCGCAATCACCCATTCCAGCAGCTTGGAGGCTTCCTGCGGATTGTCGGCCAGCCAGTGGTCGAAGGGATCGCGGATGGCGGTCTCGACAATGCGAATGGCTTCGATCGTTGCCAGCCTGTCCTTGGTCTGGCCGACGAATTCCGGCTCGCGAATAAACACCGACAGCATGCCTGCCGCCGAGATCATCACGTCTTCGGAGGTGACGATCGAGGCGCGCTTGTTGCCGACCAGGTCGGCATAGGCCCGAAGCCCGCGCGTCAGCACATTGCGAAAGCCGGCCTCATGCGTGCCGCCTTCGCCGGTCGGGATTGTGTTGCAGTAGGAGTTGACGAAGCCGTCACCGCCGAACCAGGTCACCGCCCATTCCAGCGAGCCGTGGCCGCCCTGTTTTTCGCTCTTGCCGGCGAAGATCTCGCGGGTCACCTGGAAGTCGTCGCCAAGCGATGCCTTGAGATAGTCCTTCAAGCCGCCGGGGAAATGGAACTCCGCCTTGGCGGGCGTCTGGTCCTTTTCCTTGATCAGCGATGGGTCGCAGCTCCAGCGGATCTCGACGCCGCCGAACAGATAGGCTTTCGAGCGGGTCATGCGATAGAGCCGCGCCGGCTCGAAGGCGGCGCCCTTGCCGAAAATCTGCTCGTCGGGATGGAAGCGGATTTTGGTGCCGCGCCGGTTGTGCACTTCGCCGAGCTGCTCCAGCCCGCTCACCGGAACGCCGCGCGAGAACCTTTGGCGGTAAAGCTGGCGACCGCGCGCGACTTCGACTTCGAGATGGTCCGACAGCGCATTTACGACCGAGACGCCAACACCGTGCAGACCGCCGGAGGTCTCATAGACCTTGCTATCGAACTTGCCGCCCGAATGCAGCGTCGTCATGATGACTTCGAGCGCCGGCTTCTTGAATTTCGGATGCGGATCGACCGGAATGCCGCGGCCATTGTCGGTAACGGTCAGAAACCCGTCGGCCGACAGCTCGACATCGATGAAGGTAGCATGGCCGGCGACCGCCTCGTCCATCGAATTATCGATGACCTCGGCAAACAGATGGTGCATCGCCTTGTCGTCGGTGCCGCCAATATACATGCCGGGACGGCGCCGCACCGGCTCCAGCCCCTCCAGCACCTCGATGTCGGCGGCGCTATAGCCCTCGCTGCCGTCCTTGGTCGCGGCAGGACGCTTCGTGGCCTGCACCAGCGGGTCGGCCGGGCGCGAAGGTGTCCGAGCCGGTTGGGGCTGCTTTTCCAGATTGCCGAAAAGATCGTTGTTGTCGTCCATGCCTACCATAGAATCCGGTGCCGCGAATCACCCGTCGATACTGCCACGCTTTTCGGCGCCAAGCGACGGAAGTTCCTGTTACGTTCGGGGATTAAACCCTTCTTATCCTAAAACCTTTCGATAACCAAGCTGGCGGAAATAGGTCCGTGCGGAGCGGGCGCGATTCCTGAATCTTTAACAAAGCGGCCTAGCGTCGCCTCAACAAAACAAAAGACCACGAATGTCAGGGGTTGGTTGTGAGGGGCAAGGCCATAACGATGATTGGCATCGCTGCCGTCTTCGGCGCGATTTCAATCTTTGCCGCGGATTTCTGGGTGAAAAGCCAGGCCAAGGCCGATGCCGAAGAGAAAACGGCGTCGATCCCGGCGCCCGCCGTCCCCAAGGTCGTCTTCAAGACCATCGTGGTGGCCAACGCGCCGCTGCGTTACGGCATGGAGCTTGACCGGGCGCAGCTCAGCGAAATCCCATGGTCCGAGGATTCGGTGCCGCAGGGCGCATTCACCACAGTCAATGCATTGCTCGCCGAAGGCAGCCGCGTGGTATTGTCGCCGATCGAGATCAACGAGCCGGTGCTGATCAGCAAATTGTCGGGGCCGAACGGCCGCGCGACGCTATCCAACATGATGACGCCCGGCATGCGGGCGGTGACAATCCGCACCGACGAGATCGCCGGTGTCGGCGGCTTCGTCATGCCGGGCGACCGGGTCGACGTGGTGCTGACACGCGATGCGGGCGAAATCCAGGAAGTGGCCAAGAACGCGCAGGGCGCTGCCGGATCGACCGTTACCTCCGAGATTGTCGTCTCCGACGCCAAGGTGCTGACGGTGGGGCAGGGCGCCGACGAGCGCCAGACCACACCGCAGATCGCCAATTCCGTCACCATCGAGGTGACGACCGAAGGCGCGCAGAAAGTGGCGCTTGCCCGCACCGTCGGCACCTTGTCGCTGTCGCTCCGCTCGGCCGCAGACGGAGGGGCCGCCAAGGACGGCGTCACCACCATCTCGTCCTTCGGCGGATCGGTCGCCTCCGGCGTCCAGGCCGCTGCCGGCGCGCTGTTCACTGCCGCGACCAAGGAGCCTGAGAAGCCGAAATTCAAGACGATCATCGTGACGCGCGGCACGCAGGTCGAAGAATACCAGGTTCCTGCGCGGGACCAGCAATAACTGCCGGTGGGGACCGGGCGAGGGACGGGACAGATGTCGGGACTTCATGCATTTCAGACGACGAAAGGGCTGCGCCCAATGCGGGCGCTTGCGGTGGGGGCTTGCCTTGCCGCGGCCGTAATGCTCGGCCTCAGCGCGCCAGCCAAGGCCGACAACGATATCGTCCATGTCTCGTCGACAACGAATGCGTCGATCAAGGTGGCCAAGGGCAAGCCGAAGACGGTCATGACCAATGCCGCCTTCTACCAGATCGTGATCGGCGATCCGGAGATCGCCAACGTCAATCCGCTGACCGACAAATCCTTCTATGTGCTGGGCAACAATCTCGGCACCACCGGCATCGCGCTGTTCGACGAGAACAAGCAGCTGGTCGGCACCGTAGATATCGAGGTGACGCTGGACACCGACCAGCTGGCCAGCACCATTCGCGCCAGCGTGCCGGACGCCAAGATCAAGGTCGGCTCGGCCAATGGCCGCGTCGTGCTGTCGGGCGAGGCCGATGACGCGGTCGCCGCCGAGAAGGCAAGCAAGATCGCCAGCCGCTTCTCCGGCAATGAGGAAGTGATCAATTCGGTCAACATCTCGTCCTCGCAGCAGGTTCAGCTCAACGTCCGCTTCGTCGAGATCAATCGCCAGGCCGGACAGGATCTCGGCGCCAAATACAGCGCCAATTTCGCTTACGGCATTGGCGGGCGCGACGTCACCCTCGATCCTGGCACGGTGCCGGGAGCCGGCAATGGCGAGATCATCGGCCGGCTGCTGTCCAACGGCCTGTCGATCGACGTCGCCATCAAGGCGCTGGAGGAACGTGGTCTCGCCAGGCGGCTGGCCGAGCCGAACCTGATCGCCCGCTCGGGCCAGACGGCAAGCTTCCTCGCCGGCGGCGAGTTCCCGATCCCGGTCTCCGAGGACAATGGCAAGATTTCCGTCAGCTACAAGAAATACGGCGTCAGCCTCGACTTCACGCCGACGGTTCTCAAGGACGGGCTGGTGAGCCTCGACATCGCGCCGGAAGTGTCCTCGATCGACGCTTCGGCCTCCTACAATATCGGCAATATCTCGGTCCCGGGCTTTATCGTGCGCCGCGCCAAAACATCCGTCGACCTGAAGAATGGCCAGAGCTTCATGATCGCCGGCCTGCTGCAGTCACAGAACGACATTACCACATCGCGTCTTCCCGGACTCGGCAAGCTGCCGGTGCTCGGCTCGCTGTTCTCCTCCAAATCCTATCAGCGGCGCGAGACCGATCTGGTGATCATCGTCACCCCCTATCTGGTCAAGCCGGTCGATCCGTCGAAGAAGCTGCTCGAGCCGACCGACGGCACGCAGCCGGCCAGCAATGTCGACTATTTCCTCAACAACACCGAGGAAGTGAAATCGTCCGAAGCCAATCGTGCAGTGGCAATGGCCAGCGGCAGTACGGCACAGCCGGCCGCGGTCACCACCGTCGGGCATTTCCTCGACCTGCCGAAGGATTGAAGCCATGCGCGTGGAATCATGCATCGCCCTGCTGATCGCCGGCCTCGCCGGCGGCTGCACCAGCGACGACTATGTCCGCTCCGAGGGACCGACGATTGCCGCCGGCAACGCACAGGCCGCCAATACGGCCATGCAGATGGTCGATCCCTGGAAATACGGCGTCCAGAACACCAGGCTGCTGGTGCCGGCGCAACGCAGTGACGCCGCGGTCAACGCCGCCGACCAGGCTGCTGCCGCCAAGGCAGTGCAACCGACAGCGACAACCGATTGATTTGCCCGGTGATTTGACCGGGAATGACCTGACAGGCTGACAAAATGGCAAGCGGCATAAAGACCAAGAAAATCCTGCTGGTGTCCAGCGACCGGACCTTTGTGCAGGATACGCGCACCGCGTTCGCGGCTTCGGAGGTGATCCAGCTTTCGACCGTCGAGAAGAACATTTCCGAACTGCGCGGCGAGGTCCAGGAAGCCGATTTCGGCGCGCTCATCGTCGACATGGATGCGGCAAAGCTGGAAGAGATCGAGTCGCTGCAGCGCATCATGCGCCGGCTCGAAGGCCGCGTTCCGGTGGTCGTCGTCACCCAGGAATTCAACGCAGCCGCGGTGCGTATCCTGGTGCAGCTCCAGGTCGCCGATTTCCTGGTCAAGCCGATCACCACCGCCGATCTGGTGCGGTCGGTCGTGCGCGCGCTGCAAGGGCCGGGGCGCGAGGAAAACACCGAGTCGCAGATCTATACCTTCATGCCGGCCGCCGGCGGCGTCGGCACCACGACGCTGGCGCTGCAGACCGCCTTCCAGCTGCATCATTCGGTGACGCGCGGCGCGTCGACCTGCGTGGTCGACCTCAACTTCCAGCAAGGCGCCTGCGCCGAATATCTCGACCTCGAGCCGCGCTTCGACATCACCGAAATCGAGAACCAGCCCGAGCGCCTCGACCGTCAGCTGCTGGATGTGATGCTGTCCAAGCATGCGAGCGGGCTCTGCGTGCTGGCGGCGCCCACGCATCCGTCGGAAATGCGCTCGTTCAAGACCGATGTCGTGGTGCGCATGCTCGATCTCGTCTCGGCCTATTTCGATAACGTCGTCATCGACATGCCGCGCACCTGGTTTCCGTGGACGGAGACGGTGCTGCTCGGCTCCAACAAGCTCTACATCGTCGCCGAAATGACGGTGCCATGCCTGCGCCACACGCAGCGGCTGATCCAGGCGGTCTACGAGACGGCCGGCAAGGAAGTGAAGCCGAACGTGATCGTCAACCGTTTCGAGCAGAAGATGTTCGACAACGGCATCAAGCAGGCGGATGTCCAGGAAATCCTGGGCGAGCATTTCGTCGGCGGCATCTCCAACAATTACCGGCTTGTGCGAGAAGCGGTCGACCGCGGCGTGCCGCTGCATGAGATCGACCCGAACGCCAATGTCGTCAACGATCTGAAGAGGATCATCCTGCCGGAAGAAGCCGTGGTGACGCCGGAGAAATCGCGCTCGCTGTTCGGCATCGGCAGGGGCCTCCTGAAGAGGAAAGCCGGATGACCAGCCGCTTCTCGACCCTGCAGAACCGTGACGTCCGCGCGCTGAAGCCGGCCGAGGCGGCGCCGGTCGCGCATCACGCCGTGGTCATCCCGACGAACCGCAAGGCCTTGCCGCCGAAGCCGGAGACAACACCGGGAAAAAGCGCCAACAAGGTGCTCGATGCCCGCGTGCGCATCCACCGGCTACTGCTCGAGGAAATCAACCTGGTCGCGCTGGAGCGCCTGCCCAGGGATGAGATGCGCCGGCAGGTGCAGGAGTTCGTGTCGGAAAAGACCCGCCAGGAGCGTATGGCGATCAACACCGTCGAACTTGAAGCGCTGGTCGATGACATCGTCGATGAGATGGTCGGCCTCGGCCCGCTGGAACCGCTGCTCAAGGACCCCGACATCAACGACATCCTGATCAACGGCCACCAGAACTGCTTCGTCGAAAAACGGGGCAAGCTGCAGCAGGTCCATATCCCGTTCAAGGACGAGGCGCACCTGTTGCGCATCGTCAACAAGATCGTCGCCGCCGTCGGCCGCCGGGTCGACGAATCGCAGCCGATGGTCGATGCCCGCATGCTCGACGGCTCGCGCTTCAACGCCGCCATTCGCCCGGTCGCCGTCGACGGGCCGCTGGTGTCGATCCGCAAGTTTTCAAAGAACAAGCTCGGCCTGCACAAGCTGGTCGAGTTCGGCGCCATCACCCAGAACATGGCCGAGGTGCTGGCGGCTGCAGTCCACGCCCGCAAAACGACCATCATCTCGGGCGGTACCGGCACCGGCAAGACGACGATGCTCAACGCATTGTCAGCCTTTATTCCGGAAGACGAACGGTTGATCACCATCGAGGACGCGGCCGAACTGCAGCTGCAGCAGCCGCATGTCGCGCGCATGGAAACGCGCCCCGCCAACATCGAAGGTCATGGCGAGCTGAAGCAGCGCGACCTGGTCAAGAACGCGCTGCGCATGCGCCCTGACCGCGTCATCCTCGGCGAGTGCCGCGGCGAGGAGGCCTTCGACATGCTGCAGGCGATGAACACCGGCCATGAAGGCTCGATGGCGACCATCCACGCCAACACGCCGCGCGACGCCATTTCGCGCCTCGAGCAGATGCTGGGCATGACCGGCATGCCGATGACGGTGCAGTCGATCCGCAGCCAGATCGCCAGCGCGCTCGACCTTATCGTCCAGCTGACGCGACTGTCGGACGGCAAGCGCAAGGTGACCAGCGTCGCCGAGGTGACCGGCATGGAAGGCGACGTCATCCAGATGCAGGAGATATTCCGCTTCGTGCGCACCGGCATGGAAGCCGACGGCAAGATCCTCGGTCACTACGAGGCGACCGGCATTCGCCCGCGTTTCCTCGAGGACCTGCGCAATATGGGCATTGAATTCCCCGGCAAATATTTCGAACCCGGCCGGCCGCAGGAGTAGCCGGGTGTTCGAGAATTTCAGCCCGATCTATGTCGTCTATGCCGCGGCAGCGCTGACCGGCATCATGATCGCCGAAGGCTGCTATCTGCTCTATGCCGGCCGCAGCGACAAGCGCCTGGCTATCAACCGGCGCATGAAGCTGCAGGAAAACAAGATCAGCCAGGAACAGGTGCTGATCCAGCTGCGCAAGGAACGCGGCCTCGATTCCGGCACGTCATTCTTCTCGCCCAACCGTTTTCGCGCGCTGCGCACGCAGTCTGGCATGGTGATGCCCTTGCCGAAATTCCTGACGATGACGACGGGCGTGGCGCTGGCGATGATGCTCGTCGCGCTCTGGTACGGCCTGCCGCTGTTGCTCGCCATTTTGCTGTTTGTGGTGCTGACAGCGCTGCTGCCGGTAATTGTGCTGCGTTCCAAGCGTGCCCGGCGGGTGAAGCGTTTCGGCGTGCAGTTGCCGGAGGCGCTGGAATTGATCACGCGCGGCTTGAAGGCCGGGCATCCGGTTCCGGTGGCGATCTCGATGGTGTCGCGCGAGATGTCCGATCCGATCGGCACCGAATTCGGCGTTATCTCCGACGAGGTGACTTATGGTTCCGACCTGGTTTCTGCGCTGAATTCACTGTTCGACCGCGTCGGCCAAGAGGATCTGCCGCTGTTCGTCACCGCGGTTTCCATCCAGACGAGTTCGGGCGGCAATCTGCGCGAGATCCTCGACGGGCTGTCGACGACGATCCGCGAACGCGGCAAGCTGCGCCGCAAGGTGCGCGCCATTTCGACTGAGGGTCGTATGTCGGCCTATATCCTGACGGCGGTGCCGGCACTGCTGTTCGCCACCATCATGGTGATGATGCCGCAATTCTATCAGAGCGTCTGGGATGTACCGAAGACGTGGTATCTGCTGGGCGGTTCCGTGACATGGCTGATGCTGGGTAACATCATCATGTTCAAGATGTCGAACTTCCGGTTCTGAGATGGAGCAGATGATCCAGTTTCTTGCATCGCTGGCGCCGACGTCGCTGATGCCGGTAGCCGCGCTGCTGCTGGTGTTGGGTGGCAGCGCGGTGGCATGGCCGCTCGTGGTAGCCAAAGGCGACCGCAACGATCTCAAGCGCCGGCTCAAGATCGACGACAGCAAGACTCCCCAACAGGCCGAGGCGGCGCCGAAGAAGAACCAGAGCGTCGTGCGCGAGAAGGCGGTGAAGCGGGCGCAGGAATTCTACGCCAAGAGCGATCCGGAAAATGTCGCCCGGTTGCGTATGAAGCTGATCCAGGCGGGCTATATGGAGCCGCGCGCGATCGGCACATTCTTCCTGATCCGCTTCGCCTGCCTGGTGGGCGCAACGATCGGCGCGTTCCTGGTCAACCATTGGATGGGCAGCGCCGATTCCACCGCGACCAGCCGCTGGACCTTCATCATCCTGTCGGGAGCCGCCGGCTATTTCGTGCCCGGCCTGGTGCTCAGCCAGAAGGTGCGGGAAAAGATGCGCGAATACCGCAACGGCTTTCCCGACTTCATGGATTTGATGATCGTCTGCTCCGATGCGGGCATGAGCATGGAGGCAGGCATCGAGCGGGTCTCGAAGGAACTGGCCAAGAACTATCCGTCGCTGAGCCAAAACCTGCAGCTGGTGTCGCTGGAACTCAGGGCGGGCCGCAGCCTCGACGATGCCTTGAAGGCGCTCGCCGACCGCCTCAGCCTGGATGAGGTGCGCTCCTTCGCCACGCTTTTGCAGCAGTCGAAGGAACTCGGCACCAGCCTTGCCGGGGCGCTGCGCGTGTTCTCCGATGAAATGCGCCACAAGCGCATGTCGCTGGCCGAGGAGAAGGCACATGCCTTGCCGGCCAAGATGTCGGTGCCGGTGGTGGTGTGCATCCTGCCGGTGGTGCTGATGATCGCCGTCATCCCGATCATCGTCAAAATGACGGCGGTTCAGTAGATACGTAGGGGATTGCCCGGCGGCTTCTTGCGGTTACTCACTCCAACTACGCTTCATCTGGATGTCGAAACCCGGCCGGTTCGGTCGCTCTCCTTCGGCAAAATCCGCAAAGCAAAATGAGTGAGCCGTTCATGCGAATAGTCTTGTGCACCGCTTTCCTCGGCCTGGCCGCCACCAGTCTGTCGCCGGCGGCGGCCGCGGCCGACGATTGCGGCGATGCTGCCGCCCTGGTGCAACAGGCCTATCCCAGGGCCCAAAAGAGCGCAGACGGCGCCTCGTTCACGCTCGAACCCCATACCAGCATCGCCGTGACGCTCCCGGATACGCCGTTTGGCCTCGTCTGCAAGATATGGCCTGCCCATGACGATCTGTTGCTGGTCGCGGTGCCGCTCATCGACAGCAGCCAATCCAGCGACGACGGGCATGTCGGCGATGTCGACCTTCTGGTCGTCGACAGGAAGACCCGGCAGGTGCGCCAGCGCCTGCTCCAGCCCGGGCTGATGACCGATGATGCCATCGCCATCAACAAGGTCGAATTCGATACCGGCCGCTATGGCCTGGCGCCCGGTGTCACCGGCTTTGGCCTGCGCATCCAAATGGCGAGCCATTCGCGGCCCAATCCCTTCAGCGAAACCGACCTCCGGCTCTATGCCCTTGACGGCGGTGATCTGCGCCTGGTCCTCGACGGCATCATCGTGGCCGGCTTTGGCGGCGAAGGCGACACCAATTGCGCAGGATCCTTTCAATCCAGCCGGGTCAGCCTGGCGATGAGCCCGGCGAGACATCACGGCTATCACGACATCACAGTGTTCGAGCGGTTGGACACCGACAATCCGTCTGTCGACAAGAATGGCGAGTGCCAGTCCCATCCCGGAAGGTCCATGAAACGAACCTACCGGCTGCGCTATGACGGCAGCCGCTATCAGTTTCCGGCGGGGCTCAAGTCGATGGAGCCGGACCCTCGGCTGGTTAATGGCTGGTGTGCCCGAAACCAAATTTTAGGGGCGTTTCAGCACTGAAGTTTAATTGCCCTGTTGTAGTCTGCCTCCTGAAGAACGACCCGGTAAATCGGGCGATTGGGGCCAGGGGCATGCGTCACAGAATTTTCACGGCAATGGCCGCGCTAGCGGCCGTCTTGATGGTCAGCGGCTGTACGACTGAGAACGTCGATAAGACCAAGACTACGTCGATCCAACCGGTGGCAAAAGACGTCAGCACCTCCGACCTTGCGCAAGGCAAGGCGCAGTTCCGCGAGGCCAATTACGGCCTTGCCGAACAGCATTTCCGCAAGGCCGTGGAACTGAAGGCCGACAGTGCCGAGGGATGGATGGGGCTTGCCGCCTCCTATGACGAACTCGGCCGCTTCGACTTCGCCGACCGCGCCTACGACCAGCTTTTGAAGGTTGCCGGGCGCAAGCCGCAGATTGTCAACAATATGGGCTATTCGCAGCTGCTGCGCGGCAACAAGAAGAAGGCGAGAGCGCTGCTCATGGAAGCAAGGGCCGGCATGGCCGACCCGAGCGTGATCAACGCCAATCTGGCGCTGCTCAACAAGGACTGAGACTAGGGACACTCGCGTGCCGAGCTTCGCGGGACGGCAGTCGACGCTTTGTAAACCCTGTCGGCAGGTTGCTTTGAAAACCGGCCGAAAACGGTATCTCCGGCCGGTTGCATGCCTATGATGCGCCACAAATCGAAGATCCCAAAGGTTGCCGCTCATCCATGCTGGATTTCAGTTCGCTATTGCTGGCGGCTGCGCTGTCGGGCACATGCCTGAGCGTCACCATGTTTGTGATCTGGTTCACGGCGCCGCGTCCACGCTTCGTGCTGACGGTTGCGTGCGGCATTCTCGTCCTTGTCGCCCACGTCATCGTCTTCTGGCGCTACACGAGGGAGCCCAGTCCGTTGCTTTGTCAGGCAGCGTTGGCGCTGCTCAGCCTCGGTTTCCTGGCGCTTTCACTTTCGGCCATGCAATATCTTGGTGTGCGCAATTACAGCCGCGCTGTCCTGCCGGCCATGCTCGCGATCGCTGTCTGCGCCGGCGTGACCTATCTCGGTTTCGATGGTGTCGGCTTCATCCTCACCTATACGACGGTAACAGTGCTGCTCGCCTCGATCGGGGTGATGTTCTGGATCAAGGGCGGTCAGGATCGCGGCATTCTGCTGGTCGTTTCGGCGCTAAGCGGCGTCTGCGGCGTATCCTTCGGGCTCTGCGGCGCCGTGCTTCTGGGGCCAGTGGGTGCTCGGCGTCGCACCCGACAATTGGGCCGAGCGGTTGAATTCGGTCGTGGCGGTCGCCTGCATGACGGCTCTCGGCGCGCTGACGCTGTCGCTGCATCATCTGCAGGCACAGATCGAACTGAAGGCCGAGACCCTGACCGACCCGTTGACCGGTCTGATGAACCGGCGGGCTTTGAACTCGCTCTATCGCGAGCGCGTCTTCGGCCCGTTCATGTCGGTCGCCATGTTCGACCTCGACCACTTCAAGCGAACCAACGATGTCTATGGCCATCCCGTCGGCGATCGGGTGCTCTGCCGTTTCGCCGCAGTCATCAAGAAGTATGACAGGGTTGGCGTCGACGCCTTCCGGCTGGGCGGCGAGGAGTTCGCGTTGGTCATGTCTCGGATGACCGAAGACAAGGCCTACGATTTCGCCAGCAGGATCGGCGTCGCCTTCGACACGGAAGTGGTGCCGACGCCGCGCGGGCCGTTGCGCAGCAGCGTCAGCGGCGGCATTGGCTTTGGCAAGGAAGACGGCAGCAGCCTGGATGAAGTGCTGGCCGAGGCCGACCGGGCGCTCTACGCGGCCAAGAACGCCGGGCGAATCGCGTGCTTGTCCTCAACGGCAAAGCCGACGGACCGGCCCTGCGCTCAGCCTGACAGGCCAGAGTGTTATTCGGCGGCGCCGAGATATTCCGACAGCGGCGGGCAGGAGCAGACGAGGTTGCGGTCGCCGGCGACATTGTCGATGCGCGAGACCGGCGGCCAGTATTTGGCCGCTGTATCGACATCGTCGGCGGGGTAGGCCGCTTCCAGCCGCGAATAGGGGTGGGTCCACTGGCCGGCAAGGGTTTCGGCCGCCGTGTGCGGGGCATTGACCAGCGGGTTGTCCTCGAGCGGCCATTCACCCTTCGCCACTTTCGCTGCCTCGCCGGCAATGGCGATCATCGCCTCGCAGAACCGGTCGAGTTCGCGCTTGGGCTCGGATTCGGTCGGCTCGACCATCAGCGTGCCGGCGACAGGGAACGACATGGTCGGCGCGTGAAAACCGTAATCGATCAGCCGCTTGGCGATATCGTCGACGCTGATGCCAGCGCTCTCCTTGAGCACGCGCGTGTCGAGGATGCATTCATGCGCGATGCGATCGTGCCTGCCCTTGTAGAGAAGCGGGAAGTGCGGCGCGAGCCGCGTCGCCACATAATTGGCCGAGATGATCGCCGTCTCCGTCGCCTGCTTCAGGCCGGCGGCGCCCATCATGCGGATGTACATCCAGGTGATCGGCAGGATGGAAGCGCTGCCGAACGGGGCAGCGGACACGGCATGCGCCGAACCTTCGGTGACATGACCCGGCAGATAGGGTTTCAGATGCGCCCTGACGCCGATCGGACCGACGCCCGGACCGCCGCCGCCATGCGGGATGCAGAAGGTCTTGTGCAGGTTCATGTGGCAGACATCGGCGCCGATATCGGCGGGCCGCGCCAAAGCAACCAGGGCGTTAAGGTTGGCGCCGTCGAAATAGACCTGGCCGCCATGCTCGTGAATGAGAGCGCACAGGTGGCGCGCGCCTTCTTCGTAGACGCCGTGCGTCGAGGGATAGGTGAACATCAGGGCTGCGAGATTCTTCGAATGCTCGTTGGCCTTGGCCCGCATATCGTCCATGTCGATATTGCCGTCCTCCAGGCAACGCACGACGACGACGCTCATGCCGGCCATCGCCGCACTCGCGGGATTGGTGCCATGCGCGGACTGGGGGATCAGGCAGATGGTGCGATGGCCTTCGCCACGCGAACGGTGATAGGCGCGGATGGCGAGCAGGCCGGCATATTCGCCTTGGCTGCCGGCATTGGGCTGCAGGCTGACGGCGTCGAAGCCGGTGATCTCCGCCAGCCAGCCTTCCAGCTCGCCGACCATGGCGCGATAGCCGGCCGAATGGCTGGCCGGCGCGAAGGGATGGAGGTTGGCGACAACAGGCCAGCTGACCGGCATCATTTCGGCCGCCGCGTTGAGCTTCATGGTGCAGGAGCCCAACGGGATCATGGTGCGGTCGAGCGCCAAATCCTTGTCGGCTAGCCTGCGCAGCAGGCGCATCATGTCGGTCTCGGAGTGGTTTTCGCGGAAAACCGGCTGGGTCAGAAACTCCTTGCCGCGCGGCTTGCCGGGCATCGCGCCGGCCTCAGTAGCGCCGGACTTGGCGCCGAACAGGGCGGCGATAGCCTCGACATCCGCCTCGGTCGAGGTTTCGTCGAAGGCGA
Organism: Mesorhizobium sp. M0802; assembly: GCF_040320115.1. NCBI lineage: Bacteria > Pseudomonadati > Pseudomonadota > Alphaproteobacteria > Hyphomicrobiales > Phyllobacteriaceae > Mesorhizobium > Mesorhizobium sp. M0802. Next base: position 20,831 of record NZ_JAMYOY010000015.1, read on the forward strand.
TGCTGATGCGGTCGGCATCGATGACGCGCAGCAGCCGGCCACCTTTTTCAGCGGCAGCGGCGATCGAAGCTGCCTTGCCCTTCACTTTGGCCGTCACCGTGTCGAAACGGCTTGAGCCGAGCACGGAAACACCAGCGGTTTTCAGGCCTGCTGCGAGGCGGTTGGCGAGCTCATGGATGCGCGCTGCGATCGCCTGCAAACCAGTGGGGCCGTGCCAGATCGCATAGGCGGTCGCCATGTTGGCAAGCAGCGCCTGCGCGGTGCAGATGTTGGAGGTCGCCTTGTCGCGGCGGATATGCTGTTCGCGCGTCTGCAGGGCGAGGCGATAGCCGGGACGGCCTTTGCTGTCTATCGACTGCCCGACGAGGCGGCCGGGCATCAGCCGGGTCAGCTTGTCGGAGACGGCGCAATAGGCGGCGTGCGGGCCGCCAAAGCCCATCGGCACGCCAAAGCGCTGCATCGCGCCGACGGCGATGTCGGCGCCAAGCCTGGCCGGCGCGTCGGTCAGCGTGAGACCAAGCGGATCGGCGATGAAGACGACCACGGCGCCGGTGGCGCGAGCCTTCTCGATCGCCGCCTTGTGGTCGCCATAGACGCCAAACGTGTCCGGCCAGGAGACCAGCAGGGCGGCGGTGTTGTCGTCGATGGTCTCGCCATCGATCTCGATGCCGAGCGGCTCGGCGCGGGTGCGCACGACGTCCAGCGTCTGCGGATGCGGCGTGCCGGCCAGCGCTACCTTGGTGCGCTTGTCGCGATGATGGCGCAGCGCGATGCCGACCGCTTCGGCCACCGCCGTCGCTTCGTCGAGCAGGGAAGCCGAAGCCACCGGCAGGCCGGTCAATTCGGTGACCAGGGTCTGGAAGTTGAACAGCATTTCCAGGCGGCCCTGGCTGATCTCGGCCTGGTAGGGCGTATAGGCGGTGTACCAGGCCGAGTTCTCGAACAGGTTGCGCTGGATGACCGGCGGCACGTGGACGCCGTGATAGCCGGCGCCGATGAAGCTCTTCAGCACCGTGTTTTTTGCCATGATCGCCGACAATTCGGCCAGCGCTTCGGCTTCGCTCGCCGGCGCGGGAAGGGTCAGCGGCAGATCGAGGCGGATCGACTGCGGCACAGCCTGGCTGATCAGCGTCTCGACAGAGGGAACGCCGATCACGGCAAGCATGGCTCTGACATCGTTTACATCAGGACCGATGTGGCGGGCCGAGAAGGGGGTAAGTGCTGCGCTCATGGCAATAGGTCCTGATATCAACCGATATGGGCTTTGTAGGCGGCCTCATCCATGAGGCCTGCGAGTTGGCCTTCGTCGGCGAGCATCATCTTCCACAGCCAGCCGTCGCCGGTCGCAGCGGAGTTGACCAGCGACGGGTCCGAGGACAGCGCGCCGTTGGCGTCGGTGATCTCGCCATCAACCGGCGCATAAACATCGGATGCCGCCTTGACGGATTCGACGACCACGGCGGTGTCGCCCTTACTGAGTTTGGTGCCGATTTGAGGCAGTTCGACGAAGACGAGATCGCCAAGCTGTTCCTGCGCATAGTCGGTTATCCCGACGGTGGCGATGCCTCCCTCGACGCTCAGCCATTCGTGATCTTGTGTGAAATAGGTTTTTGCCATCGGAATTATCCTTTGCGGTAGCGATGAGGAGTGAAGGGCAAGGAACTGATATCGACCGGGATTTTCGTCCCGCGAACGTCGGCGAACAGTTTCGTGCCCGGCTTGGCCAAGGCCGTTGACACATAGCCCATGGCGACGGGATGGCCGGCCGACGGGCCGAAGCCGCCTGATGTCACGTAGCCGGCCGGATCGCCGTCGGCATCGAACAAAGCAGCGCCGGCGCGCACCGGCTGGCGGCCGTCCGGCTTCAGGCCGACGCGCTTTTGCGACGGCCCGCGCTCCAGGATGGACCGCAGCGCATCGGCGCCGATGAAGGACCCGCCGGCGCGGAGATCTTTGGGGATCGCCCACATCAGGCCGGCACTCGCCGGATCGATCTCCGGCGTGATGTCCTGGCCGTGCAGGCACAGGCCGGCCTCCAACCGCAGCGAGTCGCGGGCAGCAAGGCCGATCCACAACACACGCTCGTCCTCGATCAGTTTCGTGGCCAGAGCGCGCGCATCCGCCTCCGGCAGGCCGATCTCGAAGCCGTCCTCGCCGGTGTAGCCGGAGCGGCTCATGAACCAGTTTTGCTTCGGCTCGATGCCATGCATGAACAAGAGCGAGCCGGTCTCGATGCCGGCGCGGGACAAGGCAGCCCAGGCTTCGGGCCCCTGGATCGCCAGGAAGACGCGATCGAGCGCATCGACCTTCACGTCGAAATCGGTCGCCAGCGCACGCAAATGCTTCTCGTCCTCGACCGCATTCCCGGCGTTGGCGACCACCATGAAGCGCTCGGCGCCGAGCCGGGTGACGATCAGATCGTCGATGATCCCGGCGGCCTCGTTGAGGAAGAAGGTATATTTGGACTGTGAAATCTCAAGCGCGCCGGCATCGAGCGGACTGGCGCGGTTGAGCAGTGCCGCAGCGCCCGGTCCGCTGATCTCGAACAGCTTCATATGCGAAATGTCGAACAGGCCGGCATGTTCGCGGGTGTGAAGGTGCTCCTTCATCACGCCGGCCGGAAAGGTCAGCGGCATCGACCAGCCCGCAAAGGCGCCAAAGCGTGCGCCGGCGGCGGTGTGCAGATCTTCGAGAGGAAGGTGTTTGGTGTCGTCGCCCGTCATGTCATCTCCAGAGTCGCACGCAATCGGCCGCTGCTGGCGACCAGTCCGTGCCCCTCTGTCTGAAGCCTGAGAGACTCGCGCAACCGGAACTCTGTCGGCGACGCTTACACCTTCGGCGCGGGGGCAAGCCCCGACTTTCCAGAGTGTCTTTCCCGTCTACGGTTCTTTTGCCTGAGAGATTTCGGGCGATTTCCCCTTCGGCGGCAGCTCGCGCTGCTCTCTCCCGCAAACAGGTAGGACTCAAAACTTAAGCCCTCGACGCGCCATCCATAGCTTGTCGGCGACACCTTGTCACCTGCCAGCGACACGTAAAGCGCGGCGTCTTTACAGTCTTCGCTAACCACGCCGTTTGCCGGTTTTTCAAGACAATGGCGATATTCTGGGCTGACGGTTTGGCCGGCAATTGCGTTGGGCACGGCGGATGGGGATTGACAGATGGGCGAACGGATCGGGAGCGCGCCGGTGGCGGGGCTGGCCTCGAAGGACCGCATCACGGCGGAAGATGTCGTCATGCTGCGTCGCGAAGTGTTCGCCGACGGCGTGGTGACGCGCGGCGAGGCTGAAGCACTGTTCGCGCTCGATGCGACAGCGACGGACAAATGTCCGCAATGGCCTGAATTCTTCGTCGAGGCCGTTACCGACTACATCGTCCACCAGGAAAAGCCGGCAGGCTATATCTCTGAAGACAATGCCGGTTGGCTGATCCAGACCATCTCGCGCGACGGAATGGTCGACAGTGTGACCGAACTGGAGCTGCTGGTGCATGTGCTGGAAAGGGCGAAATCATCGCCCGGCCGGCTCTCCGCCTATGCGCTCGAGCAGGTCGCCAACGCGGTGGTCGACGGCAAGGGACCACTGATGCTCGGCGGCGCGCTGGTTCCCGGGCTGGTCGCCAAGGCAGAGGTCGATCTGTTGCGCCGCATTCTCCATGCCTATGGCGGCGACGGTAACATCGCCATCACACGGGTTGAGGCCGAGGTGCTGTTCCAGATCAACGAGCAGACCGCAGCGACCCACAACGACCCGTCCTGGAACGACCTGTTCGTCAAGGCGCTCGCCAATTTCGTCATGTGTTCGGCCGGCTACGAAGCGCCGACGCGCGATGTGGCGCTGCGTCGTGACAGTTTCTTGGACCAGGTCGAGCCCGAAATTGGTGGCTTCTTCAGCCGCATGGTGTCGGGCGGACTGGCCGGCATCATGGAAGCCTATCGTTCGCCCGGCGATATCGAGGCCGAATGGGAGTCGAAGAACCGTGCCGCCGAGGCACTCGCGCGCCGCGCCGAGACGATCGACGCCAGCGAGGCGAAATGGCTGGCCGATCGCATCGGCACCGACCGCCCGCTGCGTGACAATGAACGCGCGCTGCTGACGCTGATCAAACTCGCCTCGCCGGAGATACATCCGGCGCTCAAGCCACTGCTCGACAAGGTTGCTTAAGCCGCGCCGTTTTCTGCGACCGTTTTGCAGAGGACGATATTGGAGTGTCTTCAGGCCAATCGCCAAGTTCGGCCACGCGATCGAAACCGGCTTCCTCAGGCAAGCTCGGTTCGGTCGGAGTCAGATCGTGCTCGGTCAGAATGCGAGGCCATCAAATCCCGCCATACCAGTCATAGCCATTGTCTTCCCAATAGCCGCCGCGGCCGCCGCCGATATTGGCAAAACTGTCGACGAGCTCGATCTTGTAGAGATACTTCGGCATCTTGTAGCCGAGCTGTCGTTCGACGCGCACGCGCAGCGGCGCGCCGTTTTCGACCGGCAGCGGCTTGCCGTTGAGGCCGTAGGCGAGGATCGTCTGCGGGTGGCGGGCATCGATCAGGTCGATGGTGCCGTAATATTTGATTTCCCCGGAGAGGCTGCGATCGATCGTATCGAGGCAGTGGAACATGACATAGCGGGCCTGCGGCTTGACCACAGCCTGGTCGAGCACCAGCGACAGCGGGGTGCCGGTCCATTTGGCGATGCAGCTCCAGCCTTCGACACAGTCGTGGCGGGTGATCTGCGTGCGGCTCGGCATGTTCTCCAACTGCTCGCGGCTGAGCGACAGCGGCTTTTCGACCAGGCCCGTTACCTCCAGCCGCCAGTCGGCGAAATTGTTGGCGAGCAGGCCCTTGTAGGTGTCATCGTCGGGCGCGGTGACGCCGTTCGGCCGCTGCGGCTGGCGGATGTCGGCCTCGGTGAATTCCGGCGCCAGAGCATCGCGGCCGGCAAGCCAGCGTTGCGCGCGGTAGGTCAGGCCATTGGCGTTTTCGAGGAAACTGCGCAGGCCGTCGCCCATGCCGAGCTGGCTGTCGAAGGCATCGCAGCCCGACAACATGATGCCGGAAACGCCGAGGCCGGCGCCCGTCAGGAACTTTCGGCGGCTGATCTGGAATTTGGCCATCTCACGCACTCCTCTCGGTGTCGCCATGCCTTGGCGGATCGGTGCGGTACCAGCCGGTGATGATCGAGCGCAGTTCGTTGATCGGGCCGGCGGCGAGGATCATCATTATATGGACGATGAAAAAGCCGACCAGCAGCACCATCACCGTGAAATGGATGGTGCGCGCCGTCTGCCTTCCGCCGAGCAGTTCGTTGAGCCAGGGCAGCACCGAGTTCATGCTCGGCGACATGGCAAGGCCGGTGATGATCATGAGAGGCAACAGCACGAACAGTACGCCGCCATAGGCCATTTTCTGCAGCGTGTTGTATTCGCGTGTGTGGTGGAACCTGAGCTTGGCGTGCTCGATGATGTCCTGCGGCAGCCGCTTGAGATCGTCAAGGCGCGGCGCCAGATCGCGGCGCAGATGGCCGTTGACCAGGCTGGCGACCAGCCAGACGACCAAGGTGGTTGTCAGTATCCAGGCGAAGAAGAAATGCACGACGCGGGCGGTGCCGAGATCGTAATAGGACGGGATTGTCGCCCAGGACGGGAAGGCACGCGACGTTTGCTGCCCGGCCGGGCCCGACCAGCCGAGCACGCCTGTGGTGTCGAAGCGATGGCCGAAGATTTCGGTATAGCCGCGCGGGCCGGTGGCGGTGTTTTCGGCGCCGATGGCAAAGACGGTGTTGTTGTACTCGAAGCCGGATTGCTTGCCGATGTAGAGCTGCGGCCGGGCATTGAAGATCTGCAGGCCGGACAAAAGCATGAAGAACAGCGAGATCGCCCACAGCCAGTGCGTCAGGCGGGTCCAGCGCGATTGCCGGTAGATCAGCGTCGCATCCTTCGTGGAGGCGGCATCGACGCCTGCGCCGGGCTGACTCATGGTAATGGTTTCCATCTTTTCCTCGCCTCCGGCTGCGCGATCCTGGGATGGCCGCGCTCGTCCTTGTCCTCCCAATACGTCGCTATCGAAAGCGATGTTTCATGCGGTCACGTTTTTATTACGGGCACGGGTTTATCGCGGGCACGGATACTCAATTGCCGAGGCTCACCGCGAGATTGACGACGGCGGCGACGATGACGGCGTTGAAGAAGAACGACAGGATCGAATGGACAAGCACCACGCGGCGCATATGCGAGGTCGTGATCGCGGTGTCGGCGGTCTGCGCGGTCATGCCGATCACCGTCGCGAAATAGAGAAAGTCCCAACCGTCCGGCCGTTTGCTGCCGGGAAAATCGAGGCCGCCGACCGGTATCTTCTTCTTGGTTTCGGCATCGATCGCGTCGCCGTCCATCCAGTAGACATGCGCATAGTGGAGGGCGGCCATGGCATGGATGGTGAACCAGCCAAGCGGGATCGACAGCATGGCGAAGCCGAGTTCGATGGGGTCGCGATCCTTGTGATTGATCAAAAGGAACAGCAGGACAATGGCCATGGCGACGATGCCGAGCGTGATGGCAAAGATGCCCAGCACTGGGAGGTCCAGTTCGCGCGCGTTCTTGCTGAGATAGCGGCCGGACAGCAGCGGCATCTTGGCGATGACGAGCGCGATGAAGACGACGAAGAACGCATCGGCGGCAATCGAAATCGAATAAGCAAGCCGCGTGGAGACGGGGAGCGATCCAATCAAAGGCAATACCGCGGCAAATACGACCAGACCGACGGCTAGCGACACAAAGAACTGCTTGTGCCGCTGCAAGGGGTTATTCGGCGATGTGTCGGCCATAGCCCGACCTCGGATGATGCTTCACGTCTGGTCGGGTGTGACGGATTTCAGAGCCCGCCGCAAGATACGGTCGAGCTCACCCAGGAAACGCGAGCGATGCTGTGGCGCAAAGCTGGCATTGTAGCCCTTGCTCTCGCCGGTTTCGCGCAGATGCTGCTTCAAATCGCGCATTGCAACCGCCATGCCGATGGTCTCCGGCGTGAACGGCCGGCCGGTTGGCCCAAGCACATGCGCGCCGAGCGCCACGGTGCGAGCGGCAAGCGGGATGTCGGCGGTGATCACGATGTCGTTGGGTTTTGCGTTCTCGACGATCCAATCGTCAGCGGCATCGGCGCTTTTAGAGACGACGACGTTGCGGATCATAGGATCGCGCGACGGACGCAGCCCGCCATTGGAGACGTAGGTGACGACCACGCCATGGCGCTCGGCGACCTTCTCGACCTCGGCTTTCACCGGGCAGGCGTCGGCGTCTACGTAGATAGCGGGTGCGGGCATTGTCTCTCCAAACGAACATGGGGCCGGCATGTTACCCGGCCCCATGGCAGAAATCTCGTACTGTCAGGCCGGTAGTGCGCCCGACTTCTTCGCCGTCCAGGTGGCGATATAGTCCATCAAGCCGGGGTTGAGGCAGTCATAGGGTTCAAGCCCGATCGACTTCAACTGGCCGCGAATGCCGTCCATGCGCTTGGGGGCAACACCGGATTCGATGATCGACGACACGAAGGCGGTGAAGCCTGGCGGCGACCAGCCGTCTTCCTCGAAGCGTTCGGGATGGATGAAGGACAGGCCCTTGAACGGATGGTCGCGCTCGACCGGCCCGTGCATGTGGACGCCGCAGCCGGTGCAGGCGTGACGCTGGATGAGTGCCGAGGGATCGACCACTTTCAGCTTGTCGCCATTCTCGGTGACAGTGACGTCGCCCGTGCCGGCGACCGCCACGACCGAGAACACCGCGCCGTCAGGCTTCCAGCATTTGGTGCAGCCGCAGGCATGGTTGTGCGCGATCTGGCCCTTGACCTTCACCTTCACCGGCTTGCTGGTGCAGGCGCAGACAAGCGTGCCGCCGGCAAAGCTTGCGCTCTCCTTTGGCAAGCCATTGTCGATTTTGGGATGCAGTTTCTCAGGCATTGTCTTCCTCCCTTGTTGAACCTGTGCAACTTCAGTCGCTGGCCCTTCGGTCGGCGGCTTGTTCTTCCTCCGTTTGGTGTGCGATCGGACGCAAAACCGGGCGCCACTTTTGCTGATCGCACTTAGTAAACGACGACGCTCCTGATCGACTTGCCCTCATGCATGAGATCAAAACCCTTGTTGATGTCCTCAAGCTTCAGCAAATGGGTGATCATCGGGTCGATCTGGATCTTGCCGTCCATGTACCAGTCGACGATTTTCGGCACGTCGGTGCGGCCGCGCGCGCCGCCGAAGGCGGTGCCCATCCAGGTGCGGCCGGTGACCAGCTGGAACGGCCGGGTCGAAATCTCCTGGCCGGCGCCGGCCACGCCGATGATAACCGACTTGCCCCAGCCGCGATGCGAGGCTTCCAGCGCCTGGCGCATCACCTTGGTGTTGCCGGTGCAGTCGAATGTGTAGTCGGCGCCGCCGATCTGGTCGGCGCCGCGCTTGGTCAGGTTGACGAGGTGAGGAACGATGTCGCCGTCGATCTCCTTCGGATTGACGAAATGCGTCATGCCGAAGCGCTCGCCCCATGCCTTCTTGTCGTTGTTGAGGTCGACACCGATGATCATGTCGGCGCCGGCGAGTTTCAGGCCCTGGATGACGTTGAGGCCGATGCCACCGAGACCAAAGACGACAGCAGTCGCGCCTTGCTCGACCTTCGCGGTGTTGATGACCGCGCCGATGCCGGTGGTGACGCCGCAACCAATGTAGCAGATCTTGTCGAAGGGCGCGTCCGGGTTGACCTTGGCGACGGCGATCTCGGGCAAAACGGTGAAATTGGAGAAGGTCGAACAGCCCATATAGTGGAAGATCTTGTCCTTGCCGATCGAGAAGCGCGACGAGCCGTCCGGCATCAGGCCCTGGCCCTGCGTGGCGCGGATGGCGGTGCACAAATTGGTCTTGCGCGACAGGCAGGACGGGCACTGCCGGCATTCCGGCGTGTAGAGCGGGATGACGTGGTCGCCCTTCTTGACCGAGGTGACGCCCTTGCCGACATCGACGACAACGCCAGCGCCTTCATGGCCGAGGATTGCCGGAAACAGACCTTCGGGATCGGCGCCCGACAAAGTGAACTCGTCGGTGTGGCAGATGCCGGTCGCCTTGATCTCGACCAGCACCTCGCCTTCGCGCGGTCCGTCGAGGTCGACCTCCATGATTTCCAACGGCTTTCCGGCGGCGACAGCGACAGCGGCGCGGGTTTTCATCAGGCAATTCCTCCCAAGGCGATTGGTCTTCAGGCTTTCAGGGTTTTTATACTGTTTCAACACGATTTGGCGACCAAATATGGCGCAAATCTTGGCCCAGTCGTCGGCGAGCCCAACCTTCGCCCCTCGGCACGGGCCTGGCGGGCAGGGAGTGTCTTGATGGGTGCGCTGCCGGCGGTGCTTGAGCCCGGCTGCCGAAGCCCATAAGAAGGACGAAAGACCGAGGAAACGCCTTCGATGTTCACGAAAATCCTGATCGCCAATCGCGGCGAGATTGCTTGCCGCGTCATCAAGACGGCGCGCAGGATGGGGATTGCCACGGTAGCGGTCTATTCCGACGCCGATCGCGACGCCGTGCACGTCGAAATGGCCGACGAAGCCGTGCATATCGGGCCATCGCCTGCCGCGCAAAGCTATCTTCTGCCTGAAAAGATCATCGCTGCCTGCAAGGAGACGGGCGCGCAGGCCGTGCATCCCGGCTACGGTTTTCTGTCGGAGCGGGCCGCCTTCTGCGAAGCGCTTGAGGCTGAGGGCATTGTCTTCATCGGTCCGAAACCCAAGGCTATCAAGGCGATGGGCGACAAGATCGAATCGAAGAAGTTCGCCAAGGCCGCTGAGGTGTCGACGGTTCCCGGCTGGCTTGGTGTCATCGAAAATGCCGACCATGCCGAAAAGATCGCCGGCGAGATCGGTTATCCCGTGATGATCAAGGCCTCGGCCGGCGGCGGCGGCAAGGGCATGCGCATCGCCTGGAGCCAATCGGAAGTGCGCGACGGTTTTGACCGGGCGCGTTCGGAGGCCAAAAGCTCGTTCGGCGACGACCGCGTCTTCATCGAAAAGTTCGTCGTCGATCCGCGCCATATCGAAATCCAGGTGCTGGCCGACGCGCATGGCACCGCGCTTTATCTCGGCGAGCGCGAATGCTCGATCCAGCGCCGCAACCAGAAGGTCGCGGAAGAGGCGCCGTCGCCATTCCTCGATGCCAAGACGCGCAAGGCGATGGGCGAACAGGCCGTGGCGTTGGCCAAGGCGGTCGACTATCAGAGTGCCGGCACCGTCGAGTTCATCGTCGATGCTGAAAAGAACTTCTATTTCCTTGAAATGAATACACGATTGCAGGTCGAGCATCCGGTGACGGAGCTCATCACCGGCATCGATCTGGTCGAGCAGATGATCCGCATTGCCGCCGGCGAAAAGCTCGGCATCAAGCAAAGTGACGTCAAGCTGAAGGGCTGGGCGGTGGAAAGCCGGCTCTATGCCGAGGATCCCTACCGCAATTTCCTGCCGTCGATCGGCCGGCTGACGCGCTACCGGCCGCCGGAGGAGGGCACGTTCGGCGACATCGTCATCCGCAACGACACCGGCGTGACCGAAGGCTCCGAGATTTCGATGTTCTATGACCCGATGGTGGCAAAGCTCTGCACCTGGGCGCCGACGCGGCTGGCGGCAATCGACGCCATGTCGGAAGCTCTGGACAGTTTCGTCGTCGACGGCATCGAGCACAACATTCCGTTCCTGGCGGCGCTGATGCAGCATCCGCGCTGGCGCGAGGGGCGGATATCGACGGGCTTCATCGCCGAGGAATATCCTGACGGTTTCGCACCGATCGTTCCGGACGATGACGAAAAGGCAGTGCTGGCCGCGATCGCCACGGCGGTCGAGCTTCTGCGCCGCGACAGGCTCGACCGGCTGGGCGGCCGTCTGGCGCCGCATTCAGGCACGCTCAAGCGCGACTGGGTGGTGAAGCTCGGTGAGGACTATCTCCAAGCTTCGATCCTGGAAGGCATGATCTCCATTCCGATGGAAATCGATCTGTCGGTCGATGGCGGCAAGGCGCTGACGGTGGCGTCCGACTGGCGGCCGGGCGACCTCATCTGGCGCGGCACTGTCGGTGCCCGCAAGGTCACGGCGCAGATCAGGCCGGCGCCGAACGGCCTGCGCATTGCCTGGAAAGGCATATCGGTAACGGCGCGCGCCATGCTGCCGCGCACGGCTGAACTGGAAAGGCTGATGCCGGAGAAGGTGGCGCCGGACACGTCCAAGATGCTGCTTTGCCCGATGCCGGGCCTGGTCGTGTCGATCGCGGTTGCCGAGGGGCATGAGGTCAAGGCCGGCGAGACGCTGGCCGTGGTCGAGGCGATGAAGATGGAAAACGTGCTGCGCGCCGACCGCGATCTTGTCGTGTCGAAGCTCAACGCCAAGCCGGGTGACAGCCTGGCTGTCGATGCGGTGATCATGGAGTTCGCCTAGAGATTGTTTGGAAATTCTACTCCGGCGGCCATCTGAAGGTGGTTTCTGCGCTTCCCGTGCTCACGGACCAATGGCCGCTGCGCTCCGGTTCTCGGAACCACCATCATATGACTCGAATTTCGAAACAATCGCTGAGCCGTGCGGCTGGGTACGGAAGCCTGTGGTCGGTGGTCATTTGTGCTGGACTGGCATCGCCCGGTCCGGGACAATACATCTCCATCGACTCAAAGCCCTTCGAGCAATTTGAAACATCATGGCGGATGACAAACTTCCACGCGATCCCCTGAGGCGCGAAGCAGCGCTCGCTGCTGCGCGCCCGGAGGCGCCGGCGCGGCCGTTCATCCATCTGCGGGTGCATTCGGCGTATTCGCTGCTCGAGGGCGCCTTGCAGGTCGCCGCCGTTGTCGGTCATGCCGTCAAGGACGAGTGCCCGGCAATCGCAGTCACCGACACAAACAATCTGTTCGGCGCGCTGGAATTTGCCCAGAAGGCGGTGAAGGAAGGCATCCAGCCGATTATCGGTTGCCAGATCGATCTCGCCTTTTCCGGCGAGACCAGCGACGCGCAGCGCGACCGCCGCCGCCATGGTCCGGAGATGCACGCCGTGGTGCTGCTCGCCGCCACCGAGGCCGGCTACAGCAACCTCGTCAGGCTGGTCAGCCAGGTCTATCTGGAGACGCCGCCGGGCGAGCCCGTGCATCTGACGTCAGCAATGCTGGAAGGCCATAGCGATGGCCTGATCTGCCTCAGCGGCGGGCCGCGCGGCCCGATCGGCCGGGCGCTGAAGGAGGATCGCCGAGATCTTGCCGAGACGCGGCTTCTGGCACTCAAGGCGCTGTTCGGCGACCGGCTCTATGTCGAGCTGGACCGTGTTTCCGGTTATGACCGCGCTATCGAGAAATCATCGGTCGACCTTGCCTATATCCATGATCTGCCGCTGGTCGCCACGAATGAGGCGTTCTTCGCCGCCCGCGACGACTATGACGCGCATGATGCTCTGATCGCCATTGCCGAGGGTTCGGTGGTTGCCGCCGACAACCGTCGCCGGCTGACTTCGGACAATTTCCTGCGCAGCCAGGCGGATATGGCGCGGCTGTTCGCCGACCTGCCGGAAGCGATCGACAACACCGTCGAGATCGCGCTGCGCTGTTCCTATTATCCCAAGACCCGCAATCCGATCCTGCCACGCTTTACCGGCGGCGATGTCGCCGACAATGAGGTGGCGCTGAAAGCGGAGGCCGATGAACTGCGCCGGCAGGCCCATGAAGGTCTCGACGCCCGGCTGGCGGCGCATGGACCCACCGCCGGCTACACGGTCGAACAATACCGCGAGCGGCTCGATTTCGAGCTCTCCATCATCGAGAAGATGAAATTTCCCGGTTACTTCCTGATCGTGGCCGACTTCATCAAATGGGCGAAGGCGCAAGGCATTCCGGTCGGGCCGGGCCGTGGTTCGGGCGCCGGATCGCTGGTCGCTTATTCCACCACCATCACCGATATCGATCCGCTGCGCTTCTCGCTGCTGTTCGAGCGCTTCCTCAATCCGGACCGCGTGTCGATGCCCGACTTCGACATCGACTTCTGCCAGGATCGGCGCGAAGAGGTCATCCGCTACGTCCAGCAGAAATATGGCCGCGACCAGGTGGGACAAATCATCACCTTCGGTACGCTGCAGGCGCGCGCGGTGCTGCGCGACGTCGGCCGCGTGCTGCAAATGCCTTACGGCCAAGTCGACAAGCTCTCCAAGATGGTGCCGCAGAACCCGGCCAATCCGGTCAAGCTGGCGGATGCCATCGCCAACGAGCCGCGCTTTGCCGAGGAGGCCGAGAAGGAGCCGATCGTGCAGACGCTGCTCGATATGGCGCAAAAGCTGGAAGGGCTCTACCGCCACGCTTCGACGCACGCCGCCGGCATCGTGATCGGCGACCGGCCCTTGTCGGAACTGGTGCCGATGTACCGCGATCCGCGCTCCGACATGCCGGTCACCCAGTTCAACATGAAATATGTCGAGCAGGCCGGGCTGGTAAAATTCGACTTCCTCGGCCTGAAGACGCTGACGGTGCTGGAGACGGCGGTGAAGCTGATCCGCCGGCGCGGCATCGAGATCGACCTGGCGACGATCCCGCTCGACGATCCTGAAACCTACGCCATGCTGTCGCGCGGCGAAGTGGTCGGTGTGTTCCAGGTGGAAAGTGCCGGCATGCGCAAGGCGCTGATCGGCATGCGGCCCGACTGCATCGAGGACATCATCGCGCTGGTGGCGCTCTACCGTCCCGGCCCGATGGAGAACATCCCGACCTACAACGCCAGAAAGCATGGCGAAGAGGAGATGGCATCGATCCATCCCAAGATCGACCATCTGGTGAAGGAGACGCAAGGCGTCATCGTCTACCAGGAACAGGTGATGCAGATCGCGCAGGAACTGTCGGGCTATTCGCTCGGCGAAGCCGATCTGCTGCGTCGCGCGATGGGCAAGAAGATCCGCGCCGAAATGGACAAGCAGCGCGAGCGCTTCGTCACCGGTGCGGTCGAACGCGGCGTCGGCAAGCCGCAGGCCGACTTCATCTTCGACCTTCTGGCCAAGTTCGCCGACTACGGCTTCAACAAATCGCACGCGGCCGCCTACGCCGTCGTGTCCTACCAGACCGCCTATCTCAAGGCGCATTACCCCGTCGAGTTCCTGGCGGCGTCGATGACGCTCGACATGGGCAATACCGACAAACTCGCCGATTTCCGCCAGGATGCGCTGCGTCTCGGCATCGAGGTGGTGGCGCCGTCGGTGATGACCAGCTTCCGCAATTTCGAGGTCGGCGAGAACCGCATTTACTATTCGCTGGCGGCCCTCAAGGGCGTCGGCGACGCTGCGGTCGAGCACATCGTCGCCATGCGCGGCGAAAAGCCGTTCAAGAATCTCGCCGATTTCTGTGAAAGGGTCGATCCCAAGATCGTCGGCAAGCGCGTCTTCGAAAGCCTGATCATGGCCGGCGCGCTCGACTGCTTCGGCCACGACCGCGCCCAGATGATGGCCGGCGTCGAACGGATGATGGGGCTGGCTTCGCTGGCGCAGCAGAATGCCATTTCGGGCCAGCACGACATTTTCGGCGCGTCGCTCGGCGCGCAGCAGCAGGCGCTCAATTTGCCGCAGACCGATCCGTGGCTTGCCGCCGACCGGCTGCACCGTGAATTCCAGGTCGTCGGCTTCTATCTTTCGGCGCATCCGCTCGACGAGTACAAGGCGGCCCTGCAGAAGATGCGCGTGCAGAACTGGGGCGAGTTCTCGGCTGCGGTCAAACGCGGTGCCGCCGCGGGCCGGCTCGCCGGCACCGTCACCACCAAGCAGGAGCGCAAGACCCGAACCGGCAACAAGATGGGCGTCATCGCCTTTTCCGACACATCTGGCCAATATGAAGCCGTGCTGTTTTCGGAAGGGTTGGCGCAGTATCGCGATCTGCTCGAGCCCGGACGTTCGGTGGTGATCACCGTTTCGGCCGAGGATAGGCCCGAAGGGGTCAATCTGCGCATCCAGACGGTGCAGTCGCTGGAGGATGAGGCCAGCCGTATCCAGAAGGCGCTGCGCATCTTCGTTCGAAATGACGGGCCTGCGTCGGCGATTCAATCGCAGCTTACCCAGCGTGGGGAAAGTCAGGTAAGCATTATCGTCATCAAAGAAGAGGCGCAGGGCGAGATCGAGATCGAATTGCCCAACCGCTACCGCATCTCGCCGCAGATCGCGTCGGCCATGCGCGCGGTGCCGGGTGTGGTCGAAGTCGAGCTCGTCTAGGCTGCGCTGATATACACGGCAATCCCATCGACGTCGGCCAGTGCATGACGGCATAAAGATGCTCTGGGCCTGACATTGCAGCCGATAGGGCCAGCGTGCGGGGCGTGGTTGACCTGACCTTCCTTTGAACCACATGCGTTGAGCAGAAACTTCACAGGAACGCACAATCATGCCCAGCCGCGAACGCGTCGAAGCCTTCCTCAAGGAGGTGGTCGAAGGCAGCCACGTCAAAGCGATCGCCGACTTCTACCATGACGATGCCACCATGCAGGAAAATCTCGGCGTCCCGCGGCGCGGCAAGGAAACACTGATGGCGCATGAGCAGGCAGCACTCGACCGGATCGAGAAGATGCACACCCATCCTGTCCAGACATTCCTGGTCGATGGCGACAATGTCGCCATCCGCTGGACCTTCGACCGTGTCGACAAGGCCGGCACCGTGCGCCGGCTGGAAGAGGTGGCCCTGCAGCGCTGGCGTGGTGACCGGATTGCGGAGGAGCGGTTCGTCTACGACACCGCCTCGGCCTGGCGCCTCGTCGGGCCGGACGGCAAGGTGGTGGAGGGCTGACGGTCACCGGGGCCACTAGATCATGATGAGATTTGGTTGAAATCTCATCATGATCTAACCCTTTGTTGGAGCATGATCTTTTCCAAAAACCGGCACCCACTTTTTGGGATCATGCTCTAGACGGCCCCGGCTGGGACAGTTACGCACTTGGTGATGAAAGCAGCCGAGAAGGACGGATTGCAGCAAAGCTCAGCGATGGCGCGGCTGCGTGACCGGCTGCGCAAGCTCTATCACGGACGCACGCCGGCGGCGTTCCGGTTTCAGCTGGTGGCGGTCATCATCGACCTCGCCATCATCGCCTTCTTCGTTGCCACGCCGGTGCTCCAGGACAAGCCGTCATTCCTGTGGCTCGACTATACCGTCGCCGCATTGGTCGCCGCCGACCTGATTGCCCGGCTGTTAGCCTCCAACGACATGCTGCGGCTGATGAAACAGCCGACATCCTGGGTCGATGTCTTCATCCTTCTGACGCTGCTGATGCCGACGGCGCTGGCAAATCTGGCGTTCCTGCGCATCCTGCGGCTGTGGTCGCTGTCGCGCAGCGGCTCGCTGTGGCGGCATTTCGAGATGCGCGGGCTAAGGCCATGGCGCGAGGCGAGCCAGGCGGTCATCAACCTTTTGACGTTTCTCTTCGTCATCACCGGTTTCGTCTACACCTTCTTCTTCCGCTCCGGCGCCGGCCTCGAAAACTATGTCGATGCGCTTTATTTCACCGTTGCCACGGTGACGACGACCGGTTTCGGCGACATCGTGCTGCCGGGAATTGCCGGCAAGCTGACCGCAATCGTCACCATGATCATCGGCATCTCGCTGTTCGTCAGGCTGGCGACAGCGATCTTCCGACCGGCCAAGGTGCTCTTTCCCTGTCCGCAATGCGGCCTGCAGCGGCACGAACCGGACGCCGTGCATTGCAAGGCCTGCGGGCATCTCCTCAACATCCCCGACGAAGGAAGCTGATTGGCGGCGGTGCTATGACGTAGCCACTTCCGCTGGTTGCGGCGCCTTGCGCTGCAGGTTGAGCAGGTTGCCCAGCAGGATCAGCAGGGCGCCGCCGGCGGTGAAGGCGTCGATCTGCTCGCTATAGAGCAGCCAGCCGATCAGCGCCGATAAAGGCACGCGCAAGAAGTCCATCGGCGAGATGACGGTCGCGTCGGCATAGGCGAGTGCGCGGGCCATGCAGAAATGCGAAGACATGCCGGTGAAGGCGATCAGGACGATCCACGGCCAGAGTTCCAGTGGCGGGTTGCGCCATTCGTAGAGCGCCGGGATCAAGCCGACTACCGACTGGATGATCAGCATCCAGAAGATGATGCGCACGACGCTGTCGGTGCGTGTCAGCGACTTGACCATGACCACCGAAATGCCGAAGCAGACAGCGGCGCCGAGCACGATCAGGTGCCCCGGATCGACGGCGCCAACGCCGGGCCGCACGATGATCACCACGCCGATCAGCCCCAGCGCGATCGCCGCCAGCTTGGGTCGGGAGAGCCTTTCGCCGAGGAAGGCCACCGCCAGCAGGGCCGTCCAGATCGGCGTCGTGAATTCGATCGAAATCAGCACGGCCAGCGGGATCAGTGTCAATGCGTAAAGCCATGCCGCCTGGCCGGTATAGTGGATGACATTGCGGGCGAGATGGGCGACGGGGCGCTGCGTGCGCATCGCCGCAAAGCCGCCGCTCACAATCACCAGCGGCAGCAGGATGAAAAAGCCGATCACCGAGCGCAGTTCCAGCACCTGGAACACGTTGAGCTCCGCGGTCGTGGCGCGGCCGGCGACCGACATCGCCAGGAACGAGGCGATCGACAGCGCCATCCAGAACGCGGCTTTGGGGATCGATGGGGAAGGTGCCATAGGCGCTATGTCGCAAGCCGGGGCTTCCATCGCAACCGCTAGGCGACGCATTCGACTGGGCCAGACCCGTTGCAAAACAGCCATGCTGGAAGTGGAACCTGACGCAACGGCAGGCGTTGGTTCCCGGTATTGGCCAATTGCTGGACGCATCGTTTCTTAAACATCAACGGGGGAGAGATTCCGATGAAATCATTCGCGCGGTTTCTGCTAGCCGGCTGCCTGCTAACTGCAAGCGCCGCGGCCCATGCCGACGAGGCGAATTTTCTCAGCTCCTTGCAAGGGAATTTCTCCGGCAAGGGGACAGTCAAGGTCACCACCGACGCACCGACGGTGAATGTGTCCTGCACCTTCAATTCCGACGCGACCTCGAGCTCATTGTCGCTTGACGGCAATTGCCGTGGTCTTGTCGTGGTGACGCGCGCCATCAGCGCCAATCTGAAGGCCCGCGGGGCGAAGTATACAGGCGTCTATGTCGGGTCGCGCACCGGGCCGGCACAGCTCGCCGGCAGCCGTTCTGGCAACGCGATCAGTCTCGGCATTCGCTGGGCGGCGGAGGTCAATGGCGATCGTAAGGCGCGGTTGACGGTCGAGAAAACCAGCGGCGACGGAATGCGGTTGACCGTTACCGACGTCGATCCGAAAACCGGCAAGAACGTGGTGACGAGCCGCATCGATCTCAAGCGTATCTAAGCCGTCTCACTCCTCGATCGGCTCCGGCGGGTTGGCGTTGCGGCCTTTGCCGAAGGTGTAGCCGGTTTCCACCGCCTTCTTGCCGAACTTGTCGCGCAGCGTATCGATGGCGCTTTCGGCCATGGCGCGCTTGCGCGAGCCGACGTCGACGAGATCGGGCGGATCGGCCTTCTCGTCATCCGAGAGATCGCTGACACCGATGCCAAGCAGCCGGTACTTTGTCCCGTCCGCCTCCTTGCGCAACAGCTCGAGCCCGGTCTGGAAAATGCGGTCGGCCAGCCGGGTCGGGTCGCCGAGCTGGCGGTTGCGGGTACGCAGCTTGAAATCCTGCGTCTTCAGCTTCAGCACCACGGTGCGCCCGGCAATGCCTGACTTCTTCAGCCGCGCCGAGACCTTTTCCGACAATCCCCTCAGCACTGGAACCAGTTCGCCCATTTCAGCTATGTCGGTGTCGAAAGTGGTTTCGGCCGACACACTTTTCGCATCCTGGTCGGGATCGACACGGCGGTCGTCCTGGCCGCGCGAGAGATGGTAGAGCCGGGTGCCCATCACGCCATAGCGGCGCATAAGATCGGCGCGCTCCATGCGCTGCAACTGGGCGATGCTGCGGATGCCGTCGCGTTCGAGCGTTGCGGCAAAAGCCTTGCCGACGCCCCAGATCAGCGTCACCGGCTGTTCGGCCAGGAAACCCAGCGCCTCGGCTTCGCCGATCACCGAAAAGCCGCGCGGCTTGCGGAAATCGGAGGCAACCTTGGCCAGGAACTTGCAGTAGGAAAGGCCGGCCGAAACGGTGATGCCGATTTCCTTTTCGACGGTCTGCGCAAAGCGCGCCAGCACCACCGCCGGCGGCATGCCGTGCAGGCGCTCGGTGCCGGCAAGGTCGAGAAACGCCTCATCGATGGAGAGCGGTTCGACCAGCGGCGTGAGCGCCTGCATCAAGGCGCGGACATCGCGGCCGACGCGGACGTATTTCTCCATATTGGGCGGGATGACGACCGCTTCCGGACAGGCTTCGAGCGCCTTGAACATCGGCATTGCCGAGCGCACCCCCTTGATGCGGGCGATGTAGCAGGCGGTGGAGACGACGCCGCGCTTGCCGCCGCCGATGATCAGCGGCTTGTCCTTCAGCGCCGGATTGTCGCGCTTTTCGATCGCCGCATAGAAGGCGTCGCAATCGATATGCGCTAGATGCAGCTGGTAGAGCTCGGGATGGCGGGTGAGTCGAGGGCTGCCGCAACGCTCACAGCGCCTGGTATCGCTGCGCTGAAAGGTCAGGCAGTCGCGGCAAAAACCTTGCTCGGGATTGTTGACAGGGGCCGCCATCGCTGCGAACATAAA
This sequence comes from Mesorhizobium sp. M0802, assembly GCF_040320115.1. Taxonomy (NCBI): domain Bacteria; kingdom Pseudomonadati; phylum Pseudomonadota; class Alphaproteobacteria; order Hyphomicrobiales; family Phyllobacteriaceae; genus Mesorhizobium; species Mesorhizobium sp. M0802. The sequence goes on from NZ_JAMYOY010000015.1 coordinate 40,496, forward strand.
GAGAACAGATGCAATGGTACGTCAGGACGGAAGCCGCCACAAGCGGTTAGCCGGGAGAGAACTCATGAGCACCACCATAGCGCCGCTGGCGCCTGACCTATGGGCGGATTTCGAGGATCTTTTCGGCAAGCAGGGCGCCTGTTACGGCTGCTGGTGCACGCATTTCCGGATGGCGCCGGCGGTCCGGCGGGCCAGCGACAAGCAGCGCAACAAGGATCATATCAAGGCGCGTATCGAGGCCGGGCCGCCGCCGGGGCTTTTGGCCTTCGAGGACGGCCAGGCGGTCGGCTGGATGCAGATCGGTCCACGCGCCGACGTGCCCGAATGGAACAATCGGGGCCGGGGCTCGGCGCCGGTCGATCCGACCGACGCCGTAGATCCCGGCGTCTGGGCCATCTCCTGCTTCTTCATCCGCGCCAGCGCGCGCGGCCGGGGCGTCAGCCACCGCCTGGTCGAGGGCGGCATCGCTTTTGCCCGCCAGAACAAGGCGCGGCTGGTCGAGGCGTGTCCGATCGACGTGTCGCGCGATTCGCGTTCGATCGGGCTGTTCGTCGGCTCGTCGCGTGTGTTCGAAAAGGCCGGCTTCGAGCGGCTCCTCGAACGCAAGGCCGGCCGGCCGCTGATGCGGCTTGTGCTGTAGGCGGCAGCAATCCATAGGTCTTGTCTTGCGGCTGTGATGGTATTTTCCTACCAGTGGTAGAAGCGGTTTTGACGACTGCAATAAAGTGGAGGATCGATATGAAGCGCGTTTTGCCATTTGCTTTGCTTCTAGCCTGCAGTGCGCCGGCGCTTGGGCAGACGGTCGACAGCGAGGGCGCCAAGCAGCTTACCGACAATCTGGCGCGCTATTTCAGCAAGAAGCCGTTCGAGATCGGATTTCTGAAGGTCTCAGTCGAAGGCGACGCCTACAAGCTCGCATTCGATTTCAAGCCCGTCGTGGAACTCTTGGCAAAACAGGATGGCCTGAAGCTCGATCTCACCCCTTATACGCTGTTGACCAAACCACGCAGCGATGGCGCGTGGGATGTCTCAGGCAATCTGGCGCCGGAAGGGTCGATGGAGTTCAACGGCCCTCAGGGGCCGCAAAGCATGAAGATGTCTATCAAGGGCGGGAAGTTCGTTGGTGTCTACGATCCCGAGTTGGCGGCTTTCAGCAGCGCCACGTCGTCACTTGAAGGCATGAATATGACGTCGCAGGACGCCAGGCAGCGCACGGAGATGAGTTCTGGTGCTGGAACCGCCACAATGAGCGCTACCAAGGGCGCAAATGGCGGTGTCGATTTTAGCATGGTTCAGACGATTGCCGATTTTGCAGAGGTCATCACGATCGACAACCCCAACAGCGGGCAGAAAATCCCGCTGACGGTCAAGTCGCCCGAATTTTCGGTCGACGCGAAAGGCAAGGGGCTGCGCACGAAGCCTATTCTGGACCTGTTGGCTTTCGCCGTGGCCAATGAGGACGAGGCGAAACTGAAAGCCGATCAGGCGGAGCTCAAGTCGCATCTTCTGACCGCGCTGCCGATATGGGAGCGGATTGATGGGGCTTACAGTCTCAAGGATTTCAGCGTCGGCAGCCCGATCGGCAGTTTCGGCGCAGCAACACTCGGCATCGCCTTCGGCATGGACGGTGTCTCGCGCAACGGGACGATCAGCTACGGGATCAAAGCGTCTGGGCTCTCGGTACCGCAAAATCTTGTTCCAGCCTGGAGCGTCGCGCTGTTGCCCACCGACATCGACCTCAATTTCGGTGGGGCCAACATCGATCTCGACACAATGGCCAAGAAGGCTATCGAGGCCTTCGATCTCAACAACAACCCGCCGCTTTCGGCGGATTTCGGCGACGGCGTGAAGAAAGATTTTCTGGCGAACGGCCCCAAGATCCTCATCGGCCACAGCACGGTCAAGGGCGGCGGTGCCGAAATCGGGCTGGAGGGCGATATGACGTTTCCCGATGGCGAGAAGCCCGATGCCAACGTGACGATCGACGTGACCGGCTACGACAAGATCGTGGCAAGCCTGCAGGAGGCGGCGAAGACCGACCCGCAGGCCTCACAGGCTTTTACCGGCGCCTTGGCCATCAAGGGATTTGCCAAGACGCTGCCGGATGGCCGTATCGAATGGGTGATCAACGCCAGGCACGATGGGTCGGTGACGGTCAACGGCGCCATGCTGAAGGGGCCGGATCCGGTCGTGGAAGACAACACCGATCAGGATGCGATCCCTGGCGAGGGCAACAATGGCGGAGCAGGGGCGAAGCTGCAGCCTTGATCGCCAAGCTTGGAGGCGCTTGGGCTTAAAGCCCGAGCGCGCTCGCGATCTTCGGCGCGGCCTCGTGCCAGTCCTCGACGGAGATGATGTCGTCCGGCACCGGCGGCAGGAAGGCGCGCAGCGAATTGTCGGCCATCAGGTGGAAGAGATGGGCGTCGGCAACCGAGTTGCGTGCCGAGATGAGGTTGGCGGGCTGGTCGTCGACAAAGGCTACCGGCCGGCCGTTCTTGCCGCGCAGTTTCGCCACCGCCGGTCCCTTGGCCATTTCGGTGGTCAACAGCGGATAGGGCAGACCGAGCGCATCGAGATGGGCGCGGCGGGCGGCGCGATGCCGGTGCGGCATGGCGGTCAAAAGGACGATCTCGGCGCGGTCGCCAAGGCTGGCAAGCGCTTGTTCGGCACCATCGGTGACGCTCTGCCAGTCGGCCTGCGTATCGAAGAAATCTCCGAGAAGTGCCGTCACCTCCGGCTGTTCGATCAGCCGGCCGCTCGCCGTTTCGGCAATGTTGCCGGTGAGACGGAAGGAGGCCAGGGTCAGGCCGAAGCCGCGCGATTTCAGGAAATGCGGAAACGGCCGGATGAATTCGAGCACGACATCGTCGACATCGAGGATCAGCAGAGGCCGGTCGTCGGCTGCAAGTTCGGCGATCTGGCGTGCCGTCTCGGGATCGTCGCTCATATCGAATGCTCATGGTCGTCGCCGCCAAGAGGCAGCGCGCGCAACGCCTTGCCGACTGAGGCCGGCGGAGTGTCGGTTTCCTCGGCAAAGCGCAGCAAGGTCGGCTCGTGGGCGAGGATGAACTGCAGCACGCCGGCAAGGAATCCCGGTTCGGCCGCGGCGCGGCGGATCGCGGACGCCTCAATGCCGGTGATGGCCAGGAAGCGCGGCAGGAGTTCGGGGTCGGCGGCGACGAAGCCCAGTGCCTTCACGGCAATGGTTTCCGCTTCCTCGCGCATTGACGCTGCGTTTGCCATCACTACTTTCTCGTTGCGGAAATGAGTCTCTTTTCCGCAGTAATCGCAAGCGTCGCCTGCGGCAAGCCACAGCCCCGATCCAATGTGGTTTTCGAGGTGGAATCCGAATGGCTTTTGCCGCTTCGGGTTTGCATTTCGTCAATCATATTGCCTTAAGAGTGAGCGAGGGTTTGGTGTGCTTCGACAAAGGCGCATAGCGGCAGGGCTTCGGGCAGAAGCCTGGCCGGGACGGGAAATCGATGCCTAAGAAGGTCATGATCGTCGAGGACAACGAGCTCAATATGAAGCTCTTTCGCGACCTCATCGAAGCCAGCGGTTATGAAACGGTGCGCACGCGCAACGGGCTCGAGGCGCTCGATCTGGCGCGCCAGCACAGGCCCGACCTGATCCTGATGGACATCCAGCTGCCCGAAGTGTCGGGGCTGGAAGTGACGAAATGGCTGAAGGAAGACGACGACCTCCATTCCATTCCGGTCATCGCCGTCACCGCCTTCGCCATGAAGGGCGACGAGGAACGCATTCGCCAGGGCGGTTGCGAGGCCTACATCTCCAAGCCGATCTCGGTGCCGCGTTTCATCGAGACCATCAAATCCTATCTCGGTGATGCCTGATGCCTGATGCCTTCAGCCGGAGCCTTGTGACATGACCGCGCGGATCCTCGTCGTCGACGACATCCCTGCCAATGTCAAACTTCTCGAGGTTCGGCTGCTGGCCGAATATTTCGAGGTGTTGACGGCCTCCAACGGGCCGGACGCGATCGAGGCCTGCGAAAACGGCAAGGTCGATGTCGTGCTGCTCGACGTGATGATGCCCGGCATGGACGGGTTCGAGGTCTGCAAGCGGCTGAAAAGCGATCCGGCGACCGCGCATATACCGGTGGTCATGGTGACCGCGCTGGGCCATGTTGCCGACCGGGTGCGCGGCCTCGAGGCAGGCGCCGACGACTTTCTCACCAAGCCGGTCAACGATCTGCAACTGATGACGCGGGTGAAGAGCCTGGTCAGGCTGAAGTCGCTGACCGACGAGCTGCGGCTGCGCGCATCGACCACCCGCAACATCGGCATCGAGGCGCTGTTGAGCCGCAGCTTCGCGTCGGAGGACGCCACGCCGAAGGTGCTGTTGATCGACGAGCGCAAATCGTCGGTTGAGCGCATCCAGAACATGCTGCGCGGCAGCGCCGAGCTCGACATTGCCACCGATCCGCATGCCGGCTTCTTCCAGGCCGCCGAGGCGCCCTATGAGTGCGTGCTGATCTCGACCGGTTTTACCGATTTCGATCCGCTGCGGTTGTGTTCGCAATTGCGTTCGCTCGACCGCACCCGCTTCCTGCCGATCATCCTGATTGCCGACGAAGGCGAGGAGGGCCGCATCATCAGAGGCCTCGAACTCGGCATCAACGACTATCTGATGCGGCCGATCGACCAGCAGGAGCTGACGGCGCGGCTGCGCACGCAGGTGCGCCGCAAGCGCTACAATGACCAGCTGCGCGCCAGCGTCACCCAGACCATAGAGATGGCGGTGACCGACGCATTGACCGGGCTGCACAACCGCCGCTACCTCGACAGCCATTTGCAGACGCTGTTCGACCGCGCCGTGGCGCGGCGGCGGCCTCTGTCTGTGATGATCACCGATCTGGACCGCTTCAAGACCGTCAATGACTCGCATGGCCATGATGGCGGCGACGATGTGCTGCGCGAGTTCGCAAGGCGGCTGCGCAAGAACGTCAGGGGCATGGACCTTGCCTGCCGCTTCGGCGGCGAGGAATTCGTCGTTGTGATGCCGGACACGGACGGCGCGGTGGCGGAGAAGGTTGCCGAGCGCATTCGCGCCGAAATCGCCCAGCTGCCCTTTGCCATCGGCCCTGAAGGCAAGGCGATCGAAGTCACGGTCAGCGTCGGCGTGTCATCGGTTCTGAAGGGCGGGGACACGGTCGCGGCGTTGATGAAACGTGCCGACGTGGCGCTCTACGAAGCCAAAAGTGGCGGCCGCAACCGGGTCGTCGCCAAGGCAGCGTAGGCTAGGCCACCGATTATGCAGTCAATCGGACAGGGTTAGGAATTTACCTTAATCCAAGCGATTCGGCAGGCTTGGTTAAGAAACTATTGATTTTCAAACATTGTTGCGCAAATGTGCGGTGCAAGAACAAGGGCGATGCGGGCACGAGGGTAGACAGCCGCATCGCTTCGCCGAATACCCCATGATGCTCAGGTCCGCCGCATCTCCTGGGTCCGTGGGGTCGGCCGGCCGGCGCTGGCACATAGTGGCCTCCTCGTACCGCTGCCATACGCCGACCGGCCCCCTTTTTTGCCAAAAAATGAGATGAGCACTTCGCGCCAAACAGCGGAGGGGTCTGGCTTTTCGGGGCCTTGAATCAAAAACGCCGCCCGAAGGGGCGGCGCTTTTGACAGAGCGTATGAAAACCAGATTACTTGATCTTGGTTTCCTTGAACTCGACATGCTTCTTGGCGACCGGGTCGTATTTGCGGAACGACAGCTTGTCGGTCTTGGTACGGCTGTTCTTGCTGGTCACGTAGAAGAAACCGGTGTCGGCGGTCGACAGAAGCTTGATCTTGATGTTTGCGGCTTTGGCCATTGTATCAGTCCGTTTTGTTCGTGGGGTTTTGGCCGCTGGAGCGGGGGAAAACACCTGGACGCGGGAAACTTGGCGCGACACATAAAGAACGTGCCCGGAAAGTCAAGCCCGACGCCTTGCCTGTGTCGTAAGCACATGAGTTGTCCGGATTAGGTAGCACATGAGTTGTCCGGTTTTATCATCGGCCCGATGGAGGCTGAGGATGAGACGGACAGCATGGCTATAGGCCGGCGAATGCCGCGACGCTGCGAAGCGGCGCTGGTTCGGCAGGGTGGATTGGTCACCCGCGCCCAACTCTTCGCAGGCTCAGGGCATTCGAATCTCGAAAAAGCAAGCAATTGGCTTTTCGTCCGCTACGGACCGCTTCTCACCTCACAACGGGAGAAGGTAAGGCCGGTGCTTCCCCTCAGCGGGGCCGGATTTCTAGGCTCTTCCTTAATTGGAAGCGCTTTCTTCCAGTCCCCGGTGGTGTTCCACCAGCGATTCGGATTGGCGCGGTCGTCCAGGCCCTTGGAGCGGCTGGCGAGGATCGGCTGGATGCGGATCACCGGCTCCTGGTAGGAATGCGCCTGGAAAATCGCCTCGACGACGCGGGCGGCGAGCGCCTGGTCGTCGGGCAACTCGAACGAGACCTCGACGGTGCCGGGGCGGCGGCGCAGTTCGGTTTCGACGCCGGCGGCTGCACCTTCCAGCGGCCGGTAGCGTTCGATGCCGTGCGCCGTTTGATAGGCGTTGCGGTCGTATTTGCCCATTGCCACCGGCGCGATCGCGACCACGGCGTCCATGATGCGGTCGACATCGGCTGCCGGGGCCTGGAAGCTGACAAGCAGCAGAAGCGTCATGCGCAGAGATGTGGTTTCAAAGCCGCTGTCGATCATCGCCGTATCCTCAAACTCGGGTTTTTTGGGACACCCTTTTAGCTGAGGTCTCCTGACACGGTTCTGTCAGCAGCGGCGACATCCCGTCAGGATTGCGCAGGCTGGCGACGGACAGGCTACCAGATCTTGCGGACCAGCCTGGCGCTGACCAAGGCGATATAGGCGGCAAAGAACAGGCCGAGCGACCAGCCGAAGCCGGAGGGCCCGAAGGCATCCATGCCGATGCCGATCGCCTGCGGGCCAAGCACCATGCCGACGCCGTAGCAGAGCACGAAGGCGGCGTTGGCCGAGGCAAGTTCATGGCCGGAGAGCTGCGAGCCCAGATGGGCAAGGCCGATCGTGTACATGGCGGCCACCACACCGCCCCAGACAAACAGAAGCGCCGCCATCAGGTGCCAATTGCCGGCGAAGAACGGCATGAAGATGGTGCCGGCAAGTCCGACGGTGGCACAGGCCAAAAGCAGATAGCGGCGGTCTGAGACGCGGTCGCTGATCATGCCGATAGGGATCTGCAACAGCACGTTGCCGAGACCGATCATGGTGAGCAGGAGGGCTGCATCCGCCTCGGAATAGTCGATGCGGTTGCCATAGACGGGGAACAGCGCAAAGCCGCCGGTCTCGACGGCGCCGAACACCAGCACGGCGGCGGTCGCTGTCGGCACCAGCCAGATGTAGCGCAGGAAGTTGCTGGTTTCGCCGTCAACCACGATTGTGGGACTTTCATTCCGTGCGGCCAGCACCGGGATTGCGGCCAGCGCGACCAGGACGATGATGACGCCAAACGGTAAGAAGCCGGTGCTGCCGATATGGGCGAAGATCCATGGCCCGGCGGCGAAGCCGAGCGACAGCACTGTGGCGTAGATGCCGAGCACCAGGCCGCGCCGGCGCGGCGGCGCCGAGGTGCTGATCCAGAATTCCGACAGGATGAACAGCACCGTCAGGGCGATGTGCAGCACGATGCGTAGTGGGAACCACATCCAGAAGTCCGGCGCGAAGTGGAAGCCGACAAAGGCGAGCGCGCCTGCGGCGATCATGGCGATCATCGTCCAGGCGACGCCGAAGCGCATCGCCAGCGGCGTGGCCAGCGGGGCGCCGGCGATCGAGGCGAGGCCGGCGACCGCGGTGTTGAGGCCGATCATCGATGCCGAGTGGCCGCGGCTCTCGAGAATAACGCTGAGCAGCGGCATGCCGAGGCCTATGGCGATGCCGACGACGCTGATCGACGAGATCGCGGCGATCATCGGTAGCCAATGTACGCGCTCGTCGCCCTCTTGCTGGGTATCGACCGTCATGTGATGCCTGAATACTCTGTCTGTTTGATATTGCGTAATTCCGGACGGAAAACCGCGTCACACTTTTCCTGGAATTGCTCTAAAGAATTTCGCGAACGAAGCGGTTGCGGACAAGCCGGTAGAACGGCACGGACCCACCGGGTCGCAGGCGTGGATCGCCGGCAAGCCGCGTCTCCAGCTCCTGCAAGATCGTTCGGGTGATGTCGGGGATATCGGCCTCTCTGGCCTCGGCGAGCGGCAGCCAGACCAGTTCTTCCAGCTCATTGGTCGGGCCGCCACCCGGCAGTTCCACGGCGACATCGCTGCGCCAGGCGCTGAAGAAGCGGGTGTCGAAACGACGCACGCGATTGGGCGGGGTGATGGCGCGGGCGATGAAGCGCAGCGGCGCCAGCGAAGGCTGGACGCCGTGCTCGACAAAGCCCTGCCAGTCGCGCTTGTCGGTTGCGAACGAGCCTTTGCGGCCGATGAGCAGGCCGGCTTCCTCATAAGTCTCGCGGATGGCCGAGAGCGCGATGGCACGGGCCCGCGACGGGCTGATGCGGCCGACGCCGGCGGTCAGCCTGGCTTCTTCCTCCGGAAGCAATGGGGTGGCAGCGGCAATGCGGCTGTCGGCCGAATCGGTGCGGCCGCCGGGAAAGACGAACTTGCCGGGCATGAAGGCGTGGCCTGCATGGCGCCGGCCCATCAGCACCAGAATCTCGTCGCCCTCGCGGTCGAGCAGGATCAGGGTGGCGGCATCGCGCGGGCGTATGGGCAGGCCGCTGTGGGCGGCTGCGCCACGGTCCATCCTGCTGACTTCCGCCTTGGTCATACCTTCCATGCGCAGGACCTAGCGGAAACTTCTGGCAAACGAAAGTGGCCTTTCACGGTCGGCATGTTGCGCCAGGCGACATTGCCCTGACGCAAACTAGGTTCCGGGATGCGGCTCGGTGCCGTCTTTTTCGCCGCCGAAGCCGTGCATATAGAGCGCCCATTGCAGTCCGATGACGGCGCCCTTGACCGGTTGCAGCAGAGCGACCGACAGCACGATGGTCAACGGCACCCAAATGGCGATGTGCTGCCACATGGAGAGCGTCGACGTCGCCTCGACGCCCATGAAGGCGCCGAGAACGATGTGGCCGACGATGACGATGACGAGATAAGCGGGCAGGTCGTCGGCGCGGTGGTGGTGGAACTCCTTACCGCACGCGGCGCATTTGTCGACGCTTTTGGTGAAGCCGGCGAACAACCTGCCTTCGCCGCAATGCGGGCAGCGGCCAAGGGCGCCGCGCTTCATCGCCGTCCACAGCGGGCGGGCGACTCGGCCCGAATGATGTTCGCCGCCGAAAACCTGCTTCTGGATTCCCATTTCGCTTGCCATTATCGTCTCCTGCCGCGCGACCCCGGGCGCGATTGCGACGCGCGGGCGCGGCCTTTTGCCTTGTGAAACGACCGTTTGGAGCCGGGCAGGGGCTTCGGGTCGGTCAGCATCTCGAAACGCATCGCGCCGGCCATAGGCGCCACCTCGATCAGGCGAACCTCGACGCGGTCGGCAAGCTGATAGCCCTTGCCGGTGCGTTCTCCGAACAGCGATCGCGCGGTTTCGTCATATATATAGTAATCGCCATCCAGACTTGACACCGGGATGAAGCCATCTGCGCCAAACTGCGGCAATTGGACAAATAGTCCCGATTTGGTGACGCCCGAAATGCGGGCGTCGAAGCGGTCGTCGATGCGCTCGGCGAGGTAGGCAGCGATCAGCCGGTCGACGGTGTCGCGCTCGGCCGCCATGGCGCGGCGCTCGGTGCCCGAGATCAGCACCGCGACGTCTTCCAGCCGCGTCTCTTCGTCCCGCGTCAGCCCGCCGGGGCCGAGCTCAAGTGCGGCAATCAGCCCGCGATGCACGATCAGATCGGCATAGCGGCGGATCGGGGAGGTGAAATGCGCGTAGCGCTTCAGGTTGAGGCCGAAATGGCCGATGTTCTTGGGCGAATATTCGGCCTGACTCTGCGAGCGCAGCACCACTTCGTTGACCAGCCCCTCATTGTCGGCGCCACGCACGCGCTCGAGAATGCCGTTGAACTGGGCGGGCCGCATCTGCGCGCCACGCGCCAGCGACAGGCCGAGCGTCTGCAGGAACTCGCGCAGCGATTCCTGCTTGGCCAGCGACGGCGCATCGTGGACGCGGTAGACCAGCGCCTGCTTCTTCGCTTCCAGCGTTTCGGCGGCGGCGACATTGGCCTGGATCATGAATTCTTCGATCAGCTTGTGGGCGTCGAGCCGCTCCGGGACGATGACGCGGTCGACGGTGCCGTCCGGCTTGAGCAGGATCTTGCGCTCCGGCAGATCAAGCTCGAGCGGCTGGCGGCCATCGCGGCCGCGCTTCAGGATGGCGTAGGCGTCCCACAGCGGCTTCAGCACCGTATCGAGGATCGGGCCGGTCTTGTCGTCAGGAAGGCCGTCTATCGCGGCCTGGGCCTGCGGATAGGCGAGCTTTGCCGCCGATTTCATCATGACGCGGTGGAAGGTGTGACGCAGCTTGCGGCCATCGGCGGCAAAAATCATGCGCACGGCAAGCGCGGGACGGTCCTGGCCTTCGCGCAGCGAGCACAGGTCGTTGGAGATGCGCTCTGGCAGCATCGGCACGACGCGGTCGGGGAAATAGACAGAATTGCCGCGTTTCAGCGCCTCGCGATCGAGTGCGGTGCCATAGCGGACATAGGCCCCGACATCGGCGATCGCCACTGTGGCGATCACGCCGCCGGGGTTCTTCTCGTCGAGGTCGGGCGTGGCGAAGACGGCGTCGTCATGGTCCTTGGCGTCGGCCGGGTCGATGGTCACCAGCGGCAGGTCGCGCCAGTCCTCGCGATGAGCAAGCGTCGCCGGCTTTACCGCCTCGGATTCGGCGATGACGTCGGCCGGGAAGATATGCGGAATGTCGTGCGTGTGGATGGCGATCATCGAGACCGCCTTTTCGCTGGTCAGCGAGCCCAGCACAGCCAGCACTTTTGCGCGCGGCAAACCATACCGGGAGGCCCGCGCCGGCTCGACCTCGACAAGGTCGCCGTTCCTGGCGCCGTTCTGGAATTCCTTGTCGACGATCAGTTCGGGCTGGCGACGTTCGACCGGCTCGATTCGGAAGGTGCCGTCCCTCAGGATACGGAAGACGCCCAGCACGGCATCGGTGCGCTTCTCGAAAATCTTCATCACGCGGCCGGTATAGGCAGGCCCGGTCGCATCGTCGGTCGGGAAGGTCTTGGCCAGCACACGGTCGCCGATGCCCGGCTGCGGGCCATTGCCGCCGCGGGAGACGCGGATCGAGATGACCGGCGGTTCGCCGGTGCCGACGGCCTCCGCCGGATGCGCCAGCAGAATACCGTCGCCGTCGCGGCCGAAAATGTCGAGCACGGCGACATGGGGCAGGGCGCCGACACGGGCCAGCCGCTTGCGCTCTTTGGTCAGGATGCCTTCGTCCTGCAGGTCGCGCAGAATGTCCTTCAGCCAGATGCGGTCGTCGCCGCGCAAGGCAAACGCCTTTGCGATGTCGCGTTTTCCCGCGCGGTCGGGGTTCTCGGCGATGTAGCGCAGGATTTCGTCACGCGAGGGCCTGTAGTCGTCCTTGACCTTGGCCCTCGTGTCGGCGGTGCGCGGATCGCCGTGGCTTCTACCGGTGATCCTGCGCGCCACGCTGCTATCCCTTTTTCTTCGCCGCCGGCTTCTTGGTCGCCGACTTCTTGGCTGTGGTTTTCTTGCCAGTGGTTGTCTTGGCAGTGGTTTTCTTGGCTGTGGGGGCCTTGGCGGCTGCCGCCTTGCGGAACGGCTTCTTGCCGCCGCCCTTGGCTTCCTTCTCGGCAATCAGCGCCACCGCGTCCTCGACGGTCACCGACTGCGGATCCTTGCCCTTGGGCAGTGTCGCGTTGACCTTGCCGTAGTTGACATAGGGCCCGTATTTGCCATCGCGCACGACGATCTTGCCGCCGCCATCGGGATGGTCGCCGAGTTCCTTCAGCGCCGCCGCGGTGCCGCCATTGCGGCCGCCCTTGCCCTTCAGCTGCTTCTCGGCGATCACGGTGACAGCGCGGTTGAGGCCGATCGAGAACACATCCTCTACGCTGTCGACATTGGCATAGGTGCCATCATGCAAAACGAATGGACCATAGCGGCCAAGCCCGGCGGAGATCATCTTGCCGGATTCAGGATGCTTGCCGATATCGCGCGGCAGCGACAGCAGCGCCAAGGCCTTTTCATGGTCGATCGAGTCGGGCGTCCAGCCCTTGGGCAGGCTGGAGCGCTTGGCTTCCTTGCCGTCGCCGCGCTGGATATAAGGACCGAAGCGGCCTGAGCGCAGCGTGATTTCCTCTGCCGTGTAGGGATCGTTGCCGAGGACCTTGGTGCCATCCTCGCCGCCGCCATTCTCGCCATTCGGGTTGGCGGCGTCGCCGAGCTGGCGGGTAAAGGAACATTCCGGATAGTTGGAGCAGCCGACGAAGGCGCCGAACTTGCCGAGTTTCAGCGACAGATTGCCGGAGCCGCATTTCGGGCAGATGCGGGGATTCGAGCCATCCTCCCGCGCGGGGAACACCAGCGGCGCCAGTTCCTCGTTCAGCGCATCGAGCACGTCGGTGACGCGCAGTTCCTTGATGTCGGCGACCGCGCCGGAAAAGTCTTTCCAGAAGTCGCGCAGCACGTCCTTCCAGGCGAGCTTGCCGTCGGAAATCTCGTCAAGCTTTTCCTCGAGTGAGGCCGTGAAGTCATATTCGACATAGCGCTCGAAGAAGCTTTCGAGGAAAGCCGACAGCAGCCGGCCCTTGGCCTGCGGCACCAGCCGGCGCTTGTCGATGGTGACGTAGTCGCGGTCTTCCAACGTCTTCAGGATCGCGGTGTAGGTCGATGGACGGCCGATGCCGAGCTCTTCCAGCTTCTTGATCAGCGACGCCTCGGAGTAGCGCGGCGGCGGCTCGGTGGTGTGCTGGGTGGCATTGATCGCCTGACGGGCCAGCTGCTCGCCGGCACGGATCTCGGGCAGACGACGGTTTTCCTCGTCTTCGGCGTCGTCGTCCTTCTGGTCGGTGTAGGCGGCGATGAAGCCGTCGAAGCGAACGACGGAACCGACGGCGCGAAGCTCCGCGGTGCGAGCGCCATTGACCGCCTCGATTTCGACCGTGGTACGCTCGATCTCGGCCGACTGCATCTGGCTGGCGATGGCGCGCTTCCAGATCAATTCGTAAAGCCGCAGCTGGTCGGAATCGAGATACTGCCTGACCGAAGCCGGCGTGCGCATGAAATCGGTCGGGCGGACCGCCTCGTGCGCTTCCTGGGCATTCTTGGCCTTGGCTGTGTACTGGCGCGGCTTTTCCGGAAGGTATCTTGGGCCGAATTCCTTGGCGATGGTGTCGCGGGCGGCGTCGATCGCCTCCGGCGCCATCTGCACGCCGTCGGTTCGCATATAGGTGATCAGGCCGGTGGTCTCGCCGCCGATCTCCATGCCTTCATAGAGGCGCTGCGCCACCTGCATGGTGCGCGTCGCCGAAAAGCCGAGGCCCGACGATGCCGCCTGCTGCAGCGTCGAAGTGGTGAAGGGCGGGCCAGGATTGCGCCTTGTCGGTTTGGCTTCCACCGACAGAGCCTTGAAGGTCGCGCCTTCGAGCATGCCCTTGATATCGTCGGCCTGCGCCTTGCTGGCGATGTCGAGCTTCTGCAGCTTCTTGCGCTCGAACGCGGTCAGCCGCGCCTCGAAGCTGTCGTTACGTGGCGTGCCGAGGAGGGCAGCGATCTGCCAGTATTCCTCGCGGATGAAGCGCTCGATCTCGGATTCGCGGTCGCAGACCAGGCGCAGCGCCACCGACTGGACGCGGCCGGCCGAACGGGCGCCCGGCAATTTGCGCCACAGCACCGGCGACAGCGTGAAGCCGACGAGATAATCGAGTGCGCGGCGAGCCAGATAGGCATCGACCAATGGTGCATCGATCTGGCGCGGATTGGCCATCGCTTCCAGCACCGACGACTTGGTTATGGCATTGAAGACGACGCGGCTGACCGGCTTGTCCTTCAACACGCGCTTCTGCTTGAGCACCTCCAGCACGTGCCAGGAAATGGCTTCGCCCTCGCGATCCGGATCGGTGGCGAGGATCAGGCCATCGGCATCCTTGACCGCGTTGGCGATGTCGGTGAGACGCTTTCCGGACGCGGTGTCGACCGCCCAGGACATGGCGAAATCCTCGTCGGGACGCACCGAACCATCCTTGGCCGGCAGATCGCGGACATGGCCGAACGAGGCCAGAACCTTGAAGTTCTTGCCGAGATACTTGTTGATTGTCTTTGCCTTGGCCGGCGATTCGACGACGACGACGTCCATGAGGTCTCATATCAGCTGTGGGGCGGCAGAAGAATTCCGCTGCGTGACGCATTCAATTGGTCGCTCACATGGCCGCGCTTTTGCGATCGGTCAAGGGCAAGCGGCCAAAATGCGGAGGCGTGTGCCGCAATACACTCTTAGAGTGTATGGAGAAGATCACAAAATTTTTGTCTGGGAGGGTTCGTGTTTCGAGCCACCGGGAAAGGCGCCGCGACCAGTTCGTGCTGCCCGTAAATGCCGAACTGGTCGCCGGGTCGCTTGGAGCCGGCGGCCAGCCGAGTCCCGCCGATGGGGTGCGGGATAGAGGTTCGGACGATCAGTCGGCCTTGACGATGTGCCAGACTTCGCCGACGCCGTTGCCGGTGATGTCACCGGCCTTCTTGTCCTTGATGAAGGTGTAGACCGGCTTGCCGTCATAGGCCCACATCTTGGTGCCGTCGGTGCGTTCGACGATGGTCCATTCGTCGTCCGCCTTGGCGCCATCCTCGGCCTTCAGCGGCGGCCAGTTGGTGGCGCATTTGTCATAGCAGTTGGTCTTGCCCTTCTCGTCCTTGTCATAGGTATAGAGCGTCATGCCATTGGCATCGGTGTAGATCTTGGTGCCACCGACTTCGGCTTCCTTCCACGCTTCGGCGGCGAAGGATGCGGCGGTGCTGAGCAGAAGGGCGGCCAGGCCGACGGTGATCGTTTTCATGGAAATCTCCCTGGTGATCCGACGAAGCGCGCAGAAATCGCGGCTTCGCTCTGTGAACGTTCGGCGAGGGATATTTCTTCCCCGGCTTGGTCAACTTGGGATTGGCCGACAACAATTCGTCCGGCCGGATCGTATCTGTAGCCAAATTCCACACGATGGTGATTGGCGAACACGATTTTGCGTCGCTATATCGGCGCCAAGGAATCTGGAGTTCTGGAATGCCATTGGACATCGGCTATGTCAGCGCGGTCGGAGCGGGGGCGATCTCGTTCCTGTCGCCTTGCGTGCTGCCGCTGGTGCCGCCCTATCTCTGCTACATGGCCGGCGTGTCGGTCGACGACTTTCGCGGTGGCGGTGCCGGCGTCACGGCCAAGGCCGGCGCCCGCGGCGCGCTCATCTATTCCTCGCTCGCCTTCGTACTCGGTTTCTCCACCGTGTTCGTGGCGCTTGGCGCCGGCGCCTCGACCATCGGCCACTGGCTGCGCGTCTGGCAGGAGCCGCTGGCGATGGCGGCCGGGGTGCTGATCATCCTGATGGGGCTGAATTTCCTCGGCATCCTGCGCATACCACTTCTGTCGCGCGAGGCGCGCTTTCAGTCGCAGGGCAAGCCTGCCAGCATGGTCGCCGCCTATGTCATGGGGCTGGCCTTCGCCTTTGGCTGGACGCCGTGCATCGGCCCGGTGCTGGGGCCGATCCTGACCTTGGCCGGCGGCCGCGAGACGGTGGGCGAGGGCGCTCTTCTGCTTGCCGCCTATTCGCTTGGCCTCGGCATTCCGTTCCTGATTGCTGCCCTGTTCTCCGGCGCCTTCATGCGCTTCCTCGGCAGGTTCCGCGTCCATCTCGGCCGCGTCGAAAAAGTCATCGGCGCGCTGCTGGTCGTCGCCGGGGTGTTCTTTCTCACCGGCGGCGTGCAGACGGTGTCCTACTGGCTGCTGGAGAATTTTCCGGTGCTGGGCCGGCTGGGGTAGGTGCTGGGCTTGACCCTAGGAATATCCGCTTCTGTGCACTTCAAATCGCCGTCCGATCTTCTCCGGAATGACTACCTCCTGGCCATCCGAGTCGATCCACGCACCATTTACAACTAAGCATTCTCCCATTGGGGCGGACTATCCATGTCCGTCCCACCCTGGGATGTTAAGATCGTGTTTGGGTGCGGTAGAGACCAACTCGTATCGCCATATCCTTGCCGATGTTGCGTCGATGGAGTTGTCGATTGACCAATTTTTATGCGCAATCGGTAGCGATTCCTTCTTATAGGCATCAAGCAACTGCAATCTGAGAGCCGCGATCAACACGCAGTTTGCCGCCTGTCCAAGATCAGGATGAACTAGATACTGAGCTCGCAAACCCGTGGGGCTATTAAAGAAAATGTCAAAGGTCGTTGGCTTAACCCGCAAACAAAACCCAGCGCGATGACACCCGAATAATTCGGCTCGGTTCCCGGGCCTTACAGACGCATCTATCTTTCTTGAAGCGGCTTCTTTGCATATTCGCTCTACAATCTCGTCAAAAGCAGGCGAATTCTCCAACTCAAATCGCCGCCGTTTGTCGAAATCGGACCGAAAGGCCCAACTGACAGCTCGCGGGAACGAAATCTGGGTATTCATCCCCAAAGCACTTTCTGTCTCCTGCGGATGACCATACTTACCTGACGACCGCCAAGGGTCTTTGTTAGGTTTCTACCGAAATTCAGCCGCATTGGACCGCGATGCCTCCGGTGCTAAGACTGCAACGAATCTCGGTCCTCGGAAACTCCCAACATGCAAACCAGATCCTGCCTGTCCGTTATCCTCGCCGCCGGTGAAGGCACGCGCATGAAGAGCGCGACGCCGAAGGTGCTGCACCAGATCGCCGGACTGCCGATGGTCGCCCATGTGGTGAAAGCGGCCGAGGCCGCCGGCGCCCGCAGCCAGGCGCTGGTGATCGGCCATGGCGCCGATGATATGCGCAAGGCGGCGGCGAAATTCGCGCCCAAGGCCGAGACCTTCGTGCAGGAGAAGCGGCTCGGCACTGCGCATGCCGTGCGGGCTGCGCGCGATGCGATATCAAAGGGTTATGACGATATTCTCGTGATGTTCGGCGACACGCCGCTGATCGATGCTGAAGCCCTGGTGACCGCGCGGCAAAAGCTTGCCGATGGCGCGGCCGTCGTGGTGATCGGTTTCCGTCCGCCCAGCCCGGCCGGCTATGGCCGGCTGATCGAAAAAGGTGGCAAGCTCACCGCCATCCGCGAGGAGAAGGACTGCTCCGCCGAGGAAAAGAAGATCGGCTTCTGCAATGCCGGCATGATGGCGGTGGCCGGCGCTCATGCGCTCGAACTGCTCGACAAGGTCGGCAACAAGAACGCCAAGGGCGAGTACTATCTCACCGACATCGTCGAGATCGCCAGTGCGAAAGGGCTCGATGTCGTCGCCACCGAAACGAGCTTCGAGAGCGCGCTCGGCATCAACAACAGGGCCGAGCTGGCGCAGGCGGAAGGCATCTGGCAACAGCGTCGTCGGGACGAGGCGATGCTGTCGGGCGTAACGCTGATTGCGCCGGACACCGTGTATTTCTCGCACGATACCGAAATCGGCGCCGACACCATCGTCGAGCCCAATGTCTGGTTCGGCCCGGGCGTGAAAATCGCCGGCGGCGCCAAGATCCACGCCTTCAGCCACATCGAAGGCGCGACCGTCGCTGCCAATTGCGACGTCGGTCCGTTCGCACGGCTCAGGCCAGGCGCCGATCTCCGCGAGAAAGCCAAGGTCGGCAATTTCTGCGAGGTCAAGCAGGCGGTCATCGAGGAGGGCGCCAAGGTCAATCATCTGACTTATATCGGCGATGCCCGTGTGGGCGCGGGGGCCAATATCGGCGCCGGCACCATTACCTGCAACTATGACGGCTACTCGAAGTTTTTCACCGACATCGGCGAGGGCGCCTTCATCGGTTCGAACTCGTCGCTGGTGGCGCCGGTTACGATCGGCAAGGGCGGCTACATCGCCTCGGGTAGCGTCATAACCGAAAGCGTGCCGGACGATGCGCTGGCCTTCGGCCGCGCCCGCCAGAAGACCATTCCCGGCAAGGGCAAGGAATTGCGCGAGCGCTTCGCGTCTGCCGCAGCGGCGAAGAAAAAGGCCGGCACCGGCCATTAACCGCCGAAGCAATTGAACAACCGAGGAATTGCGGTAACCGGATTGCAAGAGCGGTGTGTCATGGTGCATCGGGTTGAGAAGCGTTCCGTTACAGCAGACGAAACGCAAAGTGACTTTCGCGGCGGGCCGGCAATCCCTAGATAGCGCTGGTTTTCCATCGGACTGGTTTTCCAGGTGAATCGGGGGCAGGCGCATGTGCGGTATCGTCGGAATTGTCGGCCAGAGCCAAGTCGCGCCGCTCATCGTCGATGCTTTGAAGCGGCTGGAATATCGCGGCTATGACTCGGCCGGTGTCGCCACGATCGAGCATGGCCGGCTTGGCCGCCGCCGCGCCGAAGGCAAGCTGATCAACCTCGAACGCCGGCTGAAGGACGAGCCGCTCGATGGCACGATCGGCATCGGCCACACGCGCTGGGCCACACATGGCGTGCCCAACGAGACCAACGCCCATCCGCATTTCTCCGACGGCGTCGCCATCGTTCACAACGGCATCATCGAGAATTTCGCCGAGTTGCGCGATGAGCTGATCCGCGACGGCTATTCCTTCTCGTCGCAGACCGATACCGAGGTCGTAGCGCATCTGGTGGCGCGGCAGCTTGCCAAAGGGCTGAAGCCGATCGAGGCGGCGCACCAGGCGCTGAAGCGGCTGGAAGGCGCCTTTGCTCTGGCCATCATGTTCACCGGCGACGAGGATCTCATCGTCGGCGCCCGCAATGGCCCGCCGCTGGCCGTCGGCCATGGCGATGGCGAGATGTTTCTGGGCTCCGACGCCATCGCGCTGGCGCCGTTCACCAATTCCATCACCTATCTCGAAGACGGCGACTGGGCGGTGGTGCGCCGCGATGGCGTCACCATCTTCGACATCGACGGCAAAGAGGTTGCCCGCAAGCGCCAGCAATCACTGTCGACCAGCTTCATGGTCGACAAGGGCAACCGCCGCCATTTCATGGAAAAGGAAATCCATGAACAGCCCGAAGTGATCTCGCATACGCTGGCGCACTATGTCGATTTCGTCTCTGGCGTGTCGAAGCCGCTGGAACTGCCGTTCGACTTCGCTAAGATCGGCCGGCTGGCGATCTCGGCCTGCGGCACCGCCTATCTCGCGGGGTTGATCAGCAAATACTGGTTCGAGCGCTATGCGCGGCTGCCGGTCGACATCGATGTCGCCTCGGAATTCCGCTATCGCGAAATGCCGTTATCGGCTGATGATGCTGCCTTCTTCATCTCGCAGTCCGGCGAAACCGCCGACACGCTGGCCTCGCTGCGCTATTGCCGCAAGGCGGGCATGAAGATCGGCGCCATCGTCAATGTGCGCGAATCGACCATGGCGCGCGAATCCGACGTCGTGCTGCCGACGTTGGCCGGGCCGGAGATCGGCGTCGCCTCGACCAAGGCTTTCACCTGCCAGCTTTCGGTGCTGGCCTCGCTGGCGGTGCGTGCGGGTGTGGCCCGCGGCACGATCTCGAAGGACGAGGAAAAGACGCTGGTGCGCGCTCTTTCGGAGGCGCCTCGCTACGCCAACCAGGTGCTCAAGCTCGAGGAGCAGATCGAGCGCATCGCGCGCGAAATCTCGCGCTACAAGGACGTGCTCTATCTCGGCCGCGACACCAATTTCCCGCTCGCCATGGAAGGCGCGCTGAAACTCAAGGAAATCTCCTACATCCATGCCGAGGGTTATGCCGCGGGCGAACTGAAGCATGGCCCGATCGCACTGATCGACGAAAACATGCCGGTCATCGTCATCGCGCCGCATGACCGCATCTTCGAAAAGACTGTGTCGAACATGCAGGAGGTGGCGGCGCGCGGCGGCAAGATCATCCTGATCACCGACGCCAAGGGCGCGGCTCAGGTGAGCTTGAAGACGATGGAGACGATCATCCTGCCTGACGTGCCGGAAATCATCTCGCCGATCATCTATGCGCTGCCGATCCAGATGCTGGCCTACTACGCCGCCGTGTTCATGGGGACGGACGTCGACCAGCCGCGCAATCTGGCGAAATCGGTGACCGTGGAGTAGTCGGCGCTCATCGGGGGTCTAAAAAACTTCGCAGTTCCAAAGCGCCGTCCGCTTCACTAGTGTGGCGCTGCAACCCGCATCCCCGGTGAACCATGTCCGATGCTCCCAGAACTTCCGGCATGACCCGGCTGAGGAACTATTTCCTCACAGGCTTTATCGTCTGCGCGCCGCTGGCGATCACCGCCTATATCGCCTGGTCGTTCGTCGGCTGGGTCGATTCCTGGGTGAAGCCGTACATTCCGGCGCGCTACAGCCCCGACACCTATTTGCCGTTTCCGGTGCCCGGCTTCGGCCTGATCGTGGCGCTCGTGCTGATCACGCTGATCGGCTTCATGACCGCCAACATCGTCGGTCGCGCCATCGTCAATTTCGGCGAACGGCTGCTTGGCCGTATGCCGCTGGTGCGCGGCATCTACGGTTCGCTGAAGCAGATTTTCCAGACGGTGCTGTCGAACAAGGGCGATATGTTCCGCCAGGTCGGGCTGGTCGAATATCCGCGAAAAGGCGTCTGGTCGCTGGTCTTCGTCGCCAGCGAGAAGGAAACCGAGATCAACCAGAAGCTCGACCATGCAGGCGACCCGATGATCGCCGTGTTCATGCCGTGCACGCCGAACCCTACCACCGGTTTCCTGATGTACGTGCCGAAATCCGACATCGTGCTGCTCGACATGACGATCGAGGACGGCGCCAGGCTGATCGTCTCGGCCGGGCTGGTGGCGCCCGAAGTCAAGCCGAAAATGGTGACGATGAACGGCCAGCCGATCGACGGAGATCTCGCCAACCCGCCGCTTGGCGGGCTGATCGCCGAGGGCGCTCAGCCGGCGCGCAAGAGCCGTACGGCCTCGTCGCGGCCGAACAAATAGAGCAGCAGGCGCAGCGCCTCGCCGCGCTCAGACTGTAGTTCCGGGTCGCGCGACAGGATCAGCCTTGCATCGTCGCGGGCTGCTTCGAGCAAGTCGGCGTGCACCTCGATGCGCGCCACCTGGAAGCCCGGCGTGCCGGACTGGCGGGTGCCGAGCAATTCGCCTTCGCCGCGCAGCTTCAGATCCTCTTCGGCGATCAGGAAACCGTCCTCGGTCTCGCGCATCACCGACAGCCGGCGCTTTGCCGTCTCGCCGAGCGGGTCCTTGTAAAGCAGCACGCAGGAAGAAGGCTTGTCGCCGCGCCCGACGCGGCCGCGCAGCTGGTGCAGTTGCGCCAGGCCAAAACGCTCGGCATGCTCGATGACCATGATCGTGGCGTCCGGCACGTCGACGCCGACCTCGATAACGGTGGTGGCGATCAGGATGCGGGTTTCGCCGGCCTTGAAGGCGCGCATCGCCTCGTCCTTTTCGGCACCCTTCATGCGGCCGTGGACGAGGCCGATGCGATCGCCGAACAAGGGCTGCAGCGAGGCAAAACGGTCCTCGGCCGACATCAGCTTGATCTCTTCGGATTCCTCGACCAGCGGGCAGATCCAGTAGATCTTCTGGCCGTCGGCAACCGCGTCCAGCATGCGACCGACCAACTCGTCCAGCCGTTCCAGTGGCAGCGTGACGGTGCGGATCGGCTGGCGGCCGATCGGTTTTTCCGTCAGCTTGGAGACGTCCATGTCGCCGAAGGCGGTCAGCACCAGAGTGCGCGGGATCGGCGTCGCCGTCATCACCAGCATGTCGGGGGCGTCGCCCTTGGCGGTGATGGCAAGCCGCTGGTGGACGCCGAAGCGGTGTTGCTCGTCGACCACGGCAAAGACGAGGTCGTGATAGGTCACCGTTTCCTGGAACAGCGCATGGGTGCCGACGACGATGTCGATCTCGCCGCTGGCGAGACCTGATAGCGTTTCAGTGCGTTCGCGGCCCTTTTCGCGGCCGGTCAGGATAGCGACGCGCAGGCCGGCCTGTTCGGCCAAAGGCGTGATCGTCGCCAGATGCTGGCGCGCCAGGATCTCGGTCGGCGCCATCAATGCCGCCTGGCCACCGGCCTCGACTGCGCGCCCCATGGCCAGCAGCGCCACCACCGTCTTGCCGGAGCCGACATCGCCTTGCAGCAGGCGCAGCATGCGCTCGGGGTCGGCCAGATCGGCATTGATTTCGGCAAGCGCGAATTCCTGGCTGCCGGTCAATGAATAGGGCAGGGCTGCGCGCAGTTTCTCAACGATGCGACCGTCGCCGATGAGCGGCCGGCCCGACAGGCGGCGCACTTTTGCCCGCACCAATGCCAGCGAGACCTGGCCGGCGAGAAGCTCGTCATAGGCAAGGCGGCGCCATGCCACCCCCTCGATGGCGACATCGATCGGGTCCGCGGGATAGTGGATGCGGGCGAGCGCGTCGGCGAAGGCGGGGAAAGTCTGCTTGCGCATGAAGGCGCCGTCCTGCCATTCCGACAATTCCGGCAGCCGGCCGAGCGCCTGGCCGATGGCGCGGCGCAGCACCTTGCCCGACAGGCCGGCGGTCAGCGGATAGACCGGTTCGACCAGCGGCAGTGTTTCCGCCTCGCTCACCAGGGCGATATGGTCGGGATGGACCATGGTCGGGCGGCCGTTGAACCACTCCATGCGGCCGGAGACGACGACATGCTCGCCCACCGGCATCGCCTTTTCGAGATAGGCGGCATGGGCGTGGAAGAAGATCAGGCCGATCTCGCCGGTGTCGTCATGGGCATAGACGCGGTAAGGCACCGACCGGTTGCCGCGCGGCGGCGGCTGGTGGCGGTCGATGCGCACGTCAAGCGTGACGATGGCGCCGGCCGGCGCAAGCGCGATGCCGGGACGATTGCGGCGGTCTATGACGGTGTGCGGCAGAACGAACAACAGGTCGCCGGCGCGCGCCGGCCGTTCGCCGAGATCGGCCGCCACCACCTTCTCGATCAGAGCGCCAACCTTGGGGCCGACGCCGGCAAGCGAAGTGATCGGGACGAAGAGAGGGTCGAGGAGGGAGGGGCGCATGGCTTCACTCTCCCCCCTGTGGGGAGGGTCGATCCTCGAAGCGGAGCGGGATGGGGGTAGGTGCGCGGCTAACTTTCGAGGAAGTCGGTAGGTCAGCGCCGCACCCCCACCCCGTCTCACTCGCTTCGCTTTGCGAAGCGTGCTCGCCGACCCTCCCCACAAGGGGGAGGGTGAAGTGCGGGCGGTGTCCGGCACCAGCGTTGTCAGGAGTGTTCTTCACACCAGGGATGTTTAGCCGCCCACCCGTGCGTTGCAAGGCTGACACCGCCCTCTATCCACGCTATATGCGCCGCACCAAGCAAGGATGCGGCACGATGACCGGGACGAAACGATCAAGCGAGGGGCTGGATATCAGGCGCCGCAAGCTGTTGTTCCGCTCCTGGCATCGCGGGATGCGCGAGATGGACCTTATCCTCGGTACGTTTGCCGACAACGAGATCGGCGCCTTGACCGGCGATGAAATCGACCAATATGAAAGGCTCCTCGACATCCCCGACACCGAATTCCTGCCCATGGTCACCGGCGAACGCCCGGTTCCCAGGAATATCGACTGTGCCGTCCTGCAAAAGATCCTGGCATCGCGCCGGACCATGACATTTTAAACGTGCAACCATGAGCCTCATTCCCAAAATCGGTCTGCCGAAAGGCCGTGCCGGCCAGTTCATCGTCGACGGCGTTGCCGATGGCTACGAAGCCTTTGCGCTGGTGCAGGCGATCCATGAGATTGCGCCTGACAAACCGGTGCTGTTCGTGGCGCGCGACGGCCAGCGCCTGCCGTCGATCATCGAGGCGCTGACCTTTGCCGCCCCCGGCCTGCCGGTGCTGGAGTTGCCGGCCTGGGATTGCCTGCCCTATGACCGCGTTTCGCCAGGCTCCGATGCCGCCGCCAAGCGGCTCGACGCCCTGACGGCAATGATCGCGCTGGCAAAAAAGCCGCATCGCGCGGTCATCCTGACCACTGCCAATGCGCTGCTGCAGCGCATTCCGCCGGCCGATCTGGTCGAAGCGCAGACTTTCCACGCAAAGCCCGGCAACCAAATCGACATGAACGCGCTGGTGTCCCGGCTGGAGATTTCCGGCTTCGAGCGAGTGCCGACGGTGCGCGGTATCGGCGAATTCGCCGTGCGCGGCGGCATCCTCGACCTCTACGCACCCGGCTGGACGGAAGCACTGCGGCTCGATTTCTTCGGCGACACGCTGGAATCGATCCGCGTCTTCGACGCCGCCACGCAGCGCACCACCGGCCAGCGCAAGTCGATGGCGCTGCAGGCGATGAGTGAAGTGGCGCTGACCCCCGAAACCATCAGCCGCTTCCGCCGCTCCTATATCGAAGCCTTTGGCGCGCCGCAGCGCGACGACGGCCTTTATGCGGCGGTGAGCGAAGGGCGGCGCTTTGCCGGCATGGAGCACTGGCTGCCGCTGTTCTACGAGCGGCTGGAGACAGTGTTTGATTATCTGCCGGATGCGCCTGTCATCT
The DNA here is from genome assembly GCF_040320115.1 of Mesorhizobium sp. M0802. Taxonomy (NCBI): domain Bacteria; kingdom Pseudomonadati; phylum Pseudomonadota; class Alphaproteobacteria; order Hyphomicrobiales; family Phyllobacteriaceae; genus Mesorhizobium; species Mesorhizobium sp. M0802. Next base: position 65,081 of record NZ_JAMYOY010000015.1, read on the forward strand.
TCGACCATCTGGCGCACGAAGCGCTGGCTGAGCGTCACACGCTAATCCTCGACCACTACGAAGCGCGCCGCAAACAGGCCGACGCCGCGTTGAAGGACGCCGTGCCCTACAAGCCGGTGGCGCCGGACCTGCTCTATCTCTCACCGGAAAACCTCGTGGCGTCGCTCGGACCGCGCGAAGCCATCGACTTCACCGCCTTCGACGCGCCCGATGTCGGGGCCAAGAAGGTCTTCCATGGCGGCTCGCGCCATGGCCGCAGCTTTGCCGAGGAACGGGCTGACCCAAACATCAACGTCTTCGATGTCGTCGTAAAACACATCGCTGACGAGCGCGCGGCGCGCCGCCGGGTCATCGTCGCCGGCTGGACCGAAGGCTCGCTCGACCGGTTGGGCCAGATCCTGGCCGAGCACCATCTCGGCAATCTCGTGCCGGTGGCGACGCTGGCCGAGGCGGAAAAGCTCGAGCCGGGGCAGGCGGTACTCGCCGTGCTGCCGCTGGAATCCGGCTTCGAGACCGAACAGCTGGTCGTCGTCGCCGAGCAGGACATTCTGGGCGACCGGCTGATCCGCCGCTCGAAGCGCAAGAAGCGCGCGTCGGATTTCATCGCCGAGGCCTCGTCGCTGTCGGCCGGCGACATCGTCGTCCACGCCGATCACGGCATTGGCCGCTTCATCGGCCTGCGCACCATCGAGGCGGTCGGCGCGCCGCATGACTGCCTGGAAATCCACTATGCCGGCGACGACCGGCTGTTCCTGCCGGTGGAAAACATCGAGCTTCTGTCGCGCTACGGCTCTGACACAGCCGAGGCGACGCTGGACAAGCTCGGCGGCGGCGCCTGGCAGTCGCGCAAGGCGCGGCTGAAGAAGCGCCTGCTCGACATGGCCGGACAGTTGATCCGCATTGCCGCCGAGCGCCAGATGCGTACCGCGCCGCCCATGGTGCCGGCGGAAGGGCTTTACGGCGAATTCTCGGCGCGCTTTCCCTATGAGGAGACCGACGACCAGCAGGGCGCGATCGATGCCGTCGTGGACGATCTCGGCGCCGGCAAGCCGATGGACCGGCTGATCTGCGGCGATGTCGGCTTCGGCAAGACCGAAGTGGCGTTGCGCGCCGCCTTCATCGCGGCGATGGAAGGGTTCCAGGTCGCGGTCGTGGTGCCGACGACGCTGTTGTCGCGCCAGCATTTCAAGACTTTTTCGCAGCGCTTCTCCGGCCTGCCGATCCGCGTCGGCCAGGCCTCGCGGCTGGTCGGCGCCAAGGAACTGGCGGAAACCAAGAAAGCCATCGCCGAGGGGCAGGTCGACATCGTCATCGGCACCCATGCACTGCTCGGGTCGGCGATCTCGTTCAAGAATCTCGGCCTGCTGATCATCGACGAGGAGCAGCATTTTGGCGTCAAGCACAAGGAACGGCTGAAGGACCTCAAGACCGACGTCCACGTGCTGACGCTGTCGGCGACGCCGATCCCGCGCACGCTGCAGCTTGCCTTGACCGGCGTGCGCGAACTGTCGCTGATCGCCACGCCGCCGGTCGACCGCATGGCGGTGCGCACCTTCATCTCGCCTTTCGACCCGCTGGTCATCCGCGAGACGCTGCTGCGCGAACGCTACCGCGGCGGCCATTCCTTCTATGTCGTTCCGCGCATCAGCGATCTCGCCGAAATCCATGATTTCCTGCGCGAATCCGTCCCCGAGCTGAAGGTGGCGGTGGCCCATGGCCAGATGCCGCCGGGCGAACTCGACGACATCATGAACGCCTTCTATGACGGCCAGTACGACGTGCTGTTGTCGACCACCATCGTCGAATCCGGGCTCGACATTCCGACCGCCAACACGCTGATCATCCATCGCGCCGATATGTTCGGCCTGTCGCAGCTCTACCAGCTGCGCGGCCGCGTCGGCCGTTCCAAGGTGCGGGCATATGCGTTGTTCACGCTGCCGGCCAATCGCAAGCTCACCGACACCGCCGAGCGCCGGCTGAAGGTGCTGCAATCGCTGGACACGCTTGGCGCCGGCTTCCAGCTCGCCAGCCACGACCTCGACATCAGGGGCGCCGGCAATCTACTCGGCGAAGAACAATCCGGACACATCAAGGAGGTCGGCTTTGAGCTCTACCAGCAGATGCTGGAGGAGGCGGTGGCCGAGGTGAAGGATTCCGGTGAGGTGCAGGATGGCGGCTGGTCGCCGCAGATCGCGGTGGGCACGGCGGTCATGATCCCGGAAAGCTATGTGCCGGACCTGCAGCTCAGGCTGGCGCTCTACCGCCGCCTTGGCGATCTCGAAAGCACCGAGGAGATCGATGCTTTCGGCGCCGAGCTGATCGACCGCTTCGGCCCGCTGCCGGAGGAAGTGAAGCATCTGCTCAAGATCGTCTTCATCAAGGCACTCTGCCGGAGGGCCAATGTCGAAAAGCTCGATGCCGGCCCCAAGGGCGTCGTCATCCACTTCCGCAAGCGCGAGTTTTCGAACCCGGTCGGGCTGGTCAAGTACATCGGCGAACAGGGCTCGCTGGCCAAGATCAGGGCCGACCACAGCGTGGTCTTCATCCGCGACTGGCCGACGGCGGAAAAGCGCCTGGCGGGCTCGGCTGTCGTCATGACGCAGTTGGCGCGGCTGGTGGAGAAGGCCGCATAGCCCGCCGGCTACCATTCGCCAGCGCTTGAATTCCGGTCTAGAATAGGAAATCGGCTTCGTGTATGGAGCCGCCATCCCCATATGGGGCGGGAATGGCGGGCAAAAGCCTGCTGGAAAGAGCGTTTGGGTGCAGCGATGACGAAATGGTCGCCGAATTCTTGGAGAGCAAAGCCGATCAAGCAGGTTCCTGCCTATCCGGACCTCGCCGCGCTGAAGAACACGGAAGCCCAGCTCGCCACCTTTCCGCCGCTGGTTTTTGCCGGTGAGGCGCGCAAGCTGAAGAAGCAGCTTGCGGCTGTCGCTGCCGGCGACGCATTCCTTCTGCAGGGCGGTGATTGCGCCGAGAGTTTCGCCGAACATGGCGCCGACAACATCCGCGACTTCTTCCGCGTCTTCCTGCAGATGTCGGTGGTGCTGACCTTTGCCGGCGCGCAGCCGGTGGTGAAGGTCGGCCGTGTCGCAGGCCAGTTCGCGAAGCCGCGCTCGTCTGACAATGAGACCAAGGGCGAGGTGACGCTGCCAAGCTACCGTGGCGACATCATCAACGGCATCGAGTTCGACCCGAAGTCGCGCATTCCCGACCCGGCCCGCCAGGAAATGGCCTACCGCCAGTCGGCGGCGACGCTTAACCTGCTGCGTGCCTTCGCCCAAGGCGGCTACGCCAGCCTGGAGAATGTGCATCGCTGGATGCTGGGCTTCGTCTCCGACAGCCCGCAAGGCGAGAAGTATGGCATGCTCGCCAACCGCATCACCGAGACGATGGACTTCATGAAGGCCGTCGGCATCACCTCCGAGACCAATTACGCGCTGCGCGAGACCGACTTCTACACCAGCCACGAAGCGCTGCTGCTTGGCTATGAAGAAGCACTGACCCGCGTCGATTCGACCTCGGGCGACTGGTACGCAACGTCGGGCCACATGATCTGGATCGGCGACCGTACCCGCCAGCCCGACCATGCGCATGTCGAATATTGCCGCGGCATCAAGAACCCGCTCGGCCTCAAATGCGGTCCGTCGCTGACAGCGGACGGCTTGCTGGAGCTCATCGACCTGCTCAATCCGGAGAACGAGCCGGGCCGGCTGACGCTGATCGCCCGCTTCGGCTCCGACAAGGTCGCCGACCATCTGCCGAAGCTGGTGCGCGCGGTGCAGAAGGAAGGTCGCAGCGTCGTGTGGTCGTCCGACCCGATGCACGGCAATACGATCGAGGCTGCCGGCTACAAGACGCGCCCGTTCGACCGCATCCTCAAGGAAGTGCAGACCTTCTTCGAGGTGCATCGCGCCGAAGGCACGCATCCCGGCGGCATCCATGTCGAAATGACCGGCAAGAATGTTACCGAATGCACCGGCGGCGCCCGCGCCATCACCGCCGAGGAATTGCAGGACCGCTACCACACCCATTGCGACCCGCGCCTCAACGCCGACCAGGCGATCGAATTGGCTTTCCTCGTCTCCGACCTGTTGAAGAAGAGCCATCCCGTGCAGCACAAGCAGGCGGCCAACGGCTGAACCCGTTTTCAGATTGAAGTGGAAAGCGCCGGAGAGATCCGGCGCTTTTTCGTTTTGATCAACGCCCGCGTTCCCAGCGCAATCCGTTGAGCCGGGGATCGTTGGCAAAGGCAGTTCTGGAAAACTCGATCCGCTTCTCCGGAAATTCTGAGATGGCCTGGACGCCGAACGAGCCGAGCCGGATGCGCCAGGTATGCGGCTCCAGCGGCTTGGCCTTGGCAAAACCGCGGCATGTCAGCAGCGCTACATTGGTGCCCTTCGGATCGCGCGCCGAGCGGTAGCGGATCGCCGCCAGCCCGACCTCGCGAGCGACATCGGCAATCGCCTGGCTGGCGGCATAGTCGGTCGGATGCCTCCAATGGGCCCGGTCGCGGTCGAGCGGCGGCCGCGTCAGGTCGATGGCCTTGTCGGTACGGATCGCGGCGGCGAAGGCGGTGTATTCGGCGGCGTCGTGCGGCCATGGCGTGTCGGGCGAATCGGCGAAGAACAGCAGGCGGTAGAAGGCCATTTCGGCGACCGCCGTCATGATCGTCTCCGCCGCATAGTAGACGCCAAGAGTGCGGCCGGCGCGGCGGAAGCGCGAGCCGTAGGGATAGATCGAGCCGTAGCGGAAGGGCGTCGCCAAGAGATAGTGGAGATGCCTGCATTCCATGGGGATCTGCGGCTTGGTCTCCTCGATCAGATCCTCGAGCAGCGCCTGTTCGTCCAGCGTGTCAACGATCTTCAGGGTCGAGACGCGGTGCTGCGCCTCGACCATGCGCCAGTATTTGCCGTCGAGCCGGACGGCTTCAGACGAGAGCGCGTCGGGAGTCCAGATAGGCAATGACATCGACAAGCCCGGTAATGGTGAGGATCTTTTCAAGCGGGCTGCCATCGAACGCGGTATTGGCGTTCTTCAGCCATGCCCGGGCTATCGTCTCGTCACCGCCGACAATGGCGTCGAGCGAACGGAACAGCCGCACGAACAGCACCGCGAGTTCGAACGGCTTGGTGCCGCGCTCCAGCAGGAATTCCTGCCTGCGCATGCGTGAAACCGTGGCTTCCGAGACGCCGATGATCGACGCAAGCACCCTGGCGGTTATATCCAAGAGTTCGGCGGCGCGCAGCGTGGCCTTGGTCAGAACCGCATTTTCGGCCGCCTTCGCGGTCAGATCAGGGGCGGCAGCATTGGGTTGTGTAACAGACATGGCCTCTCTCTTTCCATGGAAAATATAGTCCACGAAAATTCATATGGAAAGAGGCGGGATCCGATAAATTTGCCCGTGCCCGGGAATTGGCTGCACGCCGAAGCGTCAGTCTTTCTTGTATAGCAGCCAGTTCTTGCCGGTGCGGCCGGCCATTGTCGAGTGCCGGGTGACGCGGTTGCGCCCGCCAACCTTGGAGCGGTAGAGCGCCCGGTCCGCCTTGGTGTAGAGATCCTCCGGGCTTTCCGCTTCGGAAGCCATGCAGATGCCCATGGAAACGGTCACCGTGCCGTAATTGGCGCCGGTCTGGCTGCTGGTGAACGGCGTCTGTTCGATCAGCACGCGGATGCGTTCGGCGATCTCGTAAGTGGTATCCTCGCTGGCGCCCTCGACGATCAGCGCGAATTCCTCGCCGCCGGTGCGGGCTACGAACATGTCTTCACGGATGCTGGTCTGGAAGATTTCAGCGACGATCTGGATGATCTTGTCGCCGACCGGGTGGCCGTAGCGATCGTTGACACCCTTGAAATGGTCGATGTCGGCAAGGATCAGGGCGTTGAACAGGATCCCCTTGTTGGAGGTGTAAATCGCCGTGATTTGCTTGTCGAAGGCGCGGCGGTTCCAGATATGGGTCAAGGGGTCGGTGTCGGCGAGCCGCTTGTACTCCTCAAGCTTCGACTTGACGCTCTCCAATTCCGCCGTCTTGTCGCTCAGCGTGGTTGCAACCTGCTTGCCGTGGTCGAGGGTCGAGTTGGTGGCCGCCGCCATGGCGCTGGCGACCTTCTGCAGCAGATCCTGCGAAAGCAGGCTGCGGTTGGCGAGGCCACTCGATGTCTCATCGAGGATCTTGCCGTATTTCTCGATATGGCTACGTTCGCTGCGCAGCAGCAAGGCGATGTCCTCGAGTTCCCTGGCCAGCACGTCGCGCGCCTGCTCGACAATGCCGGGACCGTGATGCTGGGCAAAGAAAGCGCGGCCGATGCGGTCGAGATCGTCCTGCGTCGGCTGGTTGCCCAGCGCGACGACGGCCAGGCCGAGTTCGCGATTGGTGCCTTTCAGTGCTTCGTAGAAGATTTCGTAATTGCGCGGCAGGCCAAGCACGCCGAGCTGACGCATGGTCGCCACAACGGCTGTTGCAATGTCGCTGTTTCGGTCGGTCTGGACGGCTGCCGGCTGCATGTTCTGTTCACTCTGCCTCTGGGAACCATCGCAGACCGTGCGAGATGCCGCCGACCGGAGAGTGCCAGCCGTATTTCGGATCATCCTGCGAAAGACACGTCCCCAATCGCGACATTCGCTTGGCCACGACCATAGATGCGCCGGCGCTAAAGTTTCCTTAATGTGCCGCCAGGTAACGCGTCCGTTCTACCGCAGGCTGCAGAAATGGTTTGCAAAGATCCTGAGGTCAGGTCCGAACACGCCCACCCCATGTCGCATTTGCCGGTGCCCGGCTGCGGCAAAACTGAAATCCTCTCGGCCAGCGGCGAAGCCGTGAACGATGGACGGTGGAGGCAGGGATGAGCAACAACCACAGCGGATCTTGCCTGTGTGGAGCAGTGCGTTTCCAGACGCGAGGGCCGTTGCGCGGCGTCATTTATTGCCACTGTTCGCAGTGCCGCAAGCAGAGCGGGCATTTTTACGCCGCGACCAACGTCGCCGACGGCGACATCACGATAACCGGCGCCGACAACATCAGCTGGTACGAATCGTCTTCCTTTGCCAAGCGCGGCTTTTGCAAGATCTGCGGCTCGGTGCTGTTCTGGAAGCCGGGTCAGGATGCCTATGTCTCAGTTCTGGCCGGATCGTTCGACAACCCGACCGGGCTCCAAGGCCAATGCCACATCTTTGTCGGCGACAAGGGCGACTACTATACGATCGACGATGGACTGCCGCAGTTCGAGAAGTCGACGCCGACGACCAAGGTTGCGGAGGAGTGATTTTGCGGCGCCTGCCTTATTCCCTTCATCCAGCCATTGCGATATCCCCTGCCGGTGATTCGAAGGGGATGCGGCATGCAGCGGCTGATCGGTGCTTACTTCAATTCTGTGCGAGCCTTTCGCAAGCTCGCCGCCAGCGAAAGGGCATTTCAGCAGGAACTGATGCTGCTGGTGCTGGCGCTGCCGCTCGGCTGGTTCGTCTCGGTCTCGTGGCGCGGCTACGCGCTGTTGATCGGCGCGGTGCTGCTGCTCATCATGGTCGAAGTGCTGAACACCGGCATCGAGGCAGCCTGCGATGCCTTCAGTCGCGAGTTCAACGTCGACATCCAGCTCGCCAAGGACTGCGGCTCGCTGGCGGTGCTGATTTCGGTTGTTATCGTCGCCGGCGTCTGGGGAATCGCCCTCATCGAGCGCATCACGGGACTACCGATCTGATCTGAACGCTCCCATATGTTAGTCACCAAAGGAGACTGACGTCGTGGAAGCCAATTTTCTGCTGCTTGAAAGAGCCGGCCTGCCGGAAGACCTGCGCTGGCTGGCGGAAAAATATCCGCGCGAGACATGGCAGGGCCACGCCAACATCCACGGCATGGCAAACATGTGGCTGCAGCGGCACGACATGTTCCGAGAGCTGGGCGGCATGCTCACCAACGGCATTGGCGACTATCGCGAAGGCAGGCTGGCGGCGCCGCATTTCGCGCGCTGGTTCGCGCCACGCCTCAACCATTTCCTCGGCAATCTCGACGGTCACCACAATGTCGAGGACTACCAATATTTCCCGGCTTTCGCCAAGGCGGAGCCGCGCCTGAAGCGCGGCTTCGAAATCCTCGATGCCGACCATCACACCATTCATGAGGGGCTGGAGCGCAACGCCGAGACGGCGAACGCCTTCATCCGCACGCTCGAGGAGAGCGAGGACAGGCAGCGCTTCGCCGCCGACGCCTATGCGGACGAGAACAGCCGGCTGATCGCCATGCTGAAGCGGCATCTGGCCGACGAGGAAGATCTCATCATCCCGCTGATCCTCGATCGCGGCGACCGGGCTCTGGTCGAGGACGACGACTGAACCTTACGATGTGGTTTCGCTGTCGCGGGCGTCCTTGGCGCGCTCCCTGCCGGCGACGGTGCGGGCGATGAGCCAGGCAAGGATGGCGACACCCAGACCTATGGCAAGCGCGATCAGCAGCCGTTCGTGATGGAGCAGTGCCTTGCCTATCATCTGCTCGGCGCCGAGACCGAAGACGTAGCCGATGCCGCAGAACAAAGCCGCCCAGACCAGCGACGACACCGCGTTGAGGATAACGAAGCGCGCTACCGAAATGCTGGCGAAACCGGCCGCGATGCCGCCGACCAGGCGCAGGCCATAGATGTAGCGGTTGGACAGGACGAATATGTTGGGATGGGACGAGACGAGACGGTAGGCGTGGTTGAAGCCGGGCCTCGCCTTCAGTTTCAGCACCCTGGGATGGTCGGCAAAGCTGCGGCCGAGGACGAAGAAAAACGTGTCGCCGACGAAGGCGCCAATGGCGGCCGCGAGGAAAGCTTTCCAGAGGATGAAGACATGCTGATGGGCGAAGAAGCCGCCGAGGATGGCCGCACTTTCGCCTTCGGCGACACAGCCCAGGAAAACCGCGATCAACCCGTATTGCTCGATGAGGTGATGGACGATCCCGGTCATTGAGAGGTTTGCCGGCCCGACAGTTTTTCGTCTATGCGGTTCACCTGTTCGGCCAGGCGCGCAATGTCCTCGCGCACGCCGATGATCTGGCTGTGGCGCAGTTCGTCCAGCTTTTCATGCAGAGCCATGATCTCGATCTCGGCCTTGAGGTTGACCTCATAGTCATGCGCGGCGTCGATGCGGTCGCGCGCGGCCTGGCGGTTCTGCGACATCATGATCACCGGCGCCTGCAGGGCGGCGATCATCGACAGCACGAGATTGAGGAAGATGAAGGGGTAGGGATCGAATGAGTCTCGTCCCAGCAGCCACCAATTGGCGCCGATCCACAGCACCAGGAAAGCAATGAAGGACAGGATGAACGTCCACGAGCCGCCGATGCGGGCAATGGCATCGGCGATCCGGTCGCCGGCGCCCTGAAGGCCGGTGAGGCTGTCGTTGATATCCTGCGAGATGGGCTTGCGGTCGACAGTGCTCTGCAACACCCGCCGCTCGAGCTCGCTGAGGGTTTCAGGCGTTCGCCTCAACCAGCGGTTGGCAAGTTCTGGCACGGTCTCGTGCATGGATGTCTCCATAGGAAAAGCGTCGGCTTGGCAGCCTTGTTTGCATATAGGAAGATGGCGTTTCGTCAAAAGCGCGGCGCGAGGATGCAGGATGCCCGATTTCGCGAAGATTCGCGCCCGTGCTGCAAAACGCAAAGGCGGCGACGCGGTGCTGACCTCGCTGCTCGGGCCGGCGTCTGACAATGCTGCTGTTTCCGACATTACGGACGATCGCATCCTGTCGACGATGGCCGAGCGGGTGTTTGCCGCCGGCTTCGTCTGGCGCGTCATCGAACAGAAATGGCCCGGGTTCGAGGAAGCCTTTCTCCATTTCGAGCCGAAACGGCTGTTGTTTCAACCTGATGACTTCTGGCACGACCTGACGGCTGATCAACGCATTGTGCGCAACCCGCAGAAGATCAAATCCGTCCGCGACAACGCCGCCTTCGTTGAGCGTGTGTCGAAGGAACATGGCGGTTTCGGCAAATTCCTCGCGGAGTGGCCTGACGACGACCAGGTCGGGCTGATGGCGTATCTCGGCAAGCATGGCAGCCGGCTTGGCGGCAACACCGGCCAGTATTTCCTGCGTTGGCTGCAATGGGACGCCTTCGTCATCTCGGCCGATATGGTCGCGGCTTTGCGTGACGCCGGCCTCGACATCGCCGAAAGTCCGACGTCGAAGAGGGATCTCGACAGGATTCAGGCGCAGATCAACAAATGGGCGCAGGAAACCGGCCTGCCGCGCCGGCACATCTCTCGCATTCTGGCGATGTCGATCGGAGAGAACCATTCGCCGCAATCGCTGCGCGAATATATGGGCGATGACTGATCACCGAATTGGTCCAAACGAACGCCATTGCCCGGGCAAATTTGCCGCGCTAAACCGCAGGCATGACCCAGAAGACCGCACCCGATATTCTGCGCATCGCCGTTGCCCAGCTCAACCCGACGGTCGGCGATGTCGCCGGCAACCTTGCCAAGGCGCGCGAGGCGAGGGCCGATGCCGCCCGCCAGGGCGCCGACATCGTGCTCTACACCGAGCTTTTCCTTGCCGGTTACCCGCCGGAGGACCTGGTGCTGAAGCCGGCCTTCCTCAAAGTTTGCGAGAAGGCCGCGCAAGACTTCGCCGGAGATACCGCCGATGGCGGGCCGGGCGTCATCATCGGCACGCCGCTGATGCGCAAGAGCGGCACCCACAATTCGATCATCATCGCCGATGGCGGCAAGATCCTCGCCGAGCGCTACAAGCTCGATTTGCCAAACTATGGCGAGTTCGACGAGAAGCGCGTCTTTCAGGCCGGCCCCGAGGCTCAGGGACCCGTCAACTTCCGCGGTGTGCGCATCGGAATTCCGATCTGCGAGGACATCTGGGGCGACGTCGGCATCTGTGAAACCCTGGCCGAGAGCGGCGCGGAAATCCTGCTGGTGCCGAACGGCTCGCCCTACTACCGCGCCAAGATGGACGTGCGCCATCAGGTCGTTATCCGCCAGGTCATCGAGACCGGTTTGCCGATGATCTATGCCAATCAGATCGGCGGCCAGGACGAGCTGATCTTCGACGGCGCCTCTTTTGCCATCGGCGCCGACAAGACGCTCGCCTTCCAGATGAGCCAGTTCGAGGAAACTGTCGACGTCACCACCTGGAAGCGCAGCCGTGTCGCCGCAGGCGCGCAAAATGCAGATAACTCTGACGGCTGGGTCTGCTCGGAAGGGCCGATGTCGAAAATCCCCGAGCGCGAGGAGGCGGACTACCGCGCCTGCATGCTCGGCCTGCGCGACTACGTCAACAAGAACGGCTTCAAGAACGTCGTGCTGGGTCTCTCCGGCGGCATCGATTCGGCGATCTGCGCCGCATTGGCCGTCGATGCGCTCGGCGAGGAGCGGCTGCGGGCGGTGATGATGCCCTACCGCTATACCTCGGAGGATTCGCTGAAGGACGCCGAGGATTGCGCCCGTGCGCTTGGCTGCCGCTATGACATCGTGCCGATCTTCGAACCGGTCGAGGGTTTCCTACACACGCTGGCGCAGCTTTTTGAAGGCACCAAGGAAGGCATCACCGAAGAGAATCTACAGAGCCGCGCGCGCGGCACGATCCTGATGGCGATCTCCAACAAGTTCGGCTCGATGGTCGTCACCACGGGCAACAAGAGCGAGATGTCGGTGGGCTACGCCACGCTTTATGGCGACATGAATGGCGGCTTCAACCCGATAAAAGACCTCTACAAGATGCAGGTCTATGCGCTGTCGCGCTGGCGCAACAGCCATGTGCCGCCGGGCGCGCTCGGTCCCTCAGGCGAGGTGATCCCCAGGAATATCATCGACAAGGCGCCGTCGGCGGAATTGCGCGAGAACCAGACCGACCAGGATTCGCTGCCGCCCTATCCGGTGCTGGACGACATTCTGGAATGCCTGGTCGAGAACGAAATGGGCGTCGACGACATCGTCGCGCGCGGCCACGACCGGGCGACGGTGACGCGCGTCGAACATTTGCTCTACATTGCCGAGTACAAACGCCGGCAAGCGGCGCCGGGTGTGAAGATCACCCGTAAGAATTTTGGACGCGACCGCCGCTATCCCATCACCAACCGTTTCAGGGATCGCGGCTAACATCTGATTAAATTGATGAACCTTGGGGGGCGCATGTTTATCAGCTATTTCAAGGGAACGCCTGAGTATCACATCCTGCGCTTCAAGAACGGCAAGATCAGGGAGCAGGGGCGCGGCATCTCCTTCTGGTACGGCACGTTAGGCACCACGATAGCGATGGTGCCGGTGACGTCGCTCGATAACCCCTTCATCTTCACCGAGACGACGGCGAATTTCCAGGATCTGGCAATCCAGGGGTCGGTCAGCTACCGCATCATCGATCCGCTCAAGGCAGCCGAAGGTTTTGATTTCAGCGCCAAGCTCAGCCGTTCCGACGTTGTTGGCGACGGCCGTGAGAAGATCGCCGAACGCCTGGTGCTGGCGATACAGAGCCGCGCCCGCGCGGTGGTTTCGAGCATGACGCTGGAACAGGCGCTGGCCGAGGTGACCAAGCTCGGTGGCAATCTGGCCGAACTGCTGCGCAACGATCCGATTGCCGCGACCGCCGGCCTGTCGATCGAGGAGGTCCACATCACCTCGGTCCAGCCGACGCCGGAGATCCGCAAGGCGCTCCAGACCGAATATCGCGAGGCGCTGCAGCGCCAGGCCGATGCCGCGATCTATGGGCGCCGTGCCTGGGGCGTGGAGAAGGAGCGCGAGATCAAGCAGAGCGAACTGGCGACCGAAATCGAGCTTGCCGAACGCAACAAGCTGCTGGTCGACACCGAAGCGCGCAACAAGCTGACGCTTGCCGAGGCGCAAGCCAAGGCGCAGCAGCTGGAACTGACCGTCTATTCGTCGGCGCCCGCCCACGTGCTGACGGCGATGGCCTTCAAGGCCTGGGCGGAAAAGGGCGGTTCGGTCGGCAATCTGTCGATCACGCCTGACATGCTCACCAGCGCGCTCAGCCAGCTTTCCACGCCGAAAGCCGGGTCCTGAAAGGCAAGCACGGGTGGCAAGCGACCAGAGCGGCAGGCCGATCGACCGGGTGATCGTCGTCACCCGCAAGACCGAGCTGGAGGAGCTGACGACGCGCTTCAACACGCAGGGACAGGCGCGCTTTTATCTCCGGCAGGCCGGCATGAATTTCGACCCGGTCAAGGCGGCGCATGACGTCTATCACCAGGCGCTCGACCGGGTGATGGGTTCGCTTCCCCAAGGCCTCAAACAGTTGCGGCTCGACCGCGAACTGGTACCGCAGTTCGAATTCGGCTCCGACGCGGTGATCGCGCTCGGTCAGGACGGGCTGGTGTCCAACACCGCGAAGTACCTCCCGTACCAGCCGCTGATCGGCATCAACCCGAACCCGGCGCTTTTCGACGGCGTGCTGCTGCCGTGGAATGCCGACGATACCGAAAAGGTCCTCGGCCTGACGATCGCCGGCAAGGCGAAGCGCCAGGCGGTGGTGATGGCCGAAGCGCGCTCCAATGACGGACGCCGGCTGATCGCCTTCAACGATCTGTTCGTTGGCGCCTCGACGCATGTCTCGGCGCGCTACGAATTGACCTATGGCGGCAGGACCGAGCGCCAGTCGTCGAGCGGCATTATCATCTCCACGGGCGCCGGCTCTACCGGCTGGCTACGCTCGGTGATGGCGGGCGCCGCGGGACTGGCTGCGGCCTATGGTGACAACTCCGTGCCGTCCGTGCCGCCGCAAGGCTATGACCGCGAAGGCGAACAGCTGTTCTTTTCGGTGCGCGAACCGTTTCCGAGCAACACGACCGGCGTGTCGCTTGTGCATGGCGTCATCACCCGCGACCGGCCGCTGGTGGTTTCTTCGCGGCAGAGCAGGGGCGGCGTAATCTTCAGCGACGGGATGGAGCTCGATTTCGTCGAGTTCAATTCCGGCACCGACGTGACCATCGCGATCGCCGACCAGAAGGCCTATCTCGTGGTGCCGTAAGCGCGCCAGGTCGGTAACCAAACCACGGGCCGGACCGAAATTCGGCCGCCCTCATTCTTTGCGAGGCACCATGCCCGACTCTGAGATCAGCTTCGACATGTCACGGATCGACTTCCGGGCGACCTCCGACCTGTTGATGGCGAGTTATTGGGGCGCCGGCCGCAGCGATGAGTTTCATCGCCGCGCTTTTGCCAACTCGTTCTGCACCGCGGCCTATATCGATGGGAACCAAGTCGGTTTTGGCCGGGCCATCACCGACCGTACGGTGTTTGCCTATCTCGCCGACATCATCATCTGGCCGCAGCATCGCGGCCAAGGCATTGGCACGCAACTGGTGCGGGCGCTCATCAACCACCCTGAACTCAGCACGGTCTCGCACTGGAGCCTGTCGACCAGTGACGCGCATGGCCTTTATGAGAAGCTGGGCTTCAAGGCATCGATCGACGGCCGCTACATGCGCCTCGATCGCAACCCGGAATGAGGCATAGCGAGGGGGTTGACCGGCTGTTGTTGCAAGATAACCTCACTGGTTGGACCAGTTACGCTTTGCCACGTGCCCGGCCTTGGCGATCCTTCATGGCGTCTCTATAAGGACCGCTCCGCAAGTGCCTTGCGGGAGGTCCGAATGGCAGTATTTCACATGGTAATGCGAGGCCGCGAAGCCTAGGTCTCACCTGGCGTCCGGCGAAGGTTTGTCCTTCGCACCGATGCCGGGTCGAGCACAGGCTTCTGCCGATGCCGGTCGCCACCCGGCAAATCGGGCGCGCCGCCACCTATGCCGAACCTCCGCAGCCCCGGGCGAATTGCCCAGCGCGGTTTTCAATTTCAGACCTTACCGGGACCGGGCAGATTTGCGCCCGGATGACAACATGGCTCGTTTCCGAATCGATCTGCGTGCAAGCGCCTTTCGCAGCGTTCTTAGCTTCACGCTCAGCCACTGGCGGCGCCAGCCGTGGCGGCTTTCGCTGATCATGGGCAGCTTCCTGCTGTCGACCCTGGCCGACGTCTTGACGCCGCTCTATTCCGGCCGGCTGGTCGACGCCGTCGCCAGCAGTGCGTTGGCTGACGATGTCGCGTGGAATGCGGCAATGGCGGCGTTCTCCGCGCTCATCGCTTTGGCGCTGACCGGCGTGGTGCTGCGCAACCTGGCTTTCATGGGTATTGTCGAGCTGACGCTGAAGATGATGGCCGACGTCGCCGCCGACGCGTTCCATCGCGTGCAGCGCTTCTCAACCGACTGGCACGCCAACAGCTTTGCCGGATCGACGGTGCGCAAGGTCACGCGCGGCATGTGGGCTCTCGACCTGCTCAACGACACCATCCTGATTGCGTTGCTGCCGTCGGTCGCCATGCTGGTCGGCTCGACGTTGCTGCTCGGCTGGTTCTGGCCGCTGATGGGGCTGGTCGTGGCAGTCGGCTCGCTGCTGTTCATCACCGTGACGGCGCTGCCGTCGCTCGGCTATGTCGCGCCCGCGGCACGGCTCGCCAACAGCTGGGATACGCGGCTTGGCGGCTCGCTTGCCGATGCCGTGAGCTGCAATGCCGTGGTCAAGGGTTTCGGCGCCGAGACGCGCGAGGAAACGCGGCTTGCCAAGGTCGTCGCCAAATGGCGCGCGCGGACCAGCCGCACCTGGGCGCGCGGCACCATCAACGGCACGACGCAAGGCGCCATGCTGCTGGTGCTGCGGACGGCAGTAATCGGCCTGTCGCTGATGCTGTGGGCCTGGGGCCAGGCAAGTGCGGGCGATGTCGCCTTCGTGCTGACCTCGTTCTTCGTGCTGCAGGGCTACCTCAGGGACATCGGCACGCATATCCGCAATTTGCAGCGTTCGGTCAACGACATGGAGGAACTGGTCGATTTCCAGTCGCAACCGCTCGGCGTCGAGGACCGGCCCGGCGCCAAGCCGATCCGGATCACGCATGGCCACATCGCCTTCGATAACGTCACCTTCCACTATGGTAGCCATCGCTTGCCGCTCTACCGCGACTTTTCGGTGGAGATAGCGGCGGGCGAGCGGGTCGGACTGGTCGGCCATTCCGGCTCGGGCAAGACGACCTTCGTGAAGCTGATCCAGCGTCTCTATGATGTCAGCGGCGGCAGGATCCTGATCGATGGCCAAGACATCTCCCAGGTTGCACAGGCGTCGCTGCGCGCGCAGATTGCCATCGTCCAGCAGGAGCCCATCCTGTTCCACCGCTCGCTGGCGGAAAACATCGCCTATGCCCGTCCGGACGCCACGCAGGCCGAGATCGAGCATGCCGCCAAGGTCGCCAGCGCGCACGACTTCATCACCGGCCTGCCGAAGGGCTACGGCACGCTGGTCGGTGAACGCGGCGTGAAACTGTCGGGCGGCGAGCGCCAGCGGGTGGCGATCGCGCGCGCCTTCCTGGCGGATGCGCGCATCCTGATCCTGGACGAGGCGACATCGAGCCTCGATTCGGAATCGGAAGTGCTGATCCAGCAGGCGATGGAGCGGCTGATGGTTGGCCGCACGACGCTGGTCATCGCGCACCGTCTGTCGACGGTGCGGGCGCTGGACAGGCTGCTCGTGTTCGACCGTGGCAAGATCGTCGAGGAAGGCTCGCATGACGAGCTGATCCGGCTGAAGGGCGGCATCTACCGCCGCCTGTTCGAGCGGCAGGCGCTGGAACTGACCAAGGGCCTGGTGATCTGAGCTGAACGCAGAGCCCTATCCGAGGGATAGGGCTCTGCCTGGTTCATCCAGGCATTCGCTCGAATGGCTGAAGCGCTGGGTCGATCGTGTCCCAGGCGTGGCCGCGCACGGTGTAGGTGACCGCCTGCGGGTCGAACTGGCCGGGATCATCGAGGCTCGTGGCCTGGATAGCCGTCACCTCCGGCATGGCGACGAACGTTACGTAGACCGGCGTGCCGCAGGTCGGGCAAAAGGCCTGGGCTTTTTCATTGCCGCTGTCGGCGATCATCCGCCACGTGCTCGGCTCGCCGGTGATCTTTACGTCAGCGCGCCGGCCGAAGGTCACATAGGAACAATGGCCAGTACCGCTGCGCTTTTGGCAATCGAGGCATTGGCAGTGGTTCTGAAAGATCGGCTCGCCGCTGGCCTCATAGCGGATCGCGCCGCAGGCGCAGCCGCCGGTAAAGTGCCTGGTCATCATCGTTCTCCGCGGTTGCTTCAGGCCGATTTCGGCTTGGCGAACAGGTCGATGCCTGTGCCGGTTTCGAGGAAGGATTTCATGCTGGACAGCACGGCCGGCCAACCTTGGCTGATGCCCTTGGCCATGCCGCTGCCGGCTTCGAGCTCGTCATGGCTGACGGTCAGCTTGACCATGGTGTCGTATTCCTCGATGGCGAACGTCACCTGGCTGTGCTTGGTCGGATCGTCGGCCTGCGAGGCGTTGGCCCAGCTCATGACCAGCCGGGTTGGCGGCGAGATTTCGACGACCTTGCCAACGAGTTCGACGGTCCGTTCGTCATTGGCGCGGATGTGTTCCCATTTCGAGCCGGGCTTCCAGTCGGAGACGTTTTCGTGGCCCCAGTAGCGCTTGGCGATATCGGGCCTGGTGATGGCTTCGAACACCTTTTGTGGCGTCGATCTGATGTAGGTCACGTAGACAAAACTGGTGGTTTCCCGGGTCATTGGTCGTCTCCTTCGAGTTCTTGTTTCAGGTCGTGCAGCAGGCTCAGCCGCTGCCGTTCGAATTTTCGCACCCACCGCTCGTAGACTTCGTGCAGCGGCACGGGGTTGATGAAATGCAGCTTCTCTCGGCCACGCTTGACCGTGCTGATCAGATTGGCCGCCTCCAGAAGATCGATGTGCTGGGTCGCGGATTGCCTTGCCATGTCGAGGTTTTGGCAAAGCTCGCCGAGCGTCTGGCCGTTCTTCTCACACAGAAGATCGAGCAGCCTTCTGCGGGTCGGGTCGCCCAGCGCTTTGAAAACCTTGTCGGCGTCCATCGGTCTCACTCATCTTGAAGACACAATATGCAGGTAAATACCTGCATGTCAAGCTGTGGCTAAGCTTGGCCTGAAGGGGAGGGATTTATAGTGTCGGATTGCTGGCGCGCGGAGCGAAGCACCGAGCCCGGAATCGGGGCAAGAACCGGTGCGGGCGCGCAGGACTATGCAGCGGTGGCTGTGAGCTAGGCTCTAACGACGAACTTGTCGGGATCGGCGCAGAAATGGGCGATGATCTGGCAGAGGTCCGGCTCGTTGACCATGCGTACGGCCTCGGCCCCATTGACCCATTTGCGGGTGCGCGCGCGCTTTTCCTTCCAGCGGTCGGCAACGTGCTCGACCTGCAGCGGAAACACCAGCACTTCGCAAGGGACTTCCTCGCCGGACGCGAGGGCCTTGGCGTAGAAGTAACGACCGGCCTCGAAAAGCGAAATCTTGCCACGCAATCCGGCTTCCTCGCCCGCCTCGCGCGCCGCTGCCTCGCAGAGCGGCTCCCTGGCCTCGGGCCAGCCCTTCGGCAGCACCCAACGCCCGGTGTCTCGGCTGGTGATCAGCATGATCTCGACGCCGTCTTCGTTATTGCGCCATGGCAAAGCGGCAACCTGCAGGCGACAAGGCGAAGTGCCGAAGAGCTTGCGGACCCTTTCAGCCAGATGGTCGTGTGTCGCCGGTGTCGTCAGCATCAGTGAAAGCTACCCCAGCCCTCAGAATCGTTAGCCGCCGTATGAATCTTACCGACAAGTGTAAGTCTTAAAAGTAAAAAACATCACACCGACCCGTCAAACTCCGCCAACAGCTGTCGATTCGACAGAATATTGTCCCTTCCAGTGCCTGTTTTCATAGCAAACGGGGCGGGTTTGGCCGTCTGGGCAGAAATGGGGGCTGGCGCGAATCAGCCTGCGTGATCGTCGGCGATCGGCTTCTGGTAGGTAAAACCCATGTCCCAGGGAAAGTAGATCCAGGTGTCCTGACTGACTTCGGTGATAAAGGTGTCGACCAGCGGCCTGCCTTTCGGCTTGGCGTAGACGGTGGCGAAATGCGCCTTGGGCATCATGGCGCGCACGATGCCTGCCGTCTTGCCGGTGTCGGTGAGGTCGTCGATGATCAGCACGCCCGCGCCATCATCGGCGAGCAGCGCCGGGGTGATCTCCTTCAGCACCTGCAACTGCCCTTGGCTGGTGTAGTCGTGATAAGAGGCGACGCAGACCGTCTCGATGACGCGTATTCCGAGTTCGCGCGAGATGATGGCGGCGGGAACCAGGCCGCCACGGGTGATGCAGACGATGGCCTTCCACTGTCCCTTGTTGGCGCCGGCAAGCCGCCAGGCGAGCGCCCGGGCATCGCGGTGGAACTGGTCCCAGGAGACCGGAAAGGCTTTTTCGGGAAGGGACATTCTGCACTCCGCGCGCACCATTGTGGAATGCGCGCGGAATTAACTGGAAAGTCAGGGCATTGGCAAGGGCGGGGCCAGTCTGTGGAGTTACCGCGACAAAAAGGCCGCAACCGGCACGCTGCGCAACACGGTGCGCGTGACGCCGCCGAACAAAAGCTGACGCAGCCAGGAATGGCTGTAGGCGCCGAGCACCAGAAGGTCGGCTCCGGTCTCGGCGATCCGGGTCTGGATGACGTCATCGACCGAAGCATTACCCGATTTCTGCACCGACACGCTGACCGTTGCGCCATGCCTGGAGAGTGCCGCGGCGATCTCGGCGCCGGCGGCTTCCGGGTTGTCATCCAGCGTATCCGGCGGATCGATGACCAGAATGTCGGTCTTTTCGGCCTCGATGATGAAGGGCAGCGCGTCGAAGGCGGCACGCGCCGCCTCCTTGCTGCCGTTCCAGGCCAGCAGCACATGTTTGAATGTGGTGACCAACGGCCCCTCATGCGGCACCACCAGCACTGGCCGGCCGGCATCGTAAACCAGCGTGTCGACATCGGCGCTCGTGTCGCCCCCGGTCTCGCGCTGCGCGGCAATAATCAGATCGGCGGCGCGCACGCTGGAAATACCCGTCAGCGCGCTGTCGCCGGAAAAGCTCTCGAGGCTGCGCCATTCGAAGGAAAGGCCGGAATTCTCGATCCGCCGAACGAAAAGCGTCTGCAATTTCTCGGCGCGCTCGCGGTTCATGTCGGCGGAGACCTGCAGGAACTCAGTGTCGGGGAAGCCGGTTGCCGAGGTGTAGGGAACGGGCAGCGCTTCGGCATGGATGCCGATCAGATGGCTCTCGAACCGATCGGCAAGCGGGATGGCGCAGTCGAGCACGCGTTCGGCGTCCTGTTCGTTCTGCAATATGGCGACGATGGTCTTGAAGCGCATGCGAAATCCCTCAAATCTGCCGCGCGTGCTCCGCGCGAGGGAAAACGTGGGAGTGCGGTGCTTGGTTCCGGCCCGGCGATGGGCCGCGAACCCAGGGTCAATTGGCGGCGGTGAAGCCGGCCACCATCGCCTCGACGTCCCTGCGTGCCGAATCCAGCGCCTTCTGGCTGCGGGCGCGGACGACCAGCTCCGTCCAGAACTTGCCGTCGCCATATTTCGGATACGAGCCGATGATGGCGTCGGGATGCGCCTTCTGGATATCGCCCAAGGGACCACCGATCAGGCCTTCGCCGAACGGGCAATGGACGGTGGCCGACAGCATCTTGGTGCCGGCCTTCAGCGTCGGCACGACATTGTCGAGCATGGCCTGGAAAATCGCCGGCACGCCGGCCATGACATGGACGTTGCCGATGCGAAAGCCGGGCGCGACGGAGACCGGATTGTCGATATGGTCGGCGCCGCGCGGCATGCGCGCCATGCGCTTGCGGGCCTCGGTGTATTCGATGCCGCGCGCGGCATAGCTCTCGCCCAGCATGGCATAGGCCTTGGCGTCGTATTCGCACGGCACCCCAAAAGCCTTGGAAATCGAATCGGCGGTGATGTCGTCATGCGTTGGGCCAATGCCGCCGGTGGTGAAGACATAGGTGTAGCGGGCGCGCACGGCATTCACCGCAGCGACAATCTCGTCCTCCTCGTCGGGAACGATCCGCACTTCCTTCAGGTCGATGCCGATGGCCGTCATGATGTCGGCGAGGTGGCCGATATTTTTATCCTTGGTGCGGCCGGACAGAATCTCGTCGCCGATGACAAGCATGGCGGCAGTGACGATTTCAGGCATGGAAGGCTCCGGCAAACAGGCCCGTTGGCAGACAAGGTCGCCTGAGGCAGAAAGAAGGTCGCCTGAGATAGCGCGACATCGAACTGGCGGCAATGCCGACACAAGCCGCCATCTGCCTTGCCGAGCGTTCGTCAGTGGGTGATGGTGCGCGCCGGTCCGCTCCCGGGTGAAACATGCTGGTATCGATTCTGCTATGGCTTGTTGCCGGCCTGTCCGTGCTGGCTCTCGTCATCGTAGCCTGCCTGGTCGCGGCAACGCTCTGGATTGCCGCCAAGGCCGAAAGGCTGGTGCCGGCCAGCGGAAACTTCGTCGAGATCGACGGCAGCCGCATCCATTATGTCGAAACGGGCGAGGGACGGCCGATCCTGTTCGTGCACGGACTTGGCGCCCAGCTTCATCAGTTCCAGCACACGCTGTTCAACCGCTTCGGCCCCGGTTGCCGGCTGATCGCGCTCGACCGGCCGGGATCGGGCTATTCGGTGCGGGCCAAAGGAGCCACCGGCCGCTTGCCTGAGCAGGCCGAGATCATAAGGCGCTTCATCGAAACGCTCGCGCTGGAAAGGCCGCTTGTGGTCGGGCATTCCCTGGGCGGCGCCGTCGCGCTGACCCTGGCCGTGGAACATCCCGGCGCGATTTCCGGCATCGCTTTGCTGGCGCCGCTGACGCATCTGGAAGCCGGCGTCCGCGAGAAAGCGGGCCTGCTCTATATCCGTTCGCGGCTTTGGCGCTGGATCATGGCCTACACCGTCGCGATACCGACAAGCCTCAGATATGCGCGGCAGACACTGGAGTTCATCTTCTCGCCGCAGGCCGTTCCCGCCGACTATATGGTCAATTGCGGCGGATGGCTCGGGCTGCGGCCTGTCCATTTCCATGCGACCTCCACCGATTTCGTGGCGGTCGAAGAGGATCTTGGCCGCATCGAAGAGCGCTATGGAGAGATCGCCATGCCGGCCGGGATTTTCTTCGGGACAGCCGATCGCGTCATCGCCATGCGCATACATGGGGAGCCGATGAAGGACAGGATCGAAGGCCTTGATTTCGAGGCGGTCGAAGGCCTCGGCCACATGCCGCAATTCGTCGAGCCGGACCGCGTCATCGCCTTCATCAAGCGCATTGCCGAGCGGGCATTCGCCGGCCAAGACCTCACCACAGCCTCACAACAATTTCACTGAACCATTCGGCTGATATCCGGTTTACCCCGTGTCGCACCCAAGGCGGCGGATACGGAGTAATTCAATGTACAGGAAAGTCTTTGCAGCATCCGTGCTGACGATCGGTCTTGCCACATCGGCGATGGCCCAGTCATCGGACGGCACGTATTCCAACCATCACAGTTGGTGGCCGTTCGGGAACGAGCAGTCATCGACCGTCGACCAGAGCACCACCGGCAGCATCAATGCCGACGGCAGCCAAGGCTATGGCGGCGCTACGGGGCCGTGCGCCTCCGACCCGTCAGGACCCTATGGAAATGTGAGGCCCAACGTGAACGATCAATATTGCGGCAAGTGATCAAGCCGCGGGCGACTGACCGGCAGGATGTCCCGCCTGTTTGTTTTGACGCAATTCCCTAGGAATTGCTTAGGCGAGCATCCACGGCCGGCAGCGAAAGCTGAGGGGCAAAGATCAGTCGGAAACTTCAGTCTGCGGCCGGTCGCGGCCGTCGGCCAGTTCGTCGTGCCACTTGCCTTCGGCATCCTCATACTGGATGCCGTCCGTGGCGCCGGCGATCTGCTGTTCGGCCGAGGCGATCTCGGCGGCGCGCAGCGCATCCTGGTGGGTCGGGAATGTCTCCGAGAATGTCGAACCGACCTTGTAGGCCCAGCCCCCGTCATGCTCGACGATCTTGTAAGTCAGCTTCGCCATGAAATCCTCCGGTTCGTCCGTCCGCTCAATGCGGCCCGTTTTTCAATGCCATTTGGGCTTCAATGCAACTTGGCGTCTGGCAGCCGGTCTTCGGGAACCAGCACTTCCGATTCCTTGGCCGCTTCGATCAAAGCCCTGCGTGCATCGGCCGTCGAACGATAACCTTCCAGCACTTTGAGGCAAGTGTCGAGAGCATCACGATGGCGCGGGCCGCGGTTGAGCGGCCACACCGTCATCAGACACTCCGCCGCTTCCTGGGTGCTGCGGATCTGGCGATATTTGCCGACATGGCCGAGTTCGACCACGACCGGGGTTTCAAAAGGTTTGTTATCCATGATGGCCGCAACGCAAAGCAGCCAATATGGTTGCAAAAATGGCCGTCAGCCTGCGCCCAAACGTCTCACCAACAGCAATCGTTGGTCTCAGTAACCGCAGTCGTTGCGCAGCCAGCGGGCGTTGGCCCAGCCGGTCCGTCCGCCGATTTCGACCTGGTACCAGTTGCCGCGGCGGTCGAAAATCTCGGTGTGGTCGCCATTGAACAATTGCCCGATCATGCGCGACGACAAGTTCGGCCGTGCGCGCACAGCGAGAAACCCGCTGCCGGTATCGAGATCGTAGTGCCTGGACAGGCCGTGCACCGTTCCTTCGTAATATTGCGCGCCGACCGGAGACGACGCGGCGAACGACAGCGCGACCACCGTCGGCGCAGCCTGTTCAGCCCCTCATCCAATGCTGCATCGTCGTCACCGAGCGGGCAAGCTGTGGCGCGGGATGGATTTTTTCGCTGAAGGTGGCGGCGGCGCGCCAGCCCCAGCGCGGATCGGCAAGGAAGGCGCGGGCCAGCGCGACCATGTCGGCGCGGCCGTCGGCGACGATCGCCTCTGCTTGCGAGGGATCGTCGATCAGGCCGACAGCCCGTGTCGGGATGCCGGCGCCCTTGCGCACCGCTTCGGCCAGATGCACCTGATAGCCGGCGCCGGTCGGCAGCTTCTGCAACGGCGAATTGCCGCCGCTCGAACAGCAGATATAGGCAACATTAAGCGCCTTCAAGGCTTTGGCCACCTCGATCGCCTCGTCGACCTCGAAGCCGCCATCGACCCAGTCCTTCACCGACAGGCGGGCGCCAAGCATCAGGTTTGGAACTGCCTTCCTCACCAATTTGGCGATCTCGATGAGGAAACGCATGCGGTTTTCCAGCGAGCCGCCCCAGCGGTCGGTGCGCTGGTTGGAAAGCGGCGACAGGAACTGAAAGATCAGATAGCCGTGCGCGGCGTGCAACTCGAGGAAGTCGAAGCCGGCGCGCTCGGCCCGCCTCGCGGCTTGAGTGAAGCGCTCGATAAGCTGCAGGATTTCATCCTCCTCCAGCGCATGCGGCACATTCCAGCCGGTGTCATAGGCGATGGCCGAGGCCGAGACGGTCTGCCAGGGATCCTCGCCCGGCTGCAATGGGCCGCCGCCTTCCCAGGGCTTTCGGTTGGAGGCCTTGCGGCCGGCATGGGCAAGCTGAATGCCGAATTTCGTTTCCGGCGCGGCGACGCGCCTCGCTGCATCCAGCGTGCGCCGGGCGGCCGCCTCGTTGTCGTCGGAATAGAGGCCGAGGCAGCCATGGGTGATGCGGCCGCGCCGTTCGACGTCGGTCATCTCGACGGTGACCATGCCGGCGCCCGACATCGCCAAGTTCATCCAGTGATAGAGATGCCAGTCGCTGGCCGAGCCATCTTCGGCGGAATACTGGCACATCGGCGCCACCGCGATACGGTTCGGAAAGGTCAGGCCGTCGAGGGCGATCGGCTGGAAAAGCGCTGCGGTCATCAAAAAACTCCGGAGAGGGACTGCAGCTATTTAGGCGATGGCAGTTGCCGGCACCAGACACGAGGCGGTGAAAGCTTCGCCGTTTCGGTTGCGCGCAAAACCGTTCGCGGTTACGCCATGGCGCCGACAGCTTGGAGCTCATCATGGAAGATCGTATCCGCATCCGCTCGGAGGAAGTCCTGTCCGACGACTGGGCGGTCCTGAAGAAGACCGTCCTCGATTATCGCCGGCGCGACGGGCAGTGGGAGACGCAGATTCGCCAGACCTACGATCGTGGCGACGGCGCGGTGATCCTGCCTTTCGATCCCGAGCGCCAGACGGTGCTTCTGGTGCGGCAGTTCCGCTACCCCGCCTACGCCACCGGCCACCGCGAACCGCTGATCGAGGCCTGCGCCGGCCTGCTCGACGAAAACGATCCCGAAACCGCCATCCTCAAGGAGGCCGAGGAAGAGCTCGGCTATCGCCTACAGAACATCGAGCGGCTGTTTTCCCCCTATATGAGCCCGGGCAGCGTCACCGAACGGCTGTGGTTCTTCGTGGCGCGCTATTCACCCGCCGACCGCATCTCGGCCGGCGGCGGCGCGGCCGACGAGGGCGAGGACATCGAGGTTCTGGAAATGCCGCTTGATGAAGCGCTGGCCGGCATTTCAGACGGCCGCATCATCGACGCCAAGACGATCATCCTGATCCAGCATTTGAAACTGTACCCGATGAAGGGCTAGCTCGGCGAAGCTCGACGTGCCTCACTGCTGCGGGCAGGGTGGCACGTCCACTTCGCGGATGAAGTTGCGCAGGTTGCAAGGACACCGGAATGGCGCGTGGCGCAAAGGCATGGCTGAAGCGAAACAGCGCGCGGGCATCTCTCCTGTTGCTGAACGCCGCGCTGCTTGTCCGCTACCGCCGGTTGACCCAGCGTTTCCTTGAGCGGATGCGGCATCTGCCGAATTTTGCAGCCCCGGTGACGTTCACGGAAAAGATCCACTGGCGCAAGATTTTCGATGACGATCCTCGCTTTACCGGCCTTCTCGACAAGCTCAAGTCCAAGGAAATCGTCAGGGAGCGGCTTCCCGGGCTCGCCATCCCGGAGGTGCTGTGGCAGGGCGACGATCCGCGCCAGATCCCTTTCGATGACCTGAAAATCCCCTACGCCGTCAAATGCAACCACGGTTGCGCCATGAATGTCATCGTTCGTGATCCGGCCAACGCCGACCGGGAGGCGATCATTGCCGAGATGACGGAATACCTTGGCCAAACCTATGGCGCCCGCAAGCTGGAGCGCAGCTATGCGCACATAGAGCGGCGGGTTTTCGTCGAAGCGCTTGTCGGCAAGGACCAGGATTATGACCCGGTCGACTACAAATTCTGTGTGCTGGCTGGCCACGTCGCCTACATTGTCGTCGTCGCCTTCCGTTCCACGGTCAAGAATACCGCCCACCTGGATCGCGATTGGCGCCCGCTGAACATCGTCCAGGGCGCGATCGACTCGAGCCTGGAAATTCCCCCTCCCAAGAGCCTGGCGCGGATGATCGAGGCAGCCGAGGCGCTCGGCAGCGAGTTCGACATGGTGCGTGTCGATTTCTACGAGGAGGAGGGGGAGCCGATCTTCGGAGAATTCACGGTCTACCCACGCAGCGGCTTGCTGCAATTCGACCCGGCTGCCTTCGACCGCGAACTGGGCGCGCATTGGGATATTGGCGCGTCAGGTTACCTCAGTCGTTTGCCCAGCCGATTTGCCCAACGATACAAGGCGATGCTCGTCGCCGCCGGCTATCTCGACGTTTGAGATGGCTGCCTTGGGTGGCGTGCCACCCGAAGCTCGAAGAGCGAAGGGTGGTGCGGAGAACCCATACGATTAGAGATCGAGGGAAACTGATAGCTCAGCAGGTCAATAGCCGTGATTTCGAAGTGCTGCCTCAACTGAGCCGTAGCGGTCAATTTGCCCTGCTGGGATCAATCTTCGTGAGCCGCTGCCTGGTCTCGACCACGCGCCTTTGCGCAGATCGGATTCGGCAACACAAGGCGAGATTCATAGCGACGCCGCAGTCTTCATCGAGCAAGTTTTCAGCGCGCTTCCTGCTGCGACTCGGCCGATTACCGCTAAGGTTACCGGCAAGCTCTCCCACGTCCGGACTGGGTCGAGATCATTTGAAGAACTCTTTCAGCTTGTTGAGTCGACTGTCGCCAGAGGCCTTCCGGCCTTCAGGACACGCCGCCTCGCCGATCGTATCCTGCTGGATAAAGCGAGGTTCTCAGCCACCATTTTCTCGCTGAGTACCAGCGCGAACTCGGTCTGTTTGATGCGCTGCTGAGCATCAGCGAGTTGCATCGTGAAAAGATCGGTTGCCATTGTTGATCCGGGATCCGCGAGATTCATGATTGCGTAACACATGGCGGCCGAAATCGTTCCTAGTTGTCGGGCGAAGCCGGTGCCGCAAAGGGCGGCTGAGTTTGAACTTCCCACCCGACCAGACGTCCGCGAGCGCCAAGGCATCGAGAGCCCAGTGATCGGAGAGCCACGACGAGCGGGTGCAACCCGACCACTTAAGTGATCAGCCTCGCTACAGCCTTGACAGGTACAGTCGCGGCCTCATCAAGGGGAGGTATCAATGGTCTCGGCGATTGGAAACCAACATCGGCAGGCAGCTGAAACTCGACCGAAACCCGCAAAGACAGAACCGGGCGAAGGATTTGCGCCAGGCAAAAGCGCAGACAGCGTAGGACATCGCGCCAAGGCAATGGCGGCAGAAAGTGGCGACACGGATTCTGGCGCCCAGGGGCGCGCCGCATCGACAATCGCCAGGATGGATATCACCGTTTTGGCTCCACAGAGCGAAGAGCCGCCTTTGGAGTAGCCCGGGCGGCCGTGCCGCTGCCTCAGTCCTTGTGCAGCACAACGCGCGCTGGCTACGCTCGGTGGACATTGTCGCCTCGAAACTTCGGACGTTGCACTGCCGCGAGCCGCCTTCGCTGCTGGTCGAGGGGCTGTAACCCTTGGTGGGGCCGGCATCGCCTCGCCGGTCGTTGCGAGCCCACGATCGCGCGGCCAAGCGACCTTCCCTGTGTCGGTCTCTATTTGATACTAGGGGACGGCGGTTTCATCACGGGCAATTGCAGCTGGTCAATGGTTGCGACGATGCCGGCGGCAATGGCTTCCGCCTCATGCATCAGTTCCGGACCATAGAGCCCATTGACCATCTCTTCGCTCGGCAGCACGCCAGGAGGACAGTGCTCTTCCATTGTGCGCCGGATGAGCGTCAGCGCTGCCCGGCATTGGTCGGCTTCGATCTTCATAGCCCTTCAAACATCCAATTCGTCTAAAATGTTCCGGAACTAATTTAGCGATAGCTAATTGAAGTCGCAGTCTGCGAGTCAGTGCATGCGTCTGAAATTCATCAAGCCCATGGAACCCGAACTGGTCGACACGCCGCCGATGGGCGATGATTGGATTCATGAGATCAAATTCGATGGCTACCGCACCCAGGTCATCAAGGATGATGACGGGATTCGGCTGATCACCAAGAACGGTTATGATTGGACGGGCCGCTACATCCAACTTGCCGGTGAGGCGGAAGCGATCGAGGCGAAAGACTTCATCATCGACGGCGAGACCATTACGATCAATGAGGCTGGCCTATCCGACTTCCATGCGCATCAATCAGCCGCGACCAGCCGCAAGCCGTCGCGCGATCTGTATCTGCCAGCATTCGACCTCTTGCATCTGAACGGGCATGACTTGCGGGACACGCCGGTGGAAGACCGTCGCGAGATCCTCCGGGCGTTGATCCCGGACGGCGGCCGAATCCAGTTCAGCGAAGCGATGCCGGGCACTGGCGACGCCGTCTTTCATCTGGTCGACCAGGCTGGGCTTGAAGGTATCGTTTCAAAGCGGAAGGGCAGCAAGTATCGGTCGGGTCCGACGACGAACTGGCGCAAGATCAAGTGCTATGCCGAAAAGGAGATGGACATCGTCGGCGTGCAGCGCGAGGCCGGCAAGCCTGCCATGGTGCTGATGGCCGACAAAGGCCACTATGCCGGCGGCGCCTTCGTCACCTTCAAGGCGGACAAGCGCCAGCGCCTATGGGACCGCGTGCAAGGCAAGATTGGCGGGCCGGCGCCGAAAGGGCTCAAGAGTGACAAGGCCGAATGGCTAAAGCCGGGCCTGGTCGGCCGCGTGCGGTTCCTAAAGGGCGAGGAGAAGCTTCGCCATGCCAAGCTGCTGGATTTCCGGGAGGAGACTTAGCCCGGAGGCTTGTCCCGGGGCTGTGCCGGTCCTGTCCCGTTCCACTGGATGAACTTCGCCCTCTGGCCGGTGATGGTCTCGATCGACTTCAACAGGGGTCCATGGACCTTACGTAGAGCTTGGTAGTGCTCGCCGTGGTACGCCAGGAGCGGCCCGACGATGCTCTTGTGCAGCGCTTCGGCTGCCGCCAGGAAGCGCTCGATTTCAGCCCGGGAAAGTTGTTCCGAAGGTTTGGTTCTGGCCATTGGCGCTCTCCATTGAGGGGTCGCCGCAACGAGGACTATAATCCTACATGCCGGACTGCCTGACAAGAGGGCTCGCCGGCCTTACCCCGCAGGTAGCAGTAGGGCGACGGCGCCAAGCGCAGCATCAGGAGCAACCACCAGCAAAGATGAGCAACGGCAGGCCCGGCGACCTCCTTTGGCACACGGACAAACAAGAAGGTCGCCGAGCCTTACCGGCGCTGCTTTGTGAGGGAGACGACGCCGGATGAGATGAGAGTATGCGATCGTGCTAATCTCTGCGAACCATGCGAACGAAGGAAAGCCTTGTGGCACGGACGTTGAGATCAAGGTCGGCGGGGCGCTGATGCAGGATTCTTCCAAAGCGGTAGTGAGTCCAGAGCGGAACATTAGCGTCGGCCAACGGTTAATTCGGCAGTGTTCCGAACCGTGATTGGTAGAGCGATGGTGACGTTTCATCTTGTCTATTTTTCCGGCCTCACGGCAGACCAGCTGCTAGGCAGCGCCGTTCCTATCCTGGCGTGTTTGCTGCTTTATAACGCTCTGGCTACGGACGCCTAACTGATGGGTCGGCCAGCGGCCGGCCTCCTTGGCAGCCGGCGATTGCCATCCCGATGCCAACTTCAAGACCTATCACGAGGCCAAAGACAAGCTTGCCGACGAAATCAATGGCGAGGGCCGGACAGGACGCCACACGTCCAGGCAGGGCTCTCTGACGGCATTGGCGATGGCCCGTTGGCAATTCGGGGGTCCATTGTTCCCATTTCTGTTTCTCCCAAAACTGCCCGCTGCCTCACGGTGGCGAGCTTTTTCGTTATAGGGCCCTCCGCGCTGGGCAATCTGTTCCAGGAGCTTCTGTGATGCCTCTATGACGCGGCAAACCTTGGAAAAGGTTTCCGTGGCAGGACCGGGGTACGATTCTAACCAACTACCGCTGTATAGGCCACTAGCGCCCGACGATCCGGCTAATCATGTCGTCATCAGGTGCGCTGTCGGTGAATTCCCGTAGCAGCGCCTTCGCGTGGTCTACCCAATGCTCTTCAGCCAGGTTCAACTCCCGAACGGATCTCCTGAAGGTCTCGCACACCACATCGAAATCGAAGGCGTCAATGCTGTAGCCTTCCTCGTCATGGTCCATCGGCCGCCTCCCCTATGGGGGAAACTGTACGGAATCGTACGAAGCAAGTGCAAGCGCATTCAAAAGCAATTGGCTGATGCCGCCCGATCGTTCCACAATGTGTTGCTAATATGCAGCACCGACTGAATCTCCGATCAGCGGCACTTGTGGTTGGTTCCAACAGCTGCACGTTGACGGCAAGATGCCAAAGCCAACGACATGCGGGCGACGAAGATGGACAAGCGACAAAACACAAGAAATGTTGAGTTGGTCGGTCTTCTGGCCGTGCCGTTGTCAGTTCTAATCACGCTGCTGATAGCTGGAATGATCCTTTGCTGAAATTTTCAAGTGGCAAAAGGCTGGGGCGGCGGGTTTTCCCCTTTGAAAGAAGTCACCATGTCCCAATCCGTCGAACCCCCGATATTGCCAGAGGATAGCCCAGACCGTGGGGTGAACTGTGAAGTCGCATTAGAAGCCGCGTTTGCGGCCTTGGTGACTGCGTCAGAAGCGCAAGGTTGGACGCCACAGGAAACGGCCGCAACTCTTCTTAAAATCGCGACGGAGCATGCCCACCGGGTTAAGGCCGCTGCGGCCCCAGCCGGCTCCTAAGGGAGTGCCTTGACCTGGCCCGCGCGGTCGGTCGCTACCGACAGGAGTGTTGCAGCAGGTATTCCAGCAAGAGTGTTAAACCTCTTCAGTTGCTACCCGCGTCAGCCTTTTCTATGGTAGCCAGTGAGTTCTTACAGAACAAATCCTAAGCATTTCAAATGGTGCGGACGACGGGAATCGAACCCGTACGATCAGAGATCGAGGGATTTTAAGTCCCTTGCGTCTACCAATTCCGCCACGTCCGCAGGCCAGCCCTTTTCAGACGCCAGCGAAAACCCGTCAAGCCATCTTTTGCCGAGTGTCGGACTCATGAAAGGTGGTTCGTGATGGCAAAACAGTTGGTTGTTGCCAAAATCTCAGTCGCCGAGAAGGCTCAGAATTTGTAGCTGAGATTGATACCGACCGCGTTCAGCTTCACATCCTGATCGCGATCGTTGAAGGGTTCCGCCACGTCATAGTGCTCGGAGCCGAAATCGTAATAGCGATATTGCGCGCCGACGATGAATTTGTCGGTCAGCGCATAGTCAACGCCGGCGCCCAAGGTCCAGCCGATATTCGTGCGTGTGCCGGCGAACGACGCGCCCGCGACTTGCGACGTTTCGATGCCGGCAAAGGCGACGCCGCCGACGCCGTAGACCAGCACGCGGTCCATGGCGAAGCCCGCTTTGGCGTTTACAGATCCGAACCACTTGATGTCCGTGCGGAATGTGCTTCCAAGGCCTGATACCGCCGTACCGTCGACGGCGGAATAATTGAGCTCCGCCTCGGCGCCGAGCACCGCCTGATCGAACTGCCACAGGCCGGCGACATGGCCCCCGACGAAACCGCCGTCAATATCGGGCGAGATGGAAAACGGCGCGCCTTCCGTCACTGATATGTCGGACTGGCCCCAGCCGTAGCCGGCCTGCAGGCCGGCATAGTAGCCGGTCCAGTCGAAGCCTGGTTCGGTCATCGGCACCGCCATCGGGTCGGCGGCGAATGCCGGCGCGGCCAGAGCGATCAGAAATCCGGCACTGGCAATCGTCAGACACCGCATCGAGTTCTCCGAAAAGGCTGTTCAGAAGGCGCCTTGCCGGAAGGTAATCCTATTCGCCGCAAAACGGAACCCATTGTTCAACAATCGGAAGCACCCGTTGCTGCGCTGGGTGCTCTATCTTGGGGGGCGCTATTTGGCGTCGATGAAGTCCAGCGCCGCCTTGCTATATTCGTCCGGCGCCTGCAGCATGGCGAAATGGCTGGCGTTGGGCAGGATGATGAGCTTGGCGCCCGGAATGACGGAGGCCATGTATTCGGTGTGTTCGCGCTTGATCGCCTCGTCATGGTCGCCGGCAACGATCGCAGTCGGCGTGGTTATCTTGCCGAGCTGTTCCTTGGTCCAGGCCGGCTCCGACTCCCACATGTGGCTGATCTGCGCCACGAAGGCATCGTACTGGTCGGGAGTCTTCGACAGTTTCTTGTAGTCGCGTCCCGAGCGGTCGATATAGGCGGCAAAGGTCTTGTTGGTCAGCACACCCGGATCGACGCCATCGGTGGTGACGTTGGCGGCCTGCGCAAAGAGCCTTGTCAGCCGCTCCGGATGATGCAGCGCGATGTCGATGCCGATAATGCCGCCGTCGCTCCAGCCGACAAGAGCGGTCTTGTCGATCTTGAGATAGTCGAGCAGCGCAAGATAGTCCGACGCCATGAGGTCATAGCCGTAAGGCTGCTCGGTGCGGGTAGAGCGGCCATGGCCGCGGCTGTCGGCGATAATAACCTTATGCGTCTTGGACATGGTCGCCACCTGGCTTGCCCAGATGTCGCCATGGCCAAGGCCGCCATGGATCAGGAGAATCGGATCACCGGCGCCGAAAACGGCGTAGTACATCTGAATGCCGTTGACCGGCGCATATCCGCTCTGTTCAGGCTTGGGCATGGCCGCCGGTTCGGGCAAGGTCTGCCAACGTTCCTCGGCGGATGCAAAGCCGGCCGAGATCAGGAACAGGGTGACGAAGGCGAGTGCTTTCAGGAACCGGGTCATGACTTCACCTCAGGAGGTTTCGGCCTCATCACAACAAAAACCCGCCTCGCGGCGGGTCGTCGGCGCAAATCAGCACCGTCGGCAGAATAGTAGCATAAGTGCCGGCACAAGCCAAACTGAATGACCGCCGTGACGCTCGCCGGTGTGAACGGGTGCAGCGCATCCGCCGATCATCGAGCGGATTTCGTCCGTGATCGCTGGCCAAAACCTTGCCGGCTTGGCACAGTCTGGCAAACAGGAGTCTTTCATGGCCAAGCAGCCGTCGGCGACGAAACCCAAGCCCTGGACCGAGATGGCGACGCATCTGGTCGACGTCGCGACGGGGCGCAAGCCTGCCGATCTCGTCATTCGCAACGGCCGCTGGGTGAACGTGCACTCCGGCGAAATCATAGCCGGCACCGACATCGCCATATCAGGCGGCCGCTTCGCCTATTGCGGGCCGAATGCCAGCCATGCCATCGGCCAGGGCACCAAGGTGGTCGACGCCGGCGGTCGCTATCTCGTGCCCGGCCTGTGCGACGCGCACATGCATGTCGAGAGCGGCATGGTGACGGTGACCGAGTTCTGCCGCGCCGTCATCCCGCACGGCACCACCTCGATGTTCATCGATCCGCACGAGATCGCCAATGTGCTGGGTCTGCCCGGCGTGCGGCTGATGCATGACGAGGCCGTCGCCATGCCGATCAACGTCCATGTCCAGATGCCGTCCTGCGTGCCGTCCGCGCCGGGGCTGGAGCATGCCGGGGCCGAACTGACGGTCGCCGATGTCGCGGAAGCGATGACCTGGGAAAACATCATCGGGCTCGGCGAAGTGATGAATTTTCCCGGTGTCGTGGCCAACGATCCGGTGATGTCGGGCGAGATAGCCGCCACGGTGCGAGCGGGCAAGACGGTCGGCGGCCACTATGCGTCGCGCGATCTCGGCCTGCCGTTCCATGGCTATGTCGCCGGCGGGCCGGAGGACGACCATGAAGGCACGCGCGCCGAGGACGCGATCGCCCGCGTGCGCCAGGGCATGAAGGCAATGCTGCGGCTGGGCTCGGCCTGGTACGATGTTGCCTCGCAGATCAAGGCGGTGACCGAGAGCGGGCTCGACCCGCGCAACTTCATCCTGTGCACCGACGACAGCCATTCCGGCACGCTGGTGCATGAAGGCCATATGGACCGGGTGGTGCGCCACGCCATCCAACAGGGATTGAAGCCGGTGACGGCGATCCAGATGGCGACGCTGAATACCGCCCAGCATTTCAAGCTGGAGCGCGAGATCGGCTCGATCGCGCCGGGACGGCTGGCCGATCTGCTGATCGTCGCCGATCTCGCCGCCATGACCATCGACGAGGTCTATGGCCGCGGTATCAGGCTGGCCAAGGGCGGCAAGCTCGAGATCGACATCCCGGCCTATGATTACCCCAAATCGGCGAAGAACACCGTCAAGCTCGGCAAGAAGCTGAAGCCAGGCGACTTCGACATTGCGGCGCCCAAGGGCGCCAACGAGGTGCGGGTGCGGGTCATCGGCGTGATCGAAAACCAGGCGCCGACGCGGGCGCTGGAGGCCGACCTGCCGGTCGAGGACGGGCTGGTCGCCATGGACCGCCGCAACGACATCTGCCAGATCGCGCTGGTCGAGCGCCACCGCGGCACCGGCGGCGTCACCAATGCCTTCGTCTCAGGCTTCGGCTATATGGGCGACTGCGCCATTGCGTCGAGCGTCGCACATGATGCCCACCACATCATCTGCGTCGGCACCAACAAGGAAGACATGGCGCTGGCCGTCAACCGCCTGGGCGAGGTCGGTGGCGGCGTGGTGCTGTTTTCAAAGGGCAAGGAACTGGCGCTTGTCGAAATGCCGATCGCCGGGCTGATGTCGGACGAGCGCGCCGAAATCGTGGCGGCCAAGGCCGAGAAACTCACCGAAGCAATGCGCAAGATGGGCTGCTCGCTCAACAACGCCTACATGCAGCACTCGCTGCTGGCGCTGGTCGTCATTCCGGAGCTCAGGATTTCCGATGTCGGCCTGATCGACGTGA
This sequence comes from Mesorhizobium sp. M0802, assembly GCF_040320115.1. Classification (NCBI taxonomy): domain Bacteria; kingdom Pseudomonadati; phylum Pseudomonadota; class Alphaproteobacteria; order Hyphomicrobiales; family Phyllobacteriaceae; genus Mesorhizobium; species Mesorhizobium sp. M0802. The sequence goes on from NZ_JAMYOY010000015.1 coordinate 100,066, forward strand.
CGACGTTCCAGAAGGTCGATCTTTTTATCTGAGATCAGCCCGCTGCTTGGCTCTCATCCGCCGGTGGCGATGGTCAGCACCTTGAATGGCGTGGTGATGATGATCTCGGCGACGGATCCGACTGCCTTGCCGAGGCCTCGGCCGAGATTGTCGATCTGGCCCTGCGTGGGTTCGTCCGATGCCAGGCCGGCTGGAGCGCGCAGACGGTCGCCGAGCAATTGCACAAGGAACGGGTTGTCGGCGAATTTGGCGTGGTTCAGGCGGTCGCCGCCCTTGATCTGGCTGAGGTCGGCCACAACGACGCCGTAACTGGCAATGTCGGCGGCGTTGCCGTAGTCGCCGACGCGCGGCTTGTCGCCGGATAGCAGGCTGGACAGTCTCAGAGCACGGTCGTCGGCGGAAAGCAGGATGACGAACGGCCTGTCGGGCTTGCCGTAGCGGATCATCTGCTTCTTGAAGACGTCGACATCGATATCGGGCGATGCCAGGACGACACGGCCGAGCTTGCCGTCGAGATCGCGGTCGCCGGTGATGGCGAGCTGGCGCAGCGCTTCCATCGTCACCCAGGTTCCCATCGAATGCGCGATGATGTCGATGCTCTTGACCTTTGTCTTGGCGAGCATCCTGAGCGTCGCCTCGAGGTCGTCGCGCGCGGCGTTGGCGCTGTCCTTGTCGTAGATATAGCCCGTGGTCTTGCCGCTCGAAGCCCACGAAAACAGGATCGGCGTGCCGGGATATTCGGTGTCGTGGGCGATCTGCGTCAGCCGGTAGACCCCGTCGTCGAAGCCGTTGTTGAAGCCGTGGACGAAGACCAGCGCGCGGTCGCCATTCATGGTGATGTTGGCACCGACGGCCTTGGCGAATTGCGAGGCGTCGCCATAGTGGACGACGTCGGTGGCGGTGAATTGCTTGGCCGGGTTCGAATTTGCCGAGCCCTTGGCGCGCTCGATGGCGCCGACCTGGTGGACCTTCGGCACGGTGACGTCGACGCGGGCGTAGCTGGTGGTCAGCGAGCGATCGCCATCGAACACCTGGCGTGGGTCCTTGGTCGCCTGCTTGCGGGTGGTGGCGACGAAGATTTCGTGGGTGGCCGCGATGTCGGAGGCAGGCACCGAAACCGTCGTCTTGTTCAACAGGTCATGGGTGTTGGGGCCGGCGCAGCCGGCGGCAGCGAGCGCGAACGCAAGGACCAGGACAGTCTTCCAACGCTCGTTCACGCGGGCTCCCGCTGGCGCATTGGCGCCGATTTCAATGTCGTAGAGGCAGAGACCGGCCCGGTCCAGTTGAAAGTGATCGGGCCGAGCGGCATTCGCGACCTCACGCGGCGACGGTCGCCGCAAGGCGACAGCCTTATTGTCCGAGCGCGCTGATACGGTCGGTCACCGTCTGGTCGCTGGCAAAGCCATCATCCTCGCGCAGCCGCTGGCCGATCATCTTCACCAGTTCGGGATTGTCGGCGAACTTGGTGTGGTTGAAGCTGTCGCCTCCCTTGACCTTGGAAAGGTCGACCACGGTGACGCCATAAGCGGCGAGGTCGGCGGCATCCTTGTAGTCGCCGACGCGTGGCCGCGAGCCGGCGATCAGGCCTGAGAGCCGCAGCGCCCGGTCGTCGTCGGAGAGCAGCAGGATGAACGGCTTGTCCGGCTTGCCGTAGCGGCGCATCTGGCTCTTGAAGACGTCGACGTCGATGTCGGGAGAAGCCAGCACGACATCGCCGAGCTTGCCGCCGAGATCGCGGTCGCCGGTGATGGCCATCTGGCGCAGCGTTTCCATGGTCACCCAGGTTCCGAGCGAATGGGCGACGATGTCGATGCGCCGCGCGCCGGACTGCTGCAGCATGCGCAATGTCACCTCCAGCTGATCGCGGGCGGCGCTGGCGCTTTCCTTGTCATAGACATAGTCGGTGGTTCTGGCGCCCGATGCCCAGGAAAACAGCACCGGCGTGCCGGGATAGCCGGAATCGTGGACGATCTGGGTCAGGCGGTAGACCGCGTCGTCGAAGCCGGTGTTGTAGCCATGCACGAAGACCATGACGCGGCCGCCGCGCGCGGCGATGTCGGCGTTGAGCGCGCTTGAGAATTGAGGCTGCGCATCGTAGCCGACGACCTCGGAAGCCATGAAGTATTTCGCCGGGTCGTTCGACTTGCCGCGCGAGCGGCGCTCGATCTGGCCGGTCTGGTGGACGCCGGGAACGGTGACGGTGACGCGGGCGTAGTTCAGCGTCGCCGAGCGTTCGCCGTCGAAAACTTTGTTGGGATCGTCGGATTTCTTGCGTGTGGTGGCAATGAAGATCGAGTGATTGCCCGAGATTTCGGTCACCGGCGTGGACATGACGGCGCTGCCGAGCAGTTCCTCGGTTTTGCGGCCGCCGCAGCCGGCGATCAACAGGGCAAGTGCAAGAATGCAAATCGTCTTCAAACGCACGTCAAAAATTCCACTCCGGCCAAAAGGCCCATATACCCCCGCGGCACCTCCCGGACAGTGAGAGTGCGGCAGAAGTAAGTCGTGTCCAGCCGAAATGTGGTCAGCGTCGAGCCACGGTCATCGCACTGTTGCGCGAAAGCCAGAATGGCGGCAGGAACGCAGGGATGTTGGAGAAGGGCAATACCTCGGGCTTGAGCCTGATGCCGAGCACATCGCCCATGAAGGCGCGGCGCGCCTCGATGCGGCGCCATGCCTCGGGATAACGGGCCGCGATCTCCTCGCGCAACGCCTCATCGGCAAGCGCGATACCGTCTTCGATGTTGGTGGTGAAATAGCTGGTTCCGGTCGCCGGAATGATGTCGACCTGCAGCGCCATGCCCGATTGCAGCTTGATGTCCGAGCCCGAAAACACCGGCGAATGCATCCATTCATCGATATGGACGAGATGGCCGGGATTGAGCGAGACGCCGAAGAACGGGTCGCCTATGCGGTCATGCACGGCTTTCCACAGCGCTCCGCCGGCAACGCCGATGCCGATGGTCTCGTACCAGTCGACGACGGCGGCGAAATAGGGCGCTACCAGCTGTTCGACATAGTCGCTTATCTCGCGCGGCAGTTCGGCCGCGCTCTCGACCAGGAAGCCGGCGCGGGCGTTGAGCGAGCCCTGGATGCCATAGGCCATGGTGACAGGATCGCCGCGCTTGATGATGTCGAGGCGCGGGCTAGGCAAGCCGTAGGGCGCACGCCTGCCGGCGGACAGCATCGGGTGGCAGCACAGGGGCAGGCCGTTGATCCCCATCAGCCGCGCGGCCCGCAATTCGCTCATGCCGGGCTCGATACCCCCAAGCACATTGCGCAGGCCCTGCGAGGAAAAAGTCGCGGCGAATTCGAAGGACGCCAATTGGTCTGCCTCGTTGATGGCGCGTAGGCCGTCGGATGGGTTCATCAACAGGTTGGCGGCGTTGACCACCGCGCCTCTGTCGCCGGCCAGTGTGCGCAGCGTATCGGCGATGAAGGAAGGCAGGTCGAGCGTCGTCTCGCCAAAGCCGCCATCGCCGGGGCCGAACGGCTTCCAGCCGATGGCGCCGATCTTCTGGCCGGCCTTCAGGCCGCAGGCGGCAAGCGTGTCGGATAGAGAGGCCGAGCGGTCGCGTGGCTGCGCCGGCAGCGAGAAGGTCTGGTAGAGGACGCGCTCGTAAGGCCCGTCGCAGATTTCGGCATAGCCCCAGCCCTCATTGCCGACGAGAAGCTTTGACTGGCTGCCGGGGACGATGACCAGCAACGTCTCCTCGAAACGCGGATCGTAACCACTGAGATAGGCGACATTGGCCGCGTGCTCGCGGTCGCCATAGACGGCAAAGGCGTCGAGCCCGGCCTTGGCGCCGCGCGCCAGCAGAGCCTCGATGCGTGCTTCGTAGGTCCGCCGCTGAACTAGCGGCATCACTGTTGGCTCGCCGAATTCAGGAAGGTCTACGGTCTTCAGGGCGACAGCCGAAACAGGCATGAAGATGGCTCCAATGGATTTCCTGCTGGCGCGTCAAAGCGGCCGCGCCGCATCGGTGGCTGCAAACGGCGAATTGTGCAATAGGCTTCGCCTTCGAACCATTCGATCCAGAGGTGACGGCGCCATGAACAGTTTCTCCTCCCGTGTCGCCACCGCCGCAGCCGCGATCCGCGAGATCTTTCCCGAAACGCCGCTGCAGGAAAACGACTATCTGTCGAAGAAGACGGGGGCTCGGGTGCTGTTGAAGCGCGAGGATCTTTCGCCGGTGCGCTCCTACAAGATCCGCGGCGCCTTCAACTTTTTCCGCAAGGCGCTTGCCGCCGGCAACGAGGCCGAGCTGTTCGTCTGCGCCTCGGCCGGCAACCATGCGCAGGGCTTTGCCTTCGTCTGCCGCCATTTCGGCAAGAAGGGCGTGGTCTTCATGCCGGTGACGACGCCGCAGCAAAAGATCGACAAGACGCGGCTGTTCGGCGGCGATTTCGTCGAGATCAGGCTGGTCGGCGACTTCTTCGACGACTGCTACCGCGCCGCCTTCGAATTCACCGAAAGTTCCGGCGCGCATATGGTGCCGCCCTTCGACCACAAGGATATTATCGAGGGGCAGGCGACGGTCGCCTATGAGATCGCCGACCAGATGCCAGGCGCGCGCATGCCCGACATCATCATGCTGCCGGTCGGCGGCGGTGGCCTGGCCGCGGGGGTGACGCACTATTTCGCCGATCAGCAACGTGACGCGCGCTACGTCTTTTGCGAACCGGCCGGTGCGCCGAGCCTGCATCAGAGCCTCGCCAGCGGCAAGCGCGTCCGGCTCGCCAATGTCGACAATTTCGTCGACGGCGCGGCGGTGGCCGAGATCGGCCGCGAGCCGTTGCGCCACCTCAAGGAGTTCGCCGCTCAGGCGGTGCGGCTGATCCCTGAGAACCGGCTCTGCGCCACCATGATCGAGATGCTCAACATCGAAGGTGTGGTGCTGGAGCCGGCCGGTGCCTTGGCGATCGACGCGTTGAAGGATTTTTCGCGCAAGGAAATCCGCGGCAAGACCATCGTCGCGGTGGTGTCGGGCGGCAATTTCGATTTCGAGCGGCTGCCCGACGTGAAGGAGCGGGCGCTGCGCTTCGAGGGGCTGAAGAAATACTTCATCATCCGCTTTCCGCAGCGGCCGGGCGCGCTGCGCGACTTCCTCGAACTGCTCGGTCCCGACGATGATATCGCCCGCTTCGAATATCTGAAGAAATCGGCACGCAATTTCGGCTCTGTGCTAATCGGCATCGAAACCAGGGACCGGCGTAACTTCGATCTGCTGAGGGCAAATTTCGAGGCCGAGGGCGTGCACTATCAGGACATCACCGACAACGAGACCCTGGCCGGGTTCATCATATGAGCGGTACAGCCTGCCACCCGAAGCTCGAAGAGCGAAGGGTGGTCTTCGTCGCGCTGTTTTCCGGCATCAACGTCGGCGGCAACCGCATCGTCAAGATGGCGGAGTTGCGAGCGTTTTTCGAAGAGTTCGGTTTCTCGGACGTCGCCAGCTATGTACAGAGCGGCAATGTCGTGTTCCGGGCCAGGAAGGGCGACGCCGCCACGCTGACGAAACAGATCGAAGCCGCTTTCGAGAAGAAATGGGGCTTTCATTCGCGCATCATGGTGCGCGATCTCTCCTGGTTCGAACGGTTGGTGAAGGAGAATCCGTATCCGGAAGTCGCCGGCGATCCGACCAAGCTGCACGCCTACACGCTGGAGCGCCAGCCGACGGCGGACGAGATCGCCAAGCTTGCCGAAAAATGCACCGGCCCGGAAAGCTTTGAGGTCAAGGGCGACGTGCTTTACCTCAAGGCGCCGGACGGGCTCGGCAAATCGGTGTTCGCCGGGCTGATCCCGCGCATGCTGAAAGTGCCGGGCACCGCGCGCAACTGGCGGTCGGTGCTGGCGCTGCTGGAGATGGCCGGCAAAGCCGGTGCAAAATAACGCTATGCCGCCGGTGCCTGCTTCCACTCGAAAGTCAGCTCCTCGCGGAAGGCAAAGCGCTTGATGTGATCGGCAACGACGCTCTCCATGCGCTCCAGCGATCCGCTTTCATCCGTCGACACCGTGATATGCAGCGCTGCCGCATCGGCATCGAGAACCGTGCGGCCGAGCGACAGATCGATGGTGCCGTGGTTCAGATCGAACTCGACGGGAAATTTGTGCGCCCAGTGCTTGCACAACTGCTGCAAATAGCGGCTGGCATACGCGGTGGAGACATCGGCACGGCTGGTCGGCATAAATGAATTCTCCTGGGTGAGGCACTGGCTTTGCTTGGCTGGCGCGACAGGCAGGTAAATAGGTGCCGTTGCTCGAAATGGCAAAGGCGGCCGGCTTGTCGGCGCGGCCGCCTCGCTCAAGATGGCGTGATCGCTACCAGGTGCCGGTGTTCGGCATCGATGCCCACGGCTCAGCCTTGGGCTTGGCCGGGCCCTTCTGCAGCAGTTCGAAGGAGATGCCGTCCGGCGACTTGACGAAGGCCATGTTGCCGTCGCGCGGCGGCCGGTTGATGATGACGCCATTGTCCATCAGATGCTGACAGGTGGCGTAGATGTCGTCGACCTCATAGGCGAGGTGGCCAAAATTGCGTCCGCCCTTATACTCCTCCGGGTCCCAATTGTAGGTCAGTTCGATCAGCGGCGCCTTCTCAGTGATGCCGCTTTCTACATCCTCGGAGGCGGCGAGGAAGATCAGCGTGAAGCGGCCCTGCTCGTTTTCGTAGCGGCGCACTTCCTTAAGGCCGAGCTTGTTGCAGTAGAAATCGAGCGAGACATCGACGTCGGCGACACGGACCATTGTGTGGAGGTAGCGCATGGGATTTCCTCGGGGATGTTTGGGTTGCGAGGCAACATAAGGTCCACCCCGCCGAAGGGCAACGAGCATCGACTGAAAGTGGTCACCGGTTTTGGAAAAATCAGATTGCTCTGACAAAAGCGACGGACACAAGTGGTTGCCGATTTCGGCGAAATCCCTTGCAAATTGCCGACCGGTTGACCGCCTTGATGGATCGTCATTGCTGTCGGCAGCGACGCCGGCAAACAACAAGTCAGCTATTCCTGTATTCAACCGTGAAAAAAGGCACGGCAGGTCTTGCACACCCCGGAAGCGGCGGTGTTAATCTAATGTCAAGAATCACTTGCGGTTTTCTTGAAAAAAAGGGGGCGTTCTTATGGGGGATAAGGCCTCTTTCACGAGGCGGGATGAGAACCTTGACGACGCCCTGAAGAGTGACAGTGGCGGCGATAGCGCCGACCTTGTCGAAATCGCCGGCGCCATCAAATGGTTCGACGTGGCCAAGGGCTACGGTTTCATACTTCCCGATGACGGTTCTTCGGGCGACATCCTCCTCCATGTCACCTGCCTTCGAAAGGACGGTTTTCAGACTGCATTGGAGGGCGCGCGTGTCGTGTGCCTTGTCAAGCACGGCGACCGTGGTTTGCAGGCGTTCCGGGTGCTGTCCATGGACACCACTACGGCGATCCATCCGGCCGAGATGCAGGAACAGCGCACCCATGTGGCGGTGACGCCGGAAAGCGGGCTCGAGCGGGCGCTGGTCAAGTGGTTCAACCGCACCAAGGGCTTCGGCTTTCTGACGCGCGGCGAGGGCACCGAGGATATCTTCGTCCATATGGAGACGCTACGCCGCTATGGCATCACCGAGCTCAGGCCCGGACAGGTCGTGCTGGTGCGTTTCGGACGCGGTGACAAGGGCCTCATGGCTGCCGAGATTCACCCTGATATGGGCACCTTGCCGGTCGCGCATTAGGACGCGAGCCTTCCTGAGGAAGTCAGGACGGCGTTTTTCTTGGTTTCACCACGATCTTATCCGAATACCTGAGACCACTTTTAGGGATCATGGTCTTTGGTCGAGGATTTCCAATGGCGTACAGGAACTGGCTGACAGCGGGCGCGCTCTGCGTCATCGTTGCGGGAGCCGCAGGCGCTTACTTCTATTCCGGGCAGCCGACCGCATCCCAGCAGACGATCGCCGGCGGTCAGGCGATGATCCTTCCCGTCGATCCGACACCCTTGGTCGTGGCGACGAAAGGGGGCGATAAATCCTTTTCGATCGAAGTCGCCGACACCGACTCGGAACGCGAGGCCGGCCTGATGTATCGCCAGGATATGGCCGACAATCATGGCATGCTGTTCGTCTTCGAGATGCAGAAGCAGGTCGGCTTCTGGATGCACAACACGCCGATGCCGCTCGACCTGATCTTTGTTGGACAGGACGGCAAGGTCCGGGCGGTCAAGCACGGCACTCCATTGTCCGATGCAGTCATCTCGCCGGGTGTGCCAGTGCGCTTCGTGCTGGAGCTCAAGGCCGGCACCGCCGCCAAAAACGGCATCGACCATGGCGATCTGCTGCGCCATCCGGCCGTCGGCACGGTGTCCGGCCCCGGCATGCCGCCATCGGACAAGGGCAACGCGCCCACGCCCGGCGCCGGCTGAGCCGCTCCCGATGCAATTCTTCTCCCATGACGGGTTCGACTTCGCCTTCCTCGACCGCCGGCCGGCGTCGGGGGCGGGCGATCCGGTGCTGATGATCCACGGCTTTGCCTCCAGCCACTATGTCAACTGGGTATCGCCCGGCTGGTTCAAGACGCTGAACGATGCCGGCTATCGCGCCATCGCCTTCGACAATCGCGGCCACGGCTCGTCGTCGAAAAGCTATGACGAGGCCGACTACACCCCGGCCAAAATGGCTTCGGACGCGGCGGCCCTGCTCGACCATCTCGGCATCGGCCGCGCGCATGTCATGGGCTATTCGATGGGCGCGCGCATCGCGGCGTTCCTGGCGCTGTCCGATCCCGACAAGGTGGCGACGCTGGTCTTCGGCGGCCTCGGCATCGGCATGGTCGACGGCGTCGGCGACTGGGATCCGATCGCCGAGGCGCTGCTGGCCGACGATCCGGCCGCCACCAGCCATCCGCGCGGTCGCTCCTTTCGCGCCTTTGCCGATCAGACGCGCAGCGACCGCCGGGCATTGGCTGCCTGCATCGCCACGTCGCGCGAACTGCTCAGCGAACACGACATGACGCGCATCGCCCAACCGACGCTGATTGCGGTCGGGACGACAGACGATATCGGCGGCTCGCCCGACGAGCTCGCCGCGCTGATGCCGAACGCCAAGTCATTTCACATAGACGGCCGCGACCATATGCTGGCTGTGGGCGACAAGACCTTCAAGCAGCGGGTTTTGGAGTTTTATGCCGAAAATCCGCTTTAACCGGTAAGCGATTTTCGGGCGATATGGATTGGGCGGCCGGCGAGGGGTGGCAAACAATGGCACAATGGGGAAGAAGCGCCGACGCTCTGCCGGGCGCCGTCGTGACAAGCAAGTTCGGCAAGCGTTCCGTCATCCTGGCGCTGCTCGCCTTCGGTGCCGGTGTGATGGCGCTGACCACAATGGTGGCGCTTCCGACCCACGCATCCGAGCGTGCCCAGAACATCGCCACGGGTTTCTTCATGGCGGTTTTCCTGCTGGCAGGGCCGTTGGCGCATATTGCCGGATTGATTTTCGGACTGATGGCGCTGGTGCGTTCGAACGATAGCCGCGTGCTTGGGGTCGTCGGCATCCTGCTCAACGGCGGCTCCCTGGCGGTTGGCTTCCTGCTGCTTGTGGCAATGGCATCGACGATAGGCGCTTTCACCTGATCGGGGACGAGTAATGGCCGGATGGGGAAGAAGCACGATAGCAATGCCCGGCGTGGTGGGGCGGAGCAGCTTGGGCAAACGCTCGGTGATCCTGGCCCTGCTGGCGTTCGCAATGGATTTTGCGGCGGTGGTCACGCTGGCGTTGATGCCAGGCGAGGCGTCGCTGGCCGCTCAAAACGTCCTCGGCGGGGTTTTTCTGGTGGTGTTTCTCGTTGCGGCGCCGCTGGCGCACATCACCGGCGTGGTTTTTGGCTTGATGGCACTGGGACGTTCAAACGACAATCATGTCCTCGGCATCATGGGTATCCTCCTCAACGGGCTGTCGTTGGTGATCGGCCTGTTCTTTGTTTGGGCGGCGACCAAATCCGTTGGCGCCTTCAGGTGATCGATCTTCGTCTGGCTTGCAGCCGGAGGCGGTGCCGCTTTGGTTGACCTTCTCGTCACCTATATGGACATGCGCCCGCGCGATTGGCGCCTGCACGCGTCAGCCCTGCAGCAGCGACCACGGTGGCGCTGGAAAGGCTGGACAGCGCCGCTTACATCGACCTCTACCGCGCTGTCGGCGAGCCGGTGCAGTGGGACCAGCGGCTGCGCATGCCGGCGGAAGACCTCGAGCGCCTGCTGGCGCTGCCCTCGACACATATCCATGTGCTGCGCGTCGAGGGCGAGGCCGCTGGTCTGTGCGAATTCAACGGCGTCGGCCAGCCTGAGGTCGAGCTGGTTCATTTCGGGCTGGTTCCCGCCTTCCAGGGTCGCAGGCTCGGCCCGTTCCTGCTCGACCAGGCGCTTCGCGCCGTCTGGTCGCGGGCGCCGCAAAGGGTCTGGCTTCATACCGACACATACGACCATCCGGCCGCGCAATCGGTCTACAGGCGCGCCGGTTTCAAAGCCTATGCGCAGCGCATGGAGACATTTCCGGATTAGGATTTGAGCGTTTCTAGAGACCGCGCCAGGTTTTGCCTGGCCTGGGGCTCGAACCTGTGGCGGAATTCCTGCGTGTTAAAAATATGCTGGCGCGCGAGGAAAGTCTTGAGAATCGCGCCGCGGCCGGTGCGCCACATAGGCTCCTCGACCCAGCCATATTCGCGTCGGACCGCTTGTTCATAGGCGTCGAAAGCGTCGGCTGACGCACCCAGTATCGCCAGGTCCATGTCGAGGAAAAGCGCTGCGTCGCGGAGGGCGTTCTCATCGGCAAGGCCCCGTGGTTGAAGGCTGGGCAGTTCATGCGTGGCAGTGGCGACGATCATCGCCGCGATGCGGCCGAGGCGCTCCGGATCGGTGCGGGCGGCAAGTTTGTCCTGCGCAAGTGCTGCACTCCTGGCCTCGTTGTCCTTGGCGCGGCTGTCATATATGGCGTCATGGAACCAGATTGCGGCTTCGACGGCGCCGGAATCATGCAGCGATGCTCGATATTCGTCCGCCAGCGCCAGCAACGCCTCGATATGGGCGAGGTTGTGATAGTGGCGATCCGGAGCTTGATAGAGCGCGGAGAGCGCGCGTTTCAGCGGAGCGTCGATCAAGGGTTCGTTTTCCATGGCGGCTTGAATTTCCGTGAACCAAATCCATTTCACCGAGCACTAAGGAAAATTGAGTTCAATCGTGCTATGATCTGGCTTATATGTGCCGCCGGAGAATAGGCAAGCGGCCAGGACGCAGGACAAGACGTCGATGAACAGCATCAGCATTTCCCGCCCCACAATGGTCCAGCCGGTCGATCCGATCTGGCGTTCGGTCCGCGACGAGGCGATGGAAGCGGTCAACCGCGACCCGCTTCTGGCGGCGTTCCTCTATTCGACCATCCTCAACCAGGAGAGCCTGGAGGAAGCTGTCATCCATCGGCTCGCCGAGCGGCTCGCGCATCAGGACATCGGCTCCGACCTCATCCGCCAGACGTTCAAGTCGATGCTGGCCGACGACAAGGAATGGTCGTCGATCGTGCGTGTCGACATCCAGGCCTATTACGACCGCGACCCGGCTTGCGACCGCTTCATCATGCCGGTGCTCTATTTCAAGGGTTTCCACGCCATCCAGACGCATAGGCTGGCCCATTGGCTGTGGAATCAGGGCCGCAAGGATTTCGCCCTCTATCTGCAGAGCCGCTCGTCTTCGGTGTTCCAGACCGACATCAACCCGGCCGCCCGCATCGGCAAGGGCATCTTCATCGACCACGCCACCGGCCTCGTCGTCGGCGAGACGGCGGTGATCGAGGACGATGTGTCGATCCTGCACGGCGTGACGCTGGGCGGCACGGGCAAGGCCGGCGGCGACCGCCACCCCAAGATCCGTTACGGCGTACTGATCGGCGCCGGCGCCAAGATTCTCGGCAATATCGAGATCGGCCATTGCTCGAAGATCGCGGCAGGCTCGGTCGTGCTGTCGCCGGTGCCGCACAACAAGACGGTTGCCGGCGTACCGGCCCGCGTCGTCGGCGAGACCGGCTGCGACCAGCCTTCGCGCCAGATGGACCAGCTTTTGCCGTCGCAATCGATGGACCAGGTCGTCAGCTTCGACATCTGATTTGCAACACCCGGCGCGCCGGACTGAAGTCCGGTTGCCGGCGCCGTTGCCTCTGAAGCATGATGCCGAAAAGTGTGAGGCGGTTTTCGGACGACATCATGCTCTACCTCCTTGATTTAGAGGCGGATTTGGATTCGACCTGAAATCATCCGGCCCCAGGGTTCGCGTTCTATCCAGCCGGCTTGCCTTTACATCGCCATTGTCGACGTGCCAGAAGCGCGTTCCAACGAGCAAGCCCGACGATCGGAGAAGACTTTTGAAGCCGGACGAAATCAGAAAGCTGGACGCCTATTTCAAGCGCGTCTTCCAGAATCCCAAACTCGAGGTGAAGGCGCGGCCGCGCAAGGAAGATTCGGCCGAGGTCTATGTCGGCGACGAGTTCCTCGGCATCGTCTTCAAGGACGAGGACGACGGCGACTATAATTTCTCGATGGCGATCCTCGACATCGATCTGGCCTGAGCCCAGACGGCTACGGACTTCGGCGATTGGCGGCAGCCAGCTGCGCCATCGTCATCCCGGGGAGAAGCAGCCGCACAGCGGCGTCGCTGAGACCCTGGGATATATTCCAGGCCTCGGCTCAGGAATGTGGCGGTCCAGAACTGCCTCTGCTGCTTCCCAACAGTAATTCTGCACCGCTTCGCTGCCTTAAGGGCATGGAACGGATCCTCGGGTCCGCGCGGCTTCGCGCCCATGTATGACAAAAGCAGAGGGCCGCTACCGTGCGGTCTTTAAGACGCGCGTGGCCTCGGCGACGATAGCGGCGTCAAGCGCTGGCCAGTTGCCCAGCAACTCCCGGGGAAAGCGGTAGGTCAGGCTGAGGCTGTCGCCGACCTGGATGTCGCGCTCGCAGGGCGCCAGCGATTCCTCGGCGCTCGGTCCGCTCAGGCAGCGGGCGACGAACGGGTCCTTGCCGGCCCGGTCGGCGACCGCAAGCACCTCGTTGAGATAGCCTGATTTTTCGCTAAAGCCGTAAATCGTCGTGCCGCCGGGGCCGGGCGCGCCGGGCTGGCTGATCAGCGCGCTATAGATCGGCGCGAAACGGCCGCTCATGTCGCGCGACATCATCTGCGGTTCGAACGACAGGAAGATGATGTTCTTGGCCGTGCCCGTGTGGTTGAAATCGTCGCGTGCGGCTTCGCTGTAGCCGTCCATCTGGGGATAGCGCAGATAAAGGTCGAGGCGCGAAGCGATGCCGTCGCGCCGCGCCTGCAGGAAGCGGATGGCGTTGGCCGGCACGGCAATGACATTGTTGCCGATCACCACCTTGTGGACTGTGGTGTCGTCGGTGTAGCCGGCCATGGAGATCGAGCGGCCGAACCATTTTCCGCCAAGGCTGATCGCCAGCGACAGCAGCGCCAGTGCGGCAAAGGCATAGAACACCCGCTTCATCAGCACGGAATCGACGACGTTGAATTCTTCGGCGGTCGCTGCCTGCTTCATCGCAAACCCCATAGTCGCCGCCGTCTGTCCCTGGGCTGCACACATGCCGCGGCACGGCTCTTGCTGCGCTGGACGCGACTGTGCGATCTCATGGTAAACGGAAGGTAAAGATGAGCCTGCTGCTGCCCGTTCTCTTCGCTTTTGCCGTCGGGCTCACAGCCTGCGGGCTTACCGGGTCCGTGATGGAACTGGCGGCGGGCCGCCGGCTTGCCTTTGCCGAACCTTATGTGTCGCCGGCGTACATCCTGCGCTCGCTGGCCGCGACCGCTTGCGCCGGTCCGTTCATGCTCGCCAACGATGCGCTCGATGCGCGGCGCGACGGCCGCATTTCGATGCTGATGCTGGTGTCCTGCGGCTGCACGGTGATCGCCTGGGCGCTGGCGCTGGGCATCGTGCTGATCGCCATTGCCTCCTGGGGCATTGGCTCTCCTGGTGCGCTTCAGCTGTTGGTGGAATCGCTGGCGCGGTATTTGCCTTGAGGCAATTGCTGGGGAAACCGCTACGCGGTTTTCCCAGGATTGTTCTAGGGTTTGTCCCGGCCTGCGACGAATCGGAGACTGGAAATGCCGACCTATGTAATCGACGGAAAATCGCCCCGTTTCGAGGATGCCGACAGCAACTGGATCGCGCCCGATGCGACGTTGATCGGCGACATCAGCGTCGGTCGCAATGCCGGCTTCTGGTTTGGCGTGGTCATCCGCGGCGACAACGAGGCGATCGTCATCGGCGCCGACAGCAATGTCCAGGAACACACGGTGATGCACACCGATCCCGGTTTTTCCCTGACGATCGGGCAGGGCTGCACGATCGGCCACCGCGCCTTGCTGCATGGCTGCACGATCGGCGACAACAGCCTGATCGGCATGGGCGTCATAGTCCTCAACGGCGCCAGGATCGGCAAGAATTGCCTGGTCGGCGCCGGCGCGCTGGTCACCGAAGGCAAGGAGTTCCCCGACAATTGCCTGATCGTCGGCTCGCCCGCGCGGGTGATCAGGACGCTGGACGACGCCGCGGTCGCCAGGCTGCGCGCCTCGGCCGCGCACTACGTCGCGAACGGCAAGCGCTTCAAGGCGGGGCTGAAGAAGGCCTGAACTCTATCCTGTTTGACGATGATCTTTTCCGAACGGCAGGTCAGCGCAGCAAAAACCGGTTCTCACTTTTCGCTGCCGAGGTCCTTCGGTTCGCGATCATGGTCCAGAAATGGTGGAGCCGGCCCGGGGACGGGGCCGGCTCCTTAAAACCCGGTCGTTGGGGACGGGGAGGGTGGGGACTCGACCGGGCTTTCTCGTTAGGCACGTCGCATTATTCGATGTGCTTGACCTCTGTGATGGCGTCCTAGCGGACGCTGGCAACCGCGTCGGCGCGACCGTCATTGATCGTCACCCACACGCCGGAATTCTGGTCGGACTGGCGCTTCAGGTAGGTGTAGTCGGTGTCGGTCCAGGACAGCACCTTGGACTCCAGATTGTCGAGGATGAACTCGCCGAGGCTGGTGCGCACGGTCAGCACCGCGTGGCCGTCGCCATTTTGTTGGCGCGCCACGGTCATCAAGAGATTGCCGGCGGGAACGCCGAGCGCCATCAATTCGCGGCGCTTCTCCAGCGCATAGTCCTCGCAGTCGCCGAAGCCGCTGTCGGGATAGGACCAGACCTCTTCCTTACCCCACATTTCCATATCGGTGCGCGGCACGATCCGGGTGTTGACCGAATTGTTGACGTCGACGATCGCCGCCCACAGCTTGCGGGTCAGTTCGACCGGTGCCTGCTTCGGCGTGCGCTGAGCGCACTCCTGCGGCAGCTTCTGGCAGAATTCGTAGTGACCGACCGGCTGTGTCGTGCGGCCGCCGGTGTGCATGTAGGCCGGTCCTGCTGCTTGCGCCGTTCCCCAAGCGGAAAGCTGCATCGCCATTGCCAAGAGCAACAGCTTGCCCCACGTCTTTGCCATTCGTCAGTCTCCCCGTTTGAGGAGACAATGACAGCGTTGGATTTATTTGACGCAAAAACCCGAAGTAGACATTGAGTAAAAGCTCAATAGAATACGCGTAAAATTTGACCTATTTTAATATAAAATCGTTCAGGTCTCGGCGTAAACCCGCGGTGTCGGGGCGCGGATTTCCGGGTGGAGCCGTGGATTTGCTGCGTGCCGCTACAAGCTGGAGAGGCAGGCGGAACGCCGGCAACAAAAAACCGGCCGCGCAGGGCCGGTTCGTTTTTGCTGCCTGTTGCCGATCGTTCAGGCGCGCGGGGCGTTGAACTCGGAATCGAGCGTTTCCGGGCGTTGGATGACGGCGAATTCGATGGCAACGCCATCCTCGAAATGACGCACCACCTGGCCACGCATGGTGCCCAGCATGACCTGGATGCCGAGCGCCGGCTTGACGTCGATCTCGACCGCCGCGCCCGACAGCGACAGGTCGATTATGCGGCACTGATACTGGCGCCCATCGGTGAGCTGCAGCACGCTTGTCGGGTTGCGCGGCGCCACGCGTTCGTGGCGGCGGTCTTCCGGCAGGTCGAGTTCATGCTTGTTGGCGAGCCAGGTCAACTGCGCGGCCAGTTTGTCCTTCTTGCGATCCGAGGCAATGACGGTCATGGCAAAGCCGTCCTGCGAAGTGCGCGTCACCACGCCCTCGATGCGGCCGATATGATCGATATAGGCAATGATTTTTTCGCCCGGCATGCCGACGCGCTCGGTGCGCAACGCGACATTGCCCGGTGACATATCGACGACCTGGCAAGGGTGTTCGGTGCGGTCCTCCAGCATGAAGCGCCCGTAGATCTTGACCCGGACGCGCTGAAAGTTACGCCTTTCGGCGCGGGACGGTGCGTATTCGACCGCCGCTGACCTCATGACTGCCTACACCCCGTTGGCATTCCCGCGTCGTGCGTGGAATCTCGGCAAAAACTACAGCCAAGCAGGTTAACAAAGGGGAAAAGTGGGCCCCCGATAGTTAAGATTAGCGCCGGCTTGGAGACTATTGCTCGCGCCCGCCGTCGAACACGACGAGGTGGCGGATACGGCGCGACCGACCGAGCGCCGAGATGGTCTCCGCCGCTTCGAGTTCGGTGGGAGCCAGCGAAGGAACGGATATTTCCGGACGGTTTTTCAGGAACATCGGTTCCTTGTCGGGAGCGATGACGCGGATGGCGTCGATCAGCGCGTCGGTGATCGGGTCGGCGCCCAGCCAGAACGGCTTTTCCACGGCGCTGATGACGCCGAGGCAGCGCGGGTTCTCGACGCCGCCGTCGAGCGGCAGCGCAAGCAACTCGAAGTGGTTGGACCGGCCGCTGCGGCTGAACCCCTCATAAGTGATCAGCACCACGGATTTCTGCTCGAAAACCCCGTGAATGAGGCGCGACACCAGCCGCTGGTCCTTCTCGCGCCATAGCGAGGGGAACGAAAAACCCTTGAGCTCGCGGCCGTAGCCGGCGCAAAGCCTGGTGCCGGCAAGCCGGAACACCGCTTCGCCGCGCGTATCCCTTTCCAGGATGAAGGTGTCGGCCAAAAGCGCCTTGATATCGGCCGGTTCGACTTCCGAACGCTTTGGGGCAGGACGTCCATCACGCAGGCGATTCCAATAATGGAACAGCGCGATTGATCCGTTCTGGTTCATGCTATGAAACTCCGCGCATTCTGCCGTCTGATGGTCCCATCGGTGAACAGAAAGGGCGCCCTCCGATGACCTACATGCGTTCCGGAGCAGGATGCGTGCCAGCGTCGTTAAGACTTGTTCACGGGTCGGGGACGTTAAGGTTAACAAATGGTTTACGTTGCGCGCACGGGCTCGCCATGGCACACCAAAACCACGCCAGAAGCGGTCGTTTCGCGACGACCAACAGCACTTCGGTCAATAGTTTAGGGGAGCAGGGGGCTCGACCAGCCGTTCAAGGGAAACCTTGGACGGCTTCTTTTTGATTCGCGGTTTGTGATTCGCGCTTTGTGATTCGTAGTTTGTGATTTGTCCGGGCATGGCCTAGATGCTCGCGACACGCAAATCCCTGGATCAGAGCATATGAGCGAACCGGCCGGCCCCCTGGAGACCGAACAGACCGCAGAGGCGCCGCCGCCGCGCCGCGAGCCGGTGTTCAACCTGCCACTGGCGGTGCTGGCGGTGATCGGCATCTGCGTTGCCGTCTTCCTGCTGCAGCAATATGTGCTGACCGAAGAGCAGCAGATAACATTGCTCACCGACGGCGCCTTCATTCCGGTCCTCTACACCGGCCAATACGGTTTCGACTGGTTCCTCTTCACCCGTCCTTTCACCTATGCCTTCATGCATGGTGGCGTTGCCCACATTGCCATCAACATGGTTGCGCTGGCCGCCTTCGGGTCGCCGCTGGCCAACCGTCTCGGCTGGTTCTGGTTCGCCTTGTTTTTCGCCGCTACCGGGCTGGCTGCGGTGGTGCTGTTCTGGGCGGTCCATCCATACGGCGAAGCACCGCTGGTCGGCGCTTCCGGGGCGATATCGGGCATGATGGGTGCGGCGGCTCGCTTCGGGTTCCGTACCGACCGCTCCTCCGGCAGGGCGGCCTTTGCCGGTCCCGTGCTGCCGATCGCAATCGTTTTGCGCATGCGCGGCGTCGTCAATTTTCTCGGCGCCTGGATGGTCATCAATCTCGCCACCGGCCTTTACGGTCTCGGGCTCGGAGAACCCGGCCAGATCGCCTGGGAAGCGCACATTGGCGGCCTCGTCGCAGGCTTCTTCGGGTTGCGCTGGTTCGACCGGCGCTGGCGGGCGCCTGAATGGGAGATCCCCGACGACCAGCGCACCCCCGACTAGCGCACTCTATTGGCGCAACCCACTGGCACACTTGAAAAGCAACCGATCACGGCGCACGATGTTCACTCTTATGTGAAGCCGGTCAGGGCGGGAGCTGGCTAGCCAATCAGGAGGAGGAGGACGCCATGACTGTTAAGGCAATTCTCGAGAGAAAAGGCCATGACGTGTTCACGCTCGGGCCGAATGTAAAGCTCAGCGAAGCCATTCGAATCCTGGCCGACCACAAGATCGGTGCACTGGTCATCACCAATGGCGATCGCAAGATCGTCGGCATCCTTTCCGAGCGTGACATCGTGCGGGTCGTCGCCAGGGAAGGCGCTGCCGCACTTGATATAACGGTACGCTCGGCGATGACGCCGAAAGTGAAGATCTGCAACGAGAACCACACGGTCAACGAGGTGATGGAGATCATGACCAAAGGCCGTTTCCGCCATCTGCCGGTGGAAAAGGACGGGCTGCTCGACGGTATCGTGTCGATCGGCGACGTGGTCAAGCGCCGCATCGAGGATGTCGAGCGCGAGGCCGACGAGATCAGGGCCTATATCGCAACGGCCTGACCTGACGAAGAGACCGCCGACCGAATTCCGGCCGGCGGCGTTCATTCATCGGTTGCCGAGCGGCCGAAAAGGGCTGAAAAGGCCAGCCCGCTGCTCTGCGCTGCTTTGGGCGCTTGTCTCGCGAAGCGGTTTGCACTAGCGAAGACCGATACCCAAATTCGCGAAAATCGCAGTTTTCGCGAGCCAAAAGCGCAGGCCACCATGACCCTTATCGATACCCGCACGCCCGATGCCAAACGTTTTATTCCCGGCGCTACCGGCGATTGGGAGATCATCATCGGCCTCGAGGTTCATGCGCAGGTGACCTCGGAAGCAAAGCTGTTTTCCGGGGCGTCGACGACTTTCGGCGCGGCGCCCAACGCCAATGTCAGCCTCGTCGACGCGGCCATGCCCGGCATGCTGCCGGTCATCAATGAGGAATGCGTCAAGCAGGCGATCCGCACCGGCCTCGGATTGAAGGCGCAGATCAACCACAAGTCGGTGTTCGACCGGAAAAACTATTTCTATCCCGACCTGCCGCAGGGCTACCAGATATCGCAGTTCAAGCAGCCGATCGTTGGCGAAGGCACGATCGTCATTTCGGTCGGTCCCGACCGGCAGGGCGAGTTCGAGGACATCGAGATCGGCATCGAGCGCCTGCACCTGGAGCAGGACGCCGGCAAGTCGATGCACGACCAGCATCCGACCATGTCCTATGTCGATCTCAACCGCTCCGGCGTGGCGCTGATGGAGATTGTCTCCAAGCCGGACATGCGCTCCGCCGACGAGGCCAAGGCGTATGTCACCAAGCTGCGCACCATCGTGCGCTATCTCGGCACTTGCGACGGCAACATGGACGAAGGCTCGATGCGCGCCGACGTCAACGTCTCCGTTCGCAAGCCCGGCGGCGAATTCGGTACGCGCTGTGAGATCAAGAACGTCAACTCGATCCGCTTCATCGGCCAGGCCATCGAGTTCGAGGCGCGCCGCCAGATCGCCATCCTCGAGGATGGCGGCAAGATCGATCAGGAAACCAGGCTGTTCGACGCCGTCAAAGGCGAGACGCGCTCGATGCGCAGCAAGGAAGAGGCGCATGACTACCGCTACTTCCCCGATCCCGACCTTTTGCCGCTGGAGTTCGATCAGGCCTATGTCGACGCGCTGGCCAAGGAGTTGCCGGAGCTGCCCGACGACAAGAAGGCGCGGCTGATCTCTTCACTTGGCCTGTCGACCTACGACGCCTCGATCCTGGTGTCGGAAAAGCCGATCGCCGACTATTTCGAGCAGGTGGCCTCGGGCCGCGACGGCAAGCTTGCCGCCAACTGGGTCATCAATGACCTGCTCGGCCAGCTTAACAAGGCCGGCAAGGACATTGAAAATGCTCCTGTAACACCGGAGCAGCTCGGTGCCGTGATCGACCTGATCAAGGAAGGCACCATCTCCGGCAAGATCGCCAAGGATCTGTTCGAGATCGTCTGGAACGAGGGCGGCGATCCGCGCCAGCTGGTCGAAAGCCGCGGCATGAAGCAGGTCACCGACACCGGCGCCATTGAGAAAGCGGTCGACGAGGTGATCGCTGCCAACCCCGACAAGGTCGAACAGGCTCGCGCCAAGCCGACCATGGCCGGCTGGTTCGTCGGCCAGGTGATGAAAGCCACCGGCGGCAAGGCCAACCCGCAGGCGGTCAACGATCTGGTCAAGGCCAAGCTCGGTATCGAATAGAACAATGTTCGTCCGCACCGCCAGCGAACGTGACCTTGCCGCCGTCCGCGCGCTGCTGGTCGAAACCTGGCACGCAACCTACGACGCGATCTATGGCGCCCAGCGGGTGACCGAAATTACCGATGACTGGCATTCGATCGCCTCGCTCAAGGCGCGGCTGACAAGGCCGAACTCGGAATTCCTGGTCGCCGATGACGGCAAGCGTATCGGCGGCATGGCTTTTGCCGCCGCAACGACGGATGCGAAGATCGTGCTGCTGAACCAGCTCTATGTACTGCCGGCCTGCCAGCGGCAAGGCATCGGCCAGGCCTTGCTGGACGAGGTCGAAGCCAGCTTTCCCGAGGCGAACAGGTTGCGGGTCGAGGTGGAAGAGGCCAACGTGCCGGCCATCGCCTTCTACCGTTCGAAGGGATTTTTGCCGGTCGGCAGCACAGCCGATTGCGGCGGCGGTTCGGGGTTGCCGGCGCTGATCTTCGAGAAGCCGCTGGGATAGGCGTCCGACGAAACGTTCAGTGCTGTCCCTTCAGCACGACCAGATAGCCGCGCTCCACCGGCTGCCGGAAGGCGATCTGTTCGGATGTGCCCGGATCTTTCGATTGCTTTTCGATGACGTAGCCGCCGGGATGAGACTTGAGCCATTCCTCAGGCTTGTCGGCGTTCTCGAATGGCTTCTCTATTCGCCCAAGGAAACCGACCTCGCCCTGATAGTCGTAAGCGACGGCCCAGTCGGCGTCCTTTCGTTCGTCGATGAAGCTCGCCAGCGGCGTGAGATCGTAGCGTTTGAACACGGTCGCCGAGGCGGCGGCGTGGCCGATGGCGAAAAGGGCAAGCATGACAAAGGCCGTCGCCCTCAGCCTGGCGACTGAAATCTCGGCCATGAAGTAGCCCAGCAGAATGGTCGCGAACGGTAGTGCCGGCACGACATAGTGCGGCTGCTTGCCGGATATGGCACTGAAGACCAGCAGCACCGCAATGAACGAGAACGACAGCAGGCGCAGGGCACGCAGATCCGGGGATTTCGTGTCGATCAGGCTGCGTATCCGGGCAGCCGGCTTTAGCCGCCACACCGGGGGGATAAAGGCCCAGGGCACGAACATGAGCGGCAACAGCATCAGGTAAAAGTAAAACGGCCGGCCATGCGAATTGTGCAGGCTTCCGGTAACCCGACCTGCCGACTGGTTCCACACGAGATCGTAGACGAAACTGCCCTTGGTCAGGATGGTCGCGGGCGCCAGCCATATGGCGACCGGGACAAGGGCGGCGAGAATTGCCAGGCCGGCTCCGGCAAAGAACTGCAAAGGGGCAAGGCCGGCTCGCCGGTCACGCCAGAGGGGATAGAGCAGGACGGGCGCGCCGATGTGAATGAGCACCACCGGGCCTTTGGCCAGCACGCCGAGCCCGATGAAGAGACCCGCCAGCACCGCCTGCCAGCGGTTGCCGGTCCTGGCGAAGCCCAGCAACGACAGCAGTGCGGCGACCACGCAGGCCGTCAAAAGCATGTCGAACAGGATCAGGGTCGAATAGATGACAAAGACGGTGCTGCCGGCCACCAGCCAGGGGATGCGGCTGGCGATGTCCTGGCGCTCGGGAAACAGGGTTTTGGCCAGAAGCGTCGTCAGCCAGATGACCAGCGACGAGGCGGCGAAGATGACGAGCATCGCCGCCGCGCGGCTCACGCCGAAGATGTTCCAAGAGAGATCGATGAGCCAGAACAACAGCGGCGGCTTCTGCAGATAGGGCGCAAAGTTCATCGTCGGTACGAAGACATGTCCACCGAGATACATCTCCCAGGTGACGCTGAGATAGCGCGTCTCATCGACCGGCAGTAGCGGACGGAAAGCGAGCGCGATGCAAAGCAGGGCCAGCAGGAAGAGGTAAGGCAGCAGCCGTTCAATTCGTGTCGGTATCAAGTTCGGGGACCGCCCAGGAAATCGTTTCCACGTCCGGTCGTGCACGATGCACCGTCTCCGGACCGGAGCAGAACCGCACCATGATTTTGGCCGAATTGCAACGATGCCGGCTTGGTATTGTGGATTACGCGTGCGTACCGGCAAATAGTTGAAAGATTTGACGATTGGCTCCGAGTATGGCTTCAGGCCGAGCGCAGCGGCGGCGTCAATTCGCGCATCAGGAGTTCCAGCTCTCGCTGGTCGCCGGTGGCGGTCTTGTCGAAGATGGTTGCCAGCTGTGATTTGACGGTGCCGTCCGAGACGCCGCTGGCAGCCGCGATTTCACGCCGTGTCAGCCCGGCGGCGACATGGCCGGCGACACGCTTTTCCGCTGCGGTCAGTCCGAACAGCGCAGCGATCGCTTCCAGCGCCGGCACTGATGCGGCGCCGGCGGCGGCAATGAAAATGGCCGCGGCGGCGCGCGGCGATATGCGGGCCGAAATGTCGCGTCGCGCCAGAGGCATGACATGCGCCACCGCCGGAGACATGGCCTTCACCAGCGGAATGTTGATGCCGGACGGTCCGAGCGCGAATTCGTCGCGCGTGCCGAGCTGGACGGCGCGGCCGATGGCGGTGTTGGCGTTGGCATAAGCGAAGGACAGCTGGCCGCGCACCGAGGACACTGAGGCGGTTTCGGTGAGCAGGGCTTCGGCTGCCGGATTGGCGAAAATGATCTGCATATCGTCGGCGACGATCAGCACTGGATGGTCGAGGCTCTCAAGGATCGAGCGAAAGATGTCGGCCTTGCGCCGCTCGGCCTCGAACAGGTCGCCGATGGTCACCGCACGCCGGACATGGGGGGCGAGCCTGGACATCAGGTCGATATCCCTGGCTGAAATCTGGGGCCTGTCCTTGTCGGTAACCACCATCAGCGTGCCGGTGCGCGCCGGCTGCTTCATCAGCGCTACCCAGAAGAAATCGTCGAGACGGTTGGGTTCCACCCACTCGCGCACGATGCGGCTTTCGAGCCAGTTCTGGCGGGCGTCAGGGCCTTGCAGGGCGTAGACGCTGTCGACGGTCAACGGTATGTCGACTTCCATCTTCGGCACCGCCTTGAAAAAGGGCACCTCGCAGGCGTAGTCGCGCTGCAGCGGCTCAAGCAGGACCGGATCGCCGCAGGAAGTCGAAAACCGGGCCGAGTTTCTCGCCGTATCGACGACCGCCAGCATGGCAAGCCGGCCGAGCGCCAATTTGCAGATTGATTCAAGCGTCGATGGCCAACGGCCGACATCGACAATCGAATCGTAGATTGCCTCGACGATCTGCGGCAGGGCGCGACCGACTATGTTGGCCTGGACAGACACGTAGAGCCTCGTAAGGATTGCAGCGTAGTGGCAGGTCACACACTGTCTCTGCCTGGGGTCGCACACAACATAGCCGGCTTGGTTACGTCTGTGAAACGTCTCACAGCGGCGTTCGGTGTATCGTGAGCGCTTACGGGCTGGCCAGAACGTACCTGATGAGCCGTTGTCTAAGAGCGCTCGGGCCGCTCTGCGATACAAATCAAAGTGAACGGAATTGGAATTTTTCAGGGAATAAATGAGTAAACTTCCACATTGTCGATCAACCTGGTTCTGCCAAGCCACGCCGCGGCAAGCAGGCGGCCATCGCCGTCACGCCGCCACGAGGTGAGCGTCAGGCTCTCGCGCGCGGCGACATAGTCGACGCTGTCGAAGCCTGCCTCGAGAAGCGCGGCAGTGGCTTTACCGGTCACGCCGTTTTCATCGGCACCGGCCGCGAGCGCTGCCGCCGTCTGGCGCAAGATGACATTGAGCTGTCGCGCGACGTCGAGCTCGGCGGCGTCGAGATAGGCGTTGCGCGACGACATTGCCAGGCCATGCGCATCGCGCACGGTTGGCGCGCCGACGATTTCCACCGGAAGGTCAAGATCGCGGCAGAGCTTTCGGACGACGCAAAGCTGCTGGTAGTCTTTTTCGCCGAAGATGGCGTAGTCGGGCAGGGCTTGCAGAAAGAGCTTGGCCACGACCGTGGCGACGCCCTCGAAGAAGGTCGGCCTGAAATCCGATTCCAGGCCAGAAGACGGGCCGCCGACCGAAATCTTCGTCGCAAAGCCTGCCGGATACATTTCGGAAACCGTAGGCGTGAAGGCAAGCTGTGCGCCGGCCTCGGTCAGCCGGTCGAGATCGCGGGCCAGCTGCCGCGGATACTTGTCGAGATCTTCAGTGGGGGCGAACTGGGCCGGGTTGACGAAGATGGAGACGACGCAGCGATCGGCCGTTGCGAGCGCAGCCCCGACCAGCGAGATATGGCCGTCATGCAAAGCGCCCATGGTCGGCACCATGGCGACGCTCAGGCCTTCGCGCCGCCATTCGCGGATCTGCGCGCGAAGGCCGGGCACGGTGTCGACGACGAGCGGCTGGCGGATGGGGGGCCGGTTCATGCCTTGTCCTTGTCGCTCGCGGCTGAAAAGACGTGGCCCGGCCCGGGGAAGGTGCGGCTGCGCACCTCCGCCGCATAACGCGCCGCGGCATCGGCGACAGCGCTGCGCAAATCGGCGTATTCCTTGACGAATTTCGGCACCCGGTCGACCGTCAGGCCGACCATGTCGTCGATGACCAGGATCTGGCCGTCGCAATCGCGGCTGGCGCCGATGCCGATGGTAGGAATGGTAATGTGCCGGGTGAGGTCGGCGGCAACGGTCTCGACCGTGCCTTCGATGACCAGCGAAAACGCGCCGGCCTTTGCGACCGCGTCGGCGTCGCGCATGAGCGCGGCCACATTCTCCGGCGTGCGGCCCTTGATCTTGTAGCCACCGTCCTTTTCCACCGATTGCGGCTGCAAGCCGATATGGCCCATCACTGGAATGCCGGCCGTGACGATTGCGGCGATCTGGAGGGCTACTTCGACGCCGCCTTCCAGCTTCACCGCCTCGCAGCCGGTTTCCTCAGAGATGCGGCGCGCCGAGGCAAGGGCTTGCGCGGCCGAAGTCTCGTAGCTGCCGGCCGGCATGTCGACCACCACGCAGGCCTTTGACGAACCGCGCATCACGGCCTGGCCATGGGCGATCATCATCTCCAGCGAGGCGCCGAGCGTGGTCTTGTGGCCATGCAGCACCATGGCAACGCTGTCGCCGACCAGGAGAAGGTCGACATGATCGTCGAGCAGGCGGGCGACGGGATAGGTGTAAGCGGTAAGGCATACGACCGGCACGCCGCCCTTGCGGGCGCGTATTGTCTCCGCACTGATCCTGGCGACAGCTAAGGCCATTCCTCACCTCCCGCAGCCGGCGTTGACTACAGCGCCGCGCGTCCCGTGGACGCGCAAAGGACGCTGTAGCACTTTGGTTTGCGCATGATCCTTTCCGAAAATCGATTTCGATTTTCGGGGTCATGCGGCAGCGCCGGGCGATGAGAGCTTTAGGAAGACGCAGCCGGCTTGGCAAGCGTCGGTTCGCAGGTGCGAAATGGATCGGCCAATGACCGAGCGTTTCGGCATGCCGTCAGTGCCGCAGGCGCCGCAAAACCCTTGCCTTCGCCAAGGCCTGACGCCATAAGCAGGGAACAGCCACCGCCGCGCGCCCGCGAGGATCTGAATGAAAACTTTCCTTCTGCAGTTTTTCACCTGGTGGAACCGCCAGACGCTGGGAACCCGTTTTCACACCTGGCGCCACGGCAACAAGGTCGGCCAGGATGGGGCCGGCAATGTCTACTACGAAGGCGGCGTCGATTCGGAAGGCCGCACCCGCCGCTGGATCATCTACGCCAATTATTCGGAGGCGTCGGCGATCCCTCCGGGCTGGCACGGCTGGATGCATCACCGCGTCGATGTGGCGCCGCCAAGCGACGACTATCGGCCGCGCGAATGGGAAAAGGCGCATGAGCCGAACCTCACGGGAACACCGGCGGCTTATCGCCCGAAGGGTTCCGTGCTCACCAATCAGCACCGTCCGCAGGTGACGGGCGACTACGATGCGTGGACGCCTGGTTCTTGACCGCCGGCCGGTCCTTTGTCGCCACAATTGGCGTTTAGCTGCTTGCTGATATGACAACGGCGAATAGCCTTGGGCGTGACAGAATCACCCGGGCCCAAACCACCGGTATCTCCGCATGAACATTTTCAGCCTGACATCGATGGCCGGACTGGCGGCAATTGGCGCTGTCGCCATGTTCCCGACAGCGTTTGCCGCGGCGCAGGCGCCTGCGGCAGCACCCGCAATCTCCGATCGCATCACCAATCCGGTCGCCGAATTTGCCGGCATCGACAAGATCACCGGCCGTATCATCACCTTCGATGTCTACATCGACGAAACCGTGCAGTTCGGCGCTTTGCAGGTGACGCCGCGCATCTGCTATTCGCGGCCGGAGAATGAAGAGCCGAAGACCGATTCCTTCGTCGAAGTCGACGAAATCACGCTCGACCGCAAGATCCGCCGCATCTTCACCGGCTGGATGTTCGCCGAGAGCCCCGGCCTAAACGCCGTCGAGCACGCCGTCTATGACGTCTGGCTAAAGGGCTGCAAGCAGAAGTCGGATGTGCCGCCGCCCGACGCGGCCAATGCCGAGACGCCCAAGGTCGACACGTCCAAGCCAAAGCCCGCCGCTGCTCCGGCCGCCGAACAGCCGGACCCTACGGAACCTGACGCGACCAACACCAACTGATCCTCCGGAACCGTGGTGGCAACTATGCGTTGGGCCATGGACGATGACGCATTTATGCGCTTGGAGGATATTCTGATGTCGGACAGCAAACGGATCACGGCCAGCAAAGACGACCTGCTCGAACTCGAAAAGGGGTTCTGGACGGGCGACGAAGCTTACTACGCCGCCAATGTCGACACAGAATGCCTGGTAGCATTTCCTGAGATGGCACAGGCAATGGACAATGCCGATCTGGCCAAGACCGCGACCAAGCCCAACCGCTGGCGCGACCTTCAGATCGACCTCAAGGGTATCATCGAGCCCGGCAGCGACATTATCATGCTGACCTATGAGGCTCATGCGACACGAGAAAACGGCGAGCCCTACGCCGCGTTGGTCAGCACTGGCTATGTTCATCGTGTCAACGGCTGGAAGATGATGTTCCATTCGCAGACGCCGATGGAAACCGCGAAGGGCTGACCCCTTTCACCTGTCGAGCCGGCTCGGCCGCTCGGTCTCCGGTCAGGGATAAAAAACGGCTTCGCCCTTCAGCGCGTCGGCCAACATCTTCTCGTATTTGACGCGCGGCACGTCGACCGCGCCGAAGCGTTTGAGATGCTCAGTGGTGAATTGCGTGTCGAGCAGGGCAAAGCCGCGCGCCTTCAGCCGCTCGACCAGATGATACAGGCAGGTCTTGGACGCGTCGGTTTCCCGGGCGAACATGCTTTCGCCGAAGAACACGCGACCGAGCGAGACGCCATAGAGGCCGCCGACCAGCCGTTCCTCGCGCCATGCCTCGACCGAATGGCAGTGCCCCAGACGGTGCAGCTCGATATAGGCTTCGCGGATCGGCGCGTTGATCCAGGTCGAGCGGCGCTCCTCGCGCTTTTCGGCGCAGCCGTCGATCGTCGCCTCGAAATCGAAATCGAAGCGGATGTCGAACGGGTGCTTGCGAATTGTCTTCCGCAAGCTCTTCGGCGTGTGGAAGCCATCGAGCGGTATGATGCCGCGCGTCTCCGGCCGCACCCAGAACACTTCCGGGTCGGAAGCGCTCTCGGCCATCGGGAAGACGCCCGAGGCATAGGCCTTGAGCAACAGGTCGGTCGGAATGCGATAGCCGGGAGCGTAAGGACGGGTCATCGCGGCATCATAGCGGCAAGTCGGGCGCTATTCCTCTTTGGCCAGATACTTTTCCAGCCAGTGGATGTCGTAGTCGCCATTGGCGATATCGGCATTGCCGACCAGGTCGCGGAACAGCGGCAGCGTCGTCTTGATGCCGTCGACGACGAACTCGTCGAGCGCCCGCCGTAGCCGCATCATGCATTCGACGCGGTTGCGGCCGTGCACGATCAGCTTGCCGATCAGGCTGTCATAATAGGGCGGGATCTTGTAGCCGGAATAGACACCGGAATCGACGCGGATGCCGAGACCGCCAGGCGTGTGGAAATGTGTAATCGTGCCGGGCGAAGGCGTGAAGGTGCGCGGGTCCTCGGCATTGATGCGGCATTCTATGGCGTGGCCGTTGAACTTGATGTCCTCCTGGCGCACCGAAAGCCCGCCGCCGGAGGCAACGCGGATCTGTTCGTGGACGAGATCGATGCCGGTGATCGCCTCCGTCACCGGATGCTCGACCTGCAGCCGCGTGTTCATCTCGATGAAGTAGAACTCGCCATTCTCGTACAGGAATTCGATGGTGCCTGCGCCGGAGTAGCCGAGGTCGGCGATGGCCTTGGCACAGATATTGCCGATGCGGGCGCGCTCCTCGGCGTTGAGGGCCGGCGAGGGCGCCTCTTCCCAGACTTTCTGGTGGCGGCGTTGCAGCGAACAGTCGCGCTCGCCGAAATGCACGCCGCGGCCGGCGCCGTCGCCGAATACCTGCACCTCGATGTGGCGCGGCTTTTCCAAGTATTTCTCGATGTAGACGGCATCGTCGCCGAAGGCGGCTCCCGCTTCCGTGCTCGCTGTCTGCAAGGCGATCTCGAGGTCAGCCTCGGTAAGGGCGACCTTCATACCGCGCCCGCCACCGCCTGCCGATGCCTTGATGATCACGGGATAGCCGATCTCGGCGGCAATGCGCCTGGCTTCCTTTTGATCGGTGACGGCGCCGTCGGAGCCCGGCACAACCGGAATGCCGAGCCGCTTTGCGGTGCGCTTGGCCTCGATCTTGTCGCCCATGATGCGGATGTGGTCGCCCGACGGGCCGATGAAGGTGATGTTGTGGGCGGCGAGAATGTCGGCGAACTTGGCGTTTTCCGACAGGAAGCCATAGCCCGGATGCACGGCATCGGCGCCTGTGATCTCGCAGGCTGCGACGATCTGGTGGATGTTGAGATAGCTGTCGCGCGACGGCGGCGGACCGATGCACACGCTTTCGTCGGCGAGCCTGACATGCATGGCGTCAGCGTCGGCGGTCGAATGCACGACCACGGTCTGGATGCCGAGTTCCTTGCAGGCGCGCAGCACCCGAAGCGCGATTTCGCCGCGGTTGGCGATGAGGATCTTCTGGAACATCCGGCCCGCTCTACTCGATCACGACGAGCGGCATGCCGTACTCGACCGGCTGGCCGTCCTCGAACAGGATCGCCGTCACCGTGCCGGCGCGCGGCGAAGGGATCTGGTTCATCGTCTTCATCGCTTCGATGATCAGCAGCGTCTGGCCTTCCTTGACCTTCTGGCCGACTTCGATGAAGGCCTTGGCGTCGGGCGAGGGCGCGAGATAAGCGGTGCCGACCATCGGCGAGGGGACCGCGTTCTTGGACGGATCGGCCACTGCTGGTGCGGCAGCCGCGCCCGCCGCGGGCTGCTGCGCTGCCGGAGCATAACCGGCCTGCGGTGCGGCGATGGCGTGGACGGCCGGCGCCTGGCGCGACACGCGCACCTTCAGGTCGCCGAGCTCGACTTCGATCTCGGTGAGATTGGTGTCGTTCAGTATGCCCGCGAGATCGCGGATCAGTTGCTGGTCAACACCGGTCTTCTTTATCGACATTTTCGAGCCTTCTGTTTGTGGGCCGGTCATAGGCGTGCCGCCAGCGCCTGCAGCGCCAGCGAGTAGCCAAGCGGCCCGAACCCGCAGATCATGCCGACAGCGACCGGCGCGACCATGGAGACGTGGCGGAATGGTTCCCGCGCGTGGATGTTGGAGAGGTGAACTTCGGCGACGGGCAGCGGCGCGACAGCGCGGATGGCGTCGTGAATGGCAATCGAGGTGTGGCTGTAGGCACCCGGATTGATGACGATGCCGGCTGCCTTGTCGCCGGCTTCCTGGATCCAGTCGACGAGGTCGCCCTCATGGTTCGACTGGCGAAAATCAATCTCGAGGCCAAGGGCGGCGCCCGCCTGCTTACAGTCGTCGGCGATCGCGGCAAGCGTCTTGCCGCCATAGATGCCCGGCTCGCGCTTGCCGAGCGCGTTCAGGTTGGGGCCGTTCAGGACGAAAATCGTTTTCAAAAATGCCGACCTTTTCCGACGCCGGCCTCAAGCCGGCGCGCAGGGCCTTCTATAATGGGCATAGCCGCCCGCGGAAAGAGCACAAGTGCGATCTTTCACTGTCCACAACAGGCGGAAATGTGCCCGTGAGAAGGCTCGCGTGCAAGATCAGAGCGCGGCTTTCGCCGCCTCGATCTTTTCGGCCAGCACTTCCTGGCCGAGCGCGCCGAACACCACTTCATTGCCGACGACATAGGACGGCGTTCCGGTGATGGCCAGCTTGTTGGCGAGGTCGAAGGTCTTGGAGAAGGCCTCGGTGATGGTCGGGTCCTTCATCTTGTCGCGCAATTTCGCCTCATCGGCGCCTAGCGACAGCGCAACCTTGATGGCCGCCGCCTCGGTGGCGCGGCCCTGGCCGCCGAGCAGGGCGTTGTGGAACTCGCCGTATTTCTCCGGATGCATCAGGTGGAAAGCCATCGAGACGACGCTGGCCTTTTGCGAATCCGGCCCGAGGATCGGGAATTCCTTGAGCACGAAGCGCAGCTCCGGATCGGCCTTTGTCAGAGCCTGCATGTCGTCGATGGCGCGTTTGCAGAAGCCGCAATTGTAGTCGTAGAATTCGACGATGGTGACCTTGCCCTTCGGATTGCCGACGACGCCGTCGAAGGTCGAGTTGAAAATCTCGGACTTGGCCTTCTCGATGACGCCGAGGCTGGCTATGCGCTGCTCTTCCTTCTGCTTGGCCTCGAGCGCCTCCTGCACTTCGAGCAGCACTTCGGGGTTCTTCAGGAGATAGTCGCGGATAATGCCCTCGACCTCAGTGCGATCGATCTTGGTGTCGGCAGAGGCGGTCTGCACGGTCTGCGCCGTGCCGGCCTTGGCCACCTGCGGACTGCCGGCGACGAACCCGAAAGCGAGCATGGCAAGAGCAGCCGCCACTCCCGTCGTGCCGAGCAATATTGCCTTGTTCATCGTCTCATCCTCTTTACCGGTTCCGGTCTATCCTAGTCGCCGCGGGCGACCGGAAGGTTCATTTCTTGAGTTTGCCTGAAGGGTTGTAGTTTATGATGTCCTGCGCCCGAATCCAGCCGGGCTCGCCGCGCTTCAAGTCTTTTTGCGCGCGCATGGCGAAAATTTTCGCATTCGTGTAATCGCCGGAATAAAAGTGGCCCTCGGCGGTGGCGAGTTCCGCCGCCGGAATGTTGCCAAGCTCGCCATAGGCCTGGGCGAGATAGCGGTATCCGACCGTGTTTTCCTTGTCGCGCCCGAGACCGTTGTTGATCTGCACCACCGCCTTCTTCAGCGAGTCGGGCGTGCCGATGGCCATCAGCGCCTGGCCGAGGGAAACGGGCAACAGGCCCGACCTCACCGGATCGAGGCTGACCGCCTTGGCATAGGCGTCCGCGGCGTCCTTGGGCTTGTTGGCCTTCATCAGTATGTCGCCGCGCATTTCCTGGAAGTAGGGGTTCTTCGGCTGTTCCTTGATCAATGCATTGGCCTTGGTCAGTGCTGCACCCAGATTGCCGTAGAGATAGGCCATCTGCGCTTCGCCATAGCGCGAGGCGAGGCTGCCCGGGGCCTTGCGGATCAGCCGCGTGGCGGCGGCCTGGCCGCCCATATAGGCGGCGATCTTGATGCGCATCATGTCGTGCCGCTGCTGCAGTGCCGGCGGATCGACCTTGTCGACGTTAGGGCTCTGCTTGACCAGCACTTCGAGATTGGCGATGCGCTCCTGCGGCATCGGGTGGCTGATGCGGTAGGGATCGACCTGCGTGCCGGAAAGCGACAGCGCGCTCTGGAAGCGGGCGAAGGTCTTCAGCATGCCCATGCCGGACTGGCCGGTGGCATTGAGATAGGTGATGGCAGAGCGGTCGGCGGTCGACTCTTCGGTGCGCTGGTAGGCAAGAATGCTGCGCTGCGCCATCTCGCCGCCGCCCGCGGCCACGCCCATGCCGGCGCCGGCAAGGCCGCGGCTGTTGGTGGTGGCGCCGGCAACGATGGCGCCGGCGCCAAGCAGCGTGGCGATGATGGCCATGGTCTTGGCGCGCTCGAGCTGGTCGCGTAATTTCTGCTGATGGCCGCCTGCGATGTGGCCGGCCTCATGGGCGATGACGCCGATGATCTCGTTGGGCGTTTCTGCCTGCATCAGCGCGCCGGTGTTGATGAACAGCCGGCGCCCGGTGACGAAGGCGTTGAAGCTCTGATCGTTGACCAGAACGATATCGACACCGTCATTGGCAAGACCGGCCGCCTTGAAGATCGGCCGCGCATAGTCGCGCACCAGCGCCTCGATCTCGGCATCGCGCACGACCGGCACCGCCTGCGCGAAGGCCGTCACCGAGCCGGTTACAGCGACGGCGGCGGCAAGCAAAAGCGTCGCAAAGCCGCGCGCTGTCTTCCTGATGGAAGATTTGGACATCGTTGATTTGGGTCGGCTCTGCATGAGGTCCACTGGTAAACGAGCGCGCGAACGATGAAAAGTCACGGCACCGAAACTAGGCGAACTTGTGATCCTCACATCAATCGGGCATTTGTGCGGCGCTGCCGCCGGTTGATGGCTTCGAGCGGCGGGCCGGACGGAAAGATTGAGGTCAAATGGTAGTTTCGCTGTCGCGCCGCGGTGAAGTCGAGCCGTTTCACGCCATGGACATTCTGGCCGAAGCCAACCGGCTGAAGGCGACGGGCGTGCCTGTCGTCTCCATGGCCGTCGGCCAGCCATCCGATCCGGCGCCCGTGGGCGTGAGGGAAGCAGCCGCAAATGCGCTGAGGATCGGACGCATCGGCTATACCGACACGCTCGGTCTGGCGGATCTGCGCAAGGCGATCGCCACGCATTATGGCGACCATTACGGGATCGATGTCGCGCCGAACCGGATCGCCGTGACCACGGGATCGTCGGCCGCCTTCAATCTGGCATTCCTGGCGATGTTCGATCCCGGCGACCGCGTCGCCATCGCAGCACCCGGCTATCCGGCCTACCGCAACATCATGGCCGCGCTCGGTATCCAGATCGTCGAGATCGAGCTCGGCAGCGACGCCTACCTGCACGCCGAGCATTTGAAATCGGCGCACCAGGAAAAACCGCTGAAGGGCGTGTTGTTCGCCAGCCCGGCCAATCCGACAGGTGCGGTCATTCCCGTCGACGAGTTGTCCGCACTGGTGAGGACAGCCGAAGAACTCGGCATCGCGGTGATATCGGACGAAATCTATCATCGGCTGGCCTATGCCGCGCCCGACACCACTGCGCTGGCCCATGGCTCAGGCGTGACGGTGATCAATTCCTTCTCGAAATATTATTGCATGACCGGCTGGCGCATTGGCTGGATGGTGCTGCCGGAAGCTCTGGTGAGGCCGATCGAGCGCATCGCCCAGAGCCTCTACATCTCGCCGCCGGAACTGTCGCAGATCGCGGCGATCGAAGCCTTCAAGGCGGCGGAAGAGCTGGAAGAGGTGAAGGCGCGCTATGCCTGGAACCGCGAGCTGTTGATGCGGCGCCTTCCGGAACTCGGATTTCCCTTGGCGGCGCCGATGGACGGTGCCTTCTACGCTTTCTGCGATGTCACCCGGCATACCAATGACAGCATGGCCTTTGCGCGCAAAATGCTGGCCGAAGCGCATGTGGCGGCGACGCCCGGTCGCGATTTCGATCCGCTGGCAGGACACCGCACGATGCGCTTTTCCTATGCCGGCAGCCATGACGACATGGTCGAGGCGATGGCGCGCATCGAGCGCTGGCTGAAATAGCGGGGACGGGCATGCCGGATCTTGAACAAGCGCTGGCCGATGTCGCCGCCGAGATGGCCGAGCGCACCGATCGGGGTGACGTCGCCACCTACATTCCGCAGCTCGGCAAGGTCGATCCGAAGAAATTCGGCATTGCCGCCGTGACCAATGACGGCCGCGTGCTGGTCGCCGGCGACGCCCATCAGGCGTTTTCGATCCAGAGCATCTCCAAGGTGTTTACGCTCACGCTGGCGCTTGGCAATGTCGGCGACGCGCTGTGGCAGCGTGTCGGACGCGAGCCGTCGGGCAATCCGTTCAACTCGATCGTGCAGCTCGAGCATGAGAACGGCATTCCGCGCAATCCGTTCATCAATGCCGGCGCCATCGTGATCTCCGACATACTGCTTGCCGGCCACCAGCCGCGCGAGGCGATCGGCGAAATCCTGCGCTTCATCCAGTTCCTTGCCGATGACGAAACCATCATCATCGACCGCGAGGTCGCGGCTTCCGAACGCGCCACCGGCTATCGCAACTTCGCGCTTGCCAACTACATGAAATCCTTCGGCAATCTCAACCATGCACCCGAGCTGGCGCTGGGCGTGTACTTCCACCATTGCGCGATCGCCATGAGCTGCCGGCAATTGGCGCTGGCCGGCCGCTTCCTCGCCAATGGCGGCAGAAACCCGGCAACCGGGCACTCCGTGGTGTCTGCCGAGCGGGCGCGGCGCATCGGCGCCATGATGCTGACCTGCGGCCACTATGACGGTTCCGGCGATTTCGCCTTCCGTGTCGGCATTCCCGGCAAAAGCGGCGTCGGCGGTGGCATATTGGGGATCGTGCCGGGTGTTGCTTCGCTCGCCGTATGGTCGCCGGGCTTGAACGCCAACGGCAATTCCAAGCTGGGGTCGATCGCCTTGGAAAAACTGGCCAGGATGATGAACTGGTCGATTTTCGCCCCCTGACGCCTTCCGTCATTCGCGCATGCAAAAATCCCGCGCCGTGGTTTGAACGGCGCGGGATTTTTGTCAGGAACCTATCTTAATCGGCTGAATAGCTTAGAAAAAGCCCTTCCGCTGCCACCAGCCGGCGCGCTTCGGCTTTTCCTCGGCCTTTGCCTCGTCGGCAACGCTGGAGGAAACCACCGGCACCGCGGAGGTATCCGCGGCCACGGCTTTGCGCCGTGACGGGCGAGCCTTGGCGGGCTCGTCGTCGACGGTCGTTTCCGTGGCGGCATCGGCCGCAGCGGGGGCGGCTGCTTCGACGGCAGCTTCC
Source organism: Mesorhizobium sp. M0802 (assembly GCF_040320115.1). Lineage (NCBI taxonomy): Bacteria > Pseudomonadati > Pseudomonadota > Alphaproteobacteria > Hyphomicrobiales > Phyllobacteriaceae > Mesorhizobium > Mesorhizobium sp. M0802. The sequence continues at coordinate 135,637 of NZ_JAMYOY010000015.1, forward strand.
GGTGCAGCCTCGGCCGCCGTCTCATCGGCGACTTCCACCACAGCCTTCTTTGCCCTTGAAGCGCGCTTCTTCTTCGGCTTTTCGGCTGGAGCGTCGTCGTTCGCCGCGGCGGGAGCCGCTGCTTCTTCAACCGCTACGGCTGCTACGGGCTCGCTTGCGGCCGTTCCGAGTTCAGCGGCCTCGGCCACCGAGGCGGTTTCGCCGGCTTCGGTCTCCGTGCCGTCTTCGCGACGATTGCGCTTGCCGCCGCGCTTGCCGCGACGGCGCTTCTTGCCCTGGGCGTCATCTGATGCTTCCACCGTTTCGACGGCGCCAACCTGGGCTTCGTCTTGCTGTGTTGCATCGTCAGCGCCTGGTTCAGCGGCAAAGTCGTCGCTTGCCGCCGAAACCGAAGCACCTTCGGCGCCATGCTCGCGATCGCCATGTTCGCGTTCGCGATCCTTGCCGCCGCGCCGCCTGCGGCGCTTGCGACGCTTGCGGTCGCGGCCTTCGCCGTCCTCAGCCGATCTCGGCTGCTGCTGCGACTGCGGCTGCGCCTGGCGCGGCTGCTCGGCCTGTACCACAACCTCGTCGTCTTCCTCCTCGATGACGATCTCGTCCTCGGGCTCTTCCGGCTCGACATAGGCCGGGAAGGTTCGCGCTTCGACAAAGCCTTCCGGCTTTTCGGCAATGGCGCCGCGGAAAATCGCGTAGTGCTGGACACCGACCGTGTCATCGGCCTCGACGGTGATGGTCAGGCCAAAGCGGCTTTCGAGTTCCACCAGCGTGCCGCGCTTGTGGTTGAGCACATAGAGAGCGGTCGCCGCCGGGGTGCGCACCGTGATGTGGCTGCGCGAATCCTTGAGCAGGAATTCCTCGATCGCCCGTACCACCATCAGCGCCACCGACGAATCGGAGCGCACATGGCCGGTGCCGCCGCAATGCGGGCACGGCTTCATGGTCGATTCCAGCACGCTGGCGCGGATGCGCTGGCGCGACATCTCCATCAGACCGAAATGTGAGATGCGGCCGACCTGGATGCGGGCTCGGTCGTTCTTGAGGTGATCCTTCAGCCGCTTCTCGACGGAGCGGTTGTTGCGGTTCTCCTCCATGTCGATGAAGTCGATGACGATCAGGCCGGCGAGATCGCGCAGCCTCAATTGCCTGGCGACCTCTTCCGCCGCTTCAAGGTTGGTGTGGAGAGCGGTGTCCTCGATCGAGTGCTCCTTGGTGGAGCGGCCCGAATTGACGTCGATGGCGACCAGCGCCTCGGTTTGGTTGATGATGATGTAGCCGCCGCTCTTCAGCGTCACCTGCGGCTGCAGCATGCGGTCGAGCTGCGCCTCGATCCCGTTGCGCACGAAGATCGGCGTCGTGTCGCGGAACGGCTGAACCACCTTGGCGTGGCTCGGCATCAGCATGCGCATGAAATCCTTGGCCTCGCGGTAGCCTTCCTCGCCGGAGACAAGAATCTCGTCGATATCCTTGTTGTAGAGGTCGCGCACCGAGCGCTTGATCAGGCTGCCTTCCTCATAGACGAGGGCAGGGGCGGTGGATTGCAGCGTCAGATTGCGGACGTTTTCCCAAAGCCGCATCAGATATTCGTAGTCGCGCTTGATTTCCGCCTTGGTGCGGCTTTCGCCGGCGGTGCGCAGGATGACGCCCATGCCCTGCGGCACTTCGAGATCGGCAACGACCTCCTTGAGGCGCTTGCGGTCGACCGCACTGGTGATCTTGCGCGAAATGCCGCCGCCGCGTGCGGTGTTGGGCATCAGCACGGAATAGCGGCCGGCAAGCGACAGATAGGTGGTGAGTGCAGCGCCCTTGTTGCCGCGCTCTTCCTTGACCACCTGCACCAGCAGGATCTGCCGGCGCTTGATGACTTCCTGAATCTTGTACTGGCGGCGCACCGGCTTGCGGCGGCTACGCACCTCTTCCAGCGCATCCTCGGCGCCTACGGATTCGATCTCGTGGTCGTCCGGATGCGAGGACTGCACCTCTTCCAGCATGCCGCGATCATTGTCCTCGGAGGTGGCTTCGCCACTTGCCTCGCTGGACGACCTTTCGTCACCCGGCTCCGCCGCAGGGACAGCTTCGGAGATCACATCCGCTTCGACGCTTGCCGCGATCGATGTCGGGCCGCCTTCCGACGGTTCGGTCCCGGATGTCTCGGCGTCGGAGGCTTCGCTGTCGCCATGCCCGGCATGATCGTCATGCCCGGCGGTATTGGCCGCGGCATGCTCGGAAGCAGGCGCTTCGGAGACGGCATCGCTGCCGGCATCGCCATGTTCGCCGTTCTCATCATCGGCGCCGGCGTCGCGCTTGTGTTCGCCGCGCTCACGACCCTTGCCGCCGCGCCGGCGCCCGCGCCGCCCGCGATCGCGACTCTGGCGGTCGTCGCCGTCATTGTCCTCGTTCTCCTCTTCCTCCGCTTCCTGCGCTTCAGCGCGCAGCAAAGCCTGACGATCGGCGACCGGGATCTGGTAATAGTCGGGGTGAATTTCACTGAAGGCGAGGAAACCGTGACGGTTGCCGCCATATTCGACAAAGGCTGCCTGGAGGGAAGGTTCGACACGCGTTACGCGGGCGAGATAGATGTTTCCTTTGAGCTGCTTCTTGTCCTGAGATTCAAAGTCGAATTCTTCAATACGGTTACCGCGGATAACGACAACGCGTGTTTCCTCCGGGTGGGAGGCGTCTATCAGCATTTTGTTGGGCATTATTTCGTTTCCTCCCGGCAGCCGTCAGCCGCAGCTTGCGAGGCAAAGCCCGCTGCTGCGTGTCTGGGATGTGGGTGCCGGATGTCTGAATGTCCGCCGGACGCCGCTTGAGCGCCATGGCGGTGCCGCCCGCAGCCACAATGGCGCGGTTTGATGCGGACCTTTCCATGATTGCGCTTGAAGCCATCGTCACCAGCAGAACCTTTTGAACCAAAGCCCGGACGAACCGGACCAGCTTGTTTGCTCATACAGAGCCGGCACGGGAACAAACCCGGCCGTTTTCCTCACGCAGGCGATTCCCCCGCCACGGGCGCACACCTGCGAAATTCGTCGCGATCACCTGAAGCCTTTTCGCTGGAGCGAAAGGAGCCGCCTTTCATCTGACCTGTAGCAGGAAGCTGCGGGAGAAGCGGTTCCAGGATTGCAGTGATCCACCATCGCTTTTATGATTTGACGGGGTGGAAGGCAACCCCGATTTCGGATGCCGGCAAAAAGCAGTGCCGTAACGGAAGCACAGGCCTTAATCCTCAATGAAAAGGCTTGGTTAACCTTCTCTGGATACCAATCGTTAATCGAGTCTGCGGCCTGACCGGCATTTCGACCAACCACGCGGGCGCAAGCGCCAAATCGGGAGCGACTGCAAAGAAATGGGACTGGCGGGCATCACAGACAAGGGCCATGGCGGTGCAGGCCGTTTCCTGCGCGCTGCCGGTGTGCTGTTGCTGCTGGCGCTTTGCCTTGCTTTTGCGCCGGTTTCACGCGCCGCCGATGCGCCACTCGGCGCCACCGCCTACAAGATGGCCGGCGACGCAACCAAGATGCGCATCGTCATCGATTTCGACCGCGAGCCCGACATCAAATGGTTCCTGCTGCGCGGCCCCAACCGGCTGGTCGTGGACCTGCCGCGCACCCGATTCGCCATTGGCGCGAAGGACGCCAAGGCCCGCGGCCTGGTCAAAGCGGTGCGTTATGGCGATCAGGGCGAGGGATCGCGGCTGATCCTGACCGGCAAGGGGCCGTTCTCGGTCGACAAGCTCGAGGTGCTCAAGAACGAGGACGGCGCAGGCTATCGCATCGCCATCGACATGTCGGCAGCCTCCGACCGCGAGTTCGACGAAGCCCTTGCCAACCAGGCGCTGACCACTGGCTCGACCGTCTCCACCGACAAGGGCTCCAGGGTCGGCACAGGGCCGATCTCCAATCCCGGGCATCGCTTCACCATCGTCATCGATCCCGGCCATGGCGGCATCGACGGTGGCGCCGAAGGCCTCAACGGCACCATCGAGAAGAACGTGACGCTGGCCTTCGCCACCGAATTGCGCGACAAGCTCGCCGCCGTCGCCAACTACGACGTGTTCATGACGCGCGATACCGACGAGTTCCTGCGGCTCGATGACCGCGTGCGCATCGCCCGGCAGCACGAGGCCGACCTTTTGATCTCGATCCATGCCGACACGATCAGCGTCAAGGGTATCAGAGGCGCCACCGTCTATACCGTCTCCGACAAGGCGTCCGATCCGCAAGCGCAGGCGCTTGCCGACCGTGAAAACCTCTCCGACCAGTTCGCCGGCATGGTGATCAAGGACGACAACAAGGAAGTCACCGACATACTGATCGACCTGATCCGCCGCGAGACGCATAATTTCTCGATGAGCTTTGCCCACACTCTGGTCGGCCAGTTGTCCACCAGCGTCGGCCTGATCAATAATCCGCAGCGTTCGGCCGGCTTCAAAGTGCTGAAAGCGCCCGATGTGCCGTCGGTGCTGGTGGAACTTGGCTATCTCTCCAACGCCAAGGATGAAGCGCAACTGCTCGACGCCGACTGGCGCGGCAAGGCGGCGCAGAGCATCACCAACGCCGTCGCCCTGTTTGCCTCCGCCAAGATGGGAACGGGAACCGGAGGCTGAGATGGTCGCCGCCGCCCACGACCGGAGGCAGCGTTGCACGACGACAACACCAGGCGCTTTTATTTCAGGTGGGGGATGCCTAAACCGGGCACTGCCGTATTTTGCCCACATGGTGGCGACATGGGTTTTCCATCACGGATCGGGACAGTTGCGAAGGCTTGCGCGGAAGGCGGCTTCGTCTAGGAAATTCCCGGACCTCGGACTGGAGCGGGCATGATTCGTCTTATCGGCTATTTCTTTGGTATCGGCACGACGCTGGCGCTTATCGTCGCCGCGGGCGTGGCGATATACATCAGCCATCTATCGAAAGACCTGCCCGACTACGAGGTTCTGGCCAAGTACGAGCCGCCGGTGACGACCCGCATCCATGCTTCCGACGGCTCGCTGATGGCCGAATATGCGCGCGAACGGCGGCTCTATCTGCCGATCCAGGCGGTTCCGGACCGGGTCAAGGCGGCGTTCCTGTCGGCCGAGGACAAGAATTTCTACAACCATCCCGGCATCGACATCACCGGGCTTGGCCGCGCCATCTACGTCAACCTGCAGAATCTGGGTTCGGGCAGGCGCCAGGTCGGCGCCTCGACCATCACCCAGCAGGTGGCGAAGAACTTCCTCTTGTCCTCGGACCAGACCTACGAGCGCAAGATCAAGGAGATGATCCTGGCCTTCCGCATCGAGCAGGCTTATTCGAAGGACCGCATCCTTGAGCTCTATCTCAACGAAATCTTCTTCGGCTTCGGCGCCTATGGCGTTGCGGGCGCGGCACTGACCTATTTCGACAAGTCGGTCAACGAACTCACGGTCGCGGAAGCCGCCTATCTGGCGTCGCTGCCGAAGGGGCCCAACAACTACCATCCCTTCAAGCATGCCGACCGCGCCATCGAGCGCCGCAACTGGGTCATCGACCAGATGGTCGAGAACGGCTACGTGACGCGCGAGGAAGGCGACAAGGCCAAGGCCGAGCCGCTTGGCGTGACGCCGCGCCGCAATGGCTCCTATCTGTTTGCGGGTGAATATTTCACCGAGGAAGTGCGCCGCCAGATCATCTCGCGCTATGGCGAGAACGCGCTCTATGAGGGCGGCCTTTCGGTGCGCACGACGCTCGATCCGAAGATCCAGCTCATCGCCCGCAAGTCGATGCAGAACGGCTTGCTCAAATACGACACGCTGCGCGGCTATCGCGGACCGGTGACGCATATCGATGCCTCCGGCGACTGGGGCGTGGCGCTGGGCAACGTCAAGGGGCTGGAAGACGTGCCGGAATGGTCGCTTGCCGTCGTGCTCGACAGCTCGGCGACCGGCCTTTCCATCGGCCTGCAGCCGACGCGGCAGATTTCGGGCGATATCGTCAAGGAACGCATCGAAGGCGCCGTCAGCAAGGAAGACATGAGCTTTGCCATGCGCCATGTGGTCGATGGCAAGACGGTCAAGGCCAAGTCTCCGGCCGATGTATTGCAGCCCGGCGACGTCATCTTCGTGCAGAAGAACGAAGGGTCGGAAGGCGCCTACACGCTGCGCCAGGTGCCGGAAGTGGAGGGCGGCCTGATCGCCATGGATCCACATACCGGCCGCGTGCTGGCCATGGTCGGCGGCTTCTCCTATGCGCAGTCGGAGTTCAACCGTGCCACGCAGGCGATGCGCCAGCCGGGATCGTCCTTCAAGCCGATCGTCTATTCGGCCGCGCTCGACAATGGCTATACGCCGGCCTCGGTGATCATGGACGGACCGATCACCATCCAGAGCGGCACCACGACCTGGACGCCGAAGAACTATGACGGCACGGTGGCAGGCCCCGCGACCTTGCGCTCCGGCATCGAAAAGTCGCGCAATTTGATGACGGTGCGGCTGGCCAACGACATGGGAATGAAGCTGGTGGTGGAATATGCCGAGAGGTTCGGCGTCTACGACCATCTGGCGCCGTATCTGCCGATGGCGCTGGGCTCCGGCGAGACGACGGTGATGCGCATGGTGTCGGCCTATTCGATCATGGCCAATGGCGGCAAGTCGATCAAACCCTCGCTCATCGACCGCATCCAGGACCGCTACGGCAAGACCGTGTTCAAGCAGGACGAGCGCGGCTGCCAAGGCTGCAACGCGCCCGAATGGAACAACCAGCCCGAACCGGAACTGGTCGACAATTCCGAGCAGGTGCTCGATCCGATGACGGCCTACCAGATCACCTCGATGATGGAAGGCGTGGTCCAGCGCGGCACCGGCGCCACCATCGCCGAGCTTGGCCGCCACATCGCCGGCAAGACCGGAACGACCAATGACGAGAAGGACGCCTGGTTCATCGGCTATACGCCGAACCTCGTCGTCGGCCTCTACATGGGTTACGACACGCCGCGCGGTCTCGGCCATGGCGCCACCGGCGGTGGTCTGGCGGCGCCTATCTTCAAGGACTTCATGCGCGTTGCGCTGGACGGCACGCCCAATGTCGACTTCAAGGTGCCGGAAGGCATGAACCTGGTCGCGATCAACCGCAAGACCGGCATGCGTGCCGCGTCGGGCGATCCCGGCACCATCATCGAAGCCTTCAAGCCCGGCACCGGCCCGGCCGACAGCTATTGGGTGATCGGCATGGGCGCCGACGGGTCCAACGGCGCCGGCGGACCGCTATCGCCGCAGGCTACGGAAGCCATCCAGGCACCCGGCGGCGGGCTTTACTGACGACCTGATTTCTTAAGCTGAATGGGCTGGCTTGTTGAGCCGGCCCATTTCGCTTTACAGGCAGCAATGCCGTGCCTATGTATCGCGCCGACCCAAGCGCCACTTCAAAAACAGGACAGAACAACCAGCCATGCGCGCGGAAACGCAGAACATTGTCGACGAGATCAGGCAGGCGATCACCCTGCTGAGGAGGCATCTTTGACTGGGATCAGGCCATAAAACGGCTTGAATACCTGAACGTGCGCGCCGAGGATTCAAGCCTCTGGAATGATCCGCTGGAAGCGCAGAAGCTGATGCGCGAGCGCCAGGGCCTCGAAGACGGGATCGCCGGCGTCAAAAGCCTGACCCAGGCGCTGGAAGACAATATCGGCCTGATCGAACTGGGTGAGGAAGAGGGCGACCAGAGCGTGATCGCCGAGGCGGAAGCGGCCCTCCGCTCGATGCAGGGCGAGGCCAAGGCCCGCCAGGTCGAGACGCTGCTGTCGGGCGAGGCAGACGCCAACGACACCTATCTCGAAGTCCATGCCGGCGCCGGCGGCACCGAGAGCCAGGACTGGGCCTCGATGCTTCTGCGCATGTACACGCGCTGGGCCGAGCGTCGCCGTTTCAAGGTCGAGGTGCTGGAAGTCCATGATGGCGAAGAAGCCGGCATCAAGTCCGCCACGCTCCTGATCAAGGGCCACAATGCCTATGGCTGGCTGAAGACCGAGTCGGGCGTTCATCGCCTGGTCCGCATTTCACCCTATGACAGCAATGCGCGCCGCCACACGTCCTTCTCCAGCGTCTGGGTCTACCCGGTCGTCGATGACAGGATCGAGATCGACGTCTCGGAATCGGATGTACGCATCGACACCTACCGCTCATCCGGTTCGGGCGGCCAGCACGTCAACACCACGGACTCGGCGGTTCGCATCACCCATATCGCCACCGGCATCGCGGTTGCCTGCCAGGCCGAACGCTCGCAGCACAAGAACAAGGCGAAGGCCTGGGAAATGCTGCGCTCGCGCCTTTACGAGGAAGAGCTGAAGAAGCGCGAAGCGGTGGCCAATGCCACAGAAGCGTCGAAGAGCGACATCGGCTGGGGTCACCAGATCCGTTCCTATGTGCTGCAGCCCTACCAGTTGGTGAAGGACCTGCGCACCGGCGTCGAGAGCACCAGCCCGTCGAGCGTGCTCGACGGCGACCTCGACGACTTCATGGAAGCTTCGTTGTCGCAGCGCATCGAGGGCGGTGCCGGTGAAGCCGTGGCCGACCTCGACTAGGATATGTCCATATTCAGGTGAGGCCGGCCTGCGAATGGCTGATTCCTGCGCTTCCGCCACTTTCGGCTCGGCTGACTTGAATAAGAACATCCCTGGGCGGGGGAGCGAAGGAGGAACAATGACTCGCAGGCTCACCGGCAAATGCTTTTGCGGCGCGGTCCAGTATGAAGTGGCGGACGAGTTCGTCTATGCCGCCAACTGCCATTGTTCGAACTGCCGGCGCACCACAGGTTCCGCCTTCAAGCCCTTCGCCGGCATCGAGCGCGAGAAACTTGCCCTTGCCGAAGGGCATCACGGGCTCATCCATTTCGGCGATGACAGCGGCCACGATGCGCATTGCAGCCGCTGCGGCTCGTTGCTGTATTCGCTGGTCCGCGACGGCGCCTATGTCCATGTCGCCATGGGCACGCTGGTCGACGATCCGACGATCCGGCCGACCGCGCACATCTTCGTCGGCTCCAAAGCGCCATGGTTCACCATCGCCGACGACTTGCCGCAATATGAAGGGCATGTGATCGCCGGTCCAGGCGACGTATAGGCTGGAACCACATACGGCCAATCCCGTTGTTTCGTTGCCCGTCTGCCGGGAGTTGAGCCTGGCTTGGATCTCGTCAGCGGTTGCAGATAGCGGCGTAGATGTGCGGCCTCGCGCAGCAACTTCTTGCGCCAGCCTAGGAATCAGCCCAGCATCCGAGGGCTGGAAGAGAAAAAGCATTTATGGCCGGACGCGGCATATCTGCGACCTGACGATCCGGCCACTGGGAAGACACGTTCCGGGAACGGGCAAGCGAAACGCTTGATGCTCGTTTGAAAGGAACGCTTCCATGTCTGCTGCCACTCTCCGATCGGCCAGAGCCGTTCAACCGGCTGGCCGACTCCTGTTTTCCTTGTTCGTGACCCCGATCTTTGCAATTGCGATGCTTGCGGCGGTGCTGACCGCACCCGCCTTCGCCCATGACGCCAAGCCTACGGCGGCGAAGCCGCAAGGCTGGAGTTATCCCTTCGCCTGCTGCGCAAACTACGACTGCCGCACCACCCATACCGGCGAGGTGCTGGAAAAGCCGGAGGGCTATGTCATCGCCGGAACGGGGGAGGTCGTTCCGATGAGCGACAAGCGGGTCAAGGACTCACCCGACGGCGATTTCCACTGGTGCGCGCATCAGGCCGGCCTCGACGCAGGCAAGACAATCTGCCTGTTCGTGCCACCGCGTTCCTACTGAGTTTTGTTGGCAGTTCTCATCGGAAGGCCGGCCTTGGTGGTGCTGAAGGCGCTTGCGTCAGACGGAAGCAGCGAGTGCCGAGGCGAAGTCGCGATACGGGCGCAGTGGGCGACCCAGAAGTGCCGTCAGGCGCTCGACGTCGCCGGCCTCGGGCAGCATCCCGTCGGTGAAGAAACGCTCGCCCATCAGGCGCATGTCGTAGGCCATCCAGGCGGGCAGGAACTGCTTGAGATTTTGCTCAAAACCCTCCGTATTGTCGCCGCTGTAGCTGATCGGGCGGGCGAGTACGTCTGACCAGATTGCGGCAATATCCGTCCCGGTCAGTGTCTGCGGACCGACGAGGTTGATCCACTCGAACGCAAGCGGCTCCTTGGACTGTTCGCGACGCAGCAGCTCAAGGGCGGCGATCTCGGCGATATCGCGGGCGTCGATCATGGCGAGACCCTTGGGGCCGATCGGCATTGGGTAGGTGCCGTAGCCGGTGATGACGTCTTCGACCGTCAGATCGTTCTGGATGAAGTAGGCCGGGCGCAAGATCGTAGCTTTGAAGTCCATGTGTTCGATCATTCGCTCGACGCCGAACTTGCCCGCGAAATGCGGCACGTTCACATAGACGTCAGCGTGGATCACCGAGAGATAGACGATCCGCTCGATGCCGGCCGATCGGGCGACGTTCAAGGCGATCAAAGCCTGGGTGAATTCGTCCGGCACCACGGCGTTCAAGAGAAACAGCGTGGAAACGCCAGACATGGCTTTGCGCAGCGAATCGACATCGAGAAAGTCGCCTTGCACGACCGATACGCCTGCCGGAAAACTGGCTTTCGACGGATCGCGCACGAGAGCACGCACATCGGCGCCGCGCTTGGCGAGCTGTTCGACGACTTGGCGGCCGATATTGCCGGTGGCGCCGGTAACGAGAATGGTCATGGAATTTCTCCTGTTGGGTTGCTTGACAGTCCCAATATGTGTGGCTCACAAAGAGCCCAGTAGACGGCAATTTTAGACACGTCGTCTCACTGGTGGGACAGTCATGGACCTTTTAGCCCTTGCCGATTTTAACCTCGTGGCTCGCCATGGCGGCTTCGGCAAAGCGGCAAGGTCCACCGGCCGGCCCAAAGCAACATTGTCCCGGCGCGTTGGCGAATTGGAAAGCAGTCTCGATCTGCGTCTGTTCGAACGGGGTGCGCGTAACCTGAAGCTGACCGAAGAAGGACGGGCGCTCTTCGAGCAGACGGGGGCGTTGCTTGCCGAGCTGGACGAGACGGCATCGGCGATTGCCTCGGGCGGTCAGAGACCCAAGGGCAGATTGCGGATCAGCGCGCCTTTGCATTTTTCGCAGACTGCAATGGGGAGGATCGCTGCGGGATTTGCCCTGAGGTATCCTGAGGTGAGGCTTGAAGTGACCACCGAAGACCGGCATGTCGACATGATCGAGGAAGGCTACGATCTGGTAATCCGGGTCCATCCGGATCCCGATGAAAGCCTGGTCGGACGGGCGTTTCTCCGCGACCGCCTGGTCGTTGTGGCGAGCCCGGACCTTCCTCGCCCGACCGATGGGCTCGCCGCTCCTGGCGTTGCGCGCGGGACAGGCGAGCGGCAAACATGGCAGGTGAAGACACCAGGTGGCCGGGCAACACTTAGAATCGAGCCGGTCCTCGCCTTGTCGACGCTGATCATGGTCCGCGATGCGGTGCGAGCCGGCGTCGGCGCAGGACGGCTTCCCATTTCGTTGGTGGCCCACGACCTGGCTGACGGCACACTGGTGAATTGGGGGGATATTGACGGCCCCGAAATTTCTCTATGGACGCTCTACCCGTCGCGGCGGCTGCTCAGCGCGCGCGTGTCGGCGTTCCTGGATTTTCTGAAACAGGCTTTCCCAAACGGGACGCCGGACGAACTGGCCGCCTATATCGGCAGGTGACGACGATTGGGAGGTGACGACGGGTCCGCTTCGGCCAGAGCGCCGCTCGGCTCGATCGATCGGAGCCTGCTGACAGACAGTTGTCAGGAGCCTTCCTTTATGGTGCCTTGCCGCATGGGTGGCGGCAACGGAGAGGAAAGCTTTTCATGACCATCAAGGCCAGCTGTCATTGCAAGGCGACGACGTTCGAGGTTTCGCAGGCGCCCGAGACGGTAACACAATGCACCTGCTCGTTCTGCTCCAAGCGCGGTTCGCTGTGGGCTTACTACGTTCCGTCGCAATTCAAGCTCACCAGCTCGCCGGAAAACGTTTCCTTCTATCAATGGGGATCGAAGACCGTCAAACACGGGTTTTGCGCCATTTGCGGCTGCGGCACCTTCACCGAAACGCCGGACTGGTCAACCGGCAAACCGGACTTCGACAATCCCAAGATATCAGTCAATTCGCGGCTGTTCGACGATTTCGACCTCGATAAGGTCGAGGTGGTCGTCATTGACGGCAAGAACCTCTGGTAGGCCAGCACCAGCCACCGAAGCGGAAGAGTGGCGCGAGCGGGGAAAAGCCGCTTTCGCCGCTCGGTTTTTCGCCGCATTTCATGTTACAAGACCGGAGAAGGGCTTATATGCGCGAGCCGCAAAGGCCGCGCTTTGGAGAGGGACGATTCTATGAAAAAGACTGTGCTCGTCGCCGTTGCGACGGCTGTGCTGGTGAGCGCCTGCACCACGACCGATCCGTACACCGGCGAACAGAAGGTTTCGAACACCGCAGCCGGCGCCGGCCTTGGCGCCCTGGCGGGTGCGGGCCTCGGCCTGCTTGCCGGCGGCAATGACCGCCGCAACGCGCTGATCGGCGCCGGTATCGGCGCGCTGGCCGGCGGCGCCATCGGTGCGACCATGGACCAGAACGAGGCTGAACTGCGCCGCCAACTCGAAGGCACCGGCGTCAGCGTCACCCGCACCGGCGACCAGATCATCCTCAACATGCCGTCCGACATTACTTTCAACGTCGACCAGGATGCGGTGAAGCCCGGCTTCTACCAGGTGCTGAACTCGGTTGCGCTGGTGCTGAAGAAGTTCAAGCAGACCACGGTCGACGTGTTCGGCCACACCGATTCGACCGGTGGCGACGAACACAATTTCGATCTGTCGCAGCGCCGTGCATTGGCGGTCGCCAACTATCTCTCAGGCCAAGGTGTCGATTCGCGCCGCTTCGCCGTCACCGGATTCGGCAAGACCCGTCCGATCGCGTCCAATGGAACGGCGGCCGGCCGTGCGCAGAACCGGCGCGTCGAGATCCAGCTTTCGCCGCTGACCTGAATTGTTCGGCATCGAAATGCGAAGGCGGCCCCCGCAAGGGGCCGCTTTCTTTTTGGGCTCCTGTGGTCCGTCAAAAGGTCTAACGCATTAGAGATTTCTAATAATTCCTTTCCGGAGGCCTTGGAAGGGATTAGCATTGGTGCGGTTCCAGAGGGGATGGGGCGATACAAACGGCCGCGCAGTCACTTAGTCGGCCCCGGTCCTGCACGGCCAGATAGGAAATCTGGGAGGAATGCATGACAAGAACAGCTCGTCTTGGGCGTTGCGGCGTCCTCATTTTGACAGGTCTGGTCTCCGCTTGGTGCGCAGCGGCCACGGCTCGAGCCGAGGACGCCAACAAAGCCGACATTGAAGCGTTGAAGAAATCGCTCGCCAAATATGAAGACTACACGGTCGCCGTCCGCGACCTTTATCTGTCGACTGTCGGGTGCGTCTATTACAGCGGGGACAGGATCGAGGGCGCAATGGACTATCCGAAGGGCGCTATGGGCATCCATTTCGTCAACGTCCCGAGTGTCGGTCAGAAACTCGATCCGATGCGCCCCAATGTGCTGATCTACGAGCCGACCAAGAAAGGCTTGAAATTGGTTGGCGTGGAATGGCTGGTGCCCCTGACGCCAGACACCAAGGAACCTCCAAAACTATTTGGCCAGACCTTCATGGGACCGATGGAAGGGCACTATCCGCTCATTCCGAGGGAGTTCGTCCACTACGACCTTCATGCCTGGCTGTTCAGAGACAATCCGAACGGCATGTTCAGTCCGACCAACCCGAACGTGAAATGCAGCAAGGCAGAGTTTCCGATGCTGGAAAACCCGACCAAGATGATGCCCGGCCCGATGTGACGGACGGGCCAGGATAGGAGCGTGCCAAGAGTGCAAGCTGGCCGGCTGCATTTGAGAGCGCTCGGGAGTCAGGCTCGGACGACGATCGGCATGAGGGCCGGCGCGCATGAAGGCTGCCCGCATGAAGACAGGTATCTGGTCGCGGAAGTCGACAATGGCGCTGCGAGCCGTCAGTCGAAGGTAAAAGCGGCCCGCAAGGGCCGTTCTTGTTTGGCATGTCGGACTCCGTAATCAAGGCCTACGAGGTCGGCTGATCGACAATTGCCGCAACGATACGGCGCACGATCGGCAAGACCAGCAGCAGACTTGGAAAGCCCACTAGCCATGATGCTCCCCATGCATACGGCCAGGTCGCCACGAAACCGGTTGTCCAGCCCGCATTGATCAGCGTCGCTACCGCGGAAACAATGCACGACATCAGGATGGAAAGTACGAATGGCATTACCAGCGCATTGTAGGAGGCCGGTAGCTTCCTCGATTTCAAAACCTTGTGGGATGACGGTCGCATCACCTATCTCCTTCTCGAAAAGTGGAAGTATGCGCGGCTGGGCGCAGTCAGGCGGCCTGCGCCATTTGCTGGGCAAGGTTTCGAATAAAGCCGCGCAACGAACGCGGTTCGCGGCCCAGGGCGGCGCGCAATGTCAGACTGTTTCCGCCAAGGCCATAGTGGGCATAGTGGGCGTATATTTTGGCCAGCACCTGCATTTGGCGGTCATTGTAGGGAAGGCGTGCCTCGGCCGCCCACTCGCCAAATGTCGGCTCACCAGAAGAGATGGGTCTGCCAAGTTCCTCACTCATCATCGCAACGATGTCTTCCCGGCTGTGCATGCCGTCAGCGCACAGATCGAGGGTCGCGTAGGACAATCGCGCTTCGGTTAGGGCGATCGCCGCCACCTCAGCGACATCGCGGTAGTCGACGCGGGCCAGCTTCGCCGTCTTTGGAAACGGTTCCGAGAAAACACCATGTTCAACGACGGACGGCCAGGCCGCTGCGAGGTTCTGCATGAAATTGGCAGGGTGCAGAATCGTATATTCCATCGTCGTCGAGTAGAGAGCAGCCTCGACAGGCACCTTGCTGGCATGGTTCTTCAGTCGCGTATTGGTAGGCTGGATCACCGACGAGAAGACGAACTTTCGAACTCCTGCTCGCGTGGCGGCCTCAACCATGGCAACGCCCATGGCTGCTTCATCGGGAGCAAAAGCCGGCCCAATGTGAAAGACGCCGTCGACGCCCGCGACCGCCCTTTCGAGGCTCTGACGATTTCGCAAATCTCCTGTCGCAACCTCGGATGCCCCCACCTTCCGGGCCTTTTCGGCATTCGCAGGGTCGCGAACGAGCGCTCGAACATTGGCATTGCGGCGGACAAGTTCAGGCACGACAAGTCCCGCAACTCGGCCTGTGGCACCAACAACCAGAACAGTTGGATTGGCTACTTGCATGACGATTTCCTTCCATCAAGCCTGTCCTCGCGGGACAACTTGCAGAGAGGTACGACGTCGCAATTGTCGTTACAATTACCCGTTTTTGCGATATATTATGTCGAATGTCGGGAGAATGCATGAGCCGGATGGACGATTTCGAGGCTTTCATCGCGATCGTCGAGCATGGAAGTCTGACGACTGCCGCACATCGGCTGAACCGCTCGCTGCAGTCGGTCAGCCGGTCCCTGGCGGCACTGGAGCAATCAGTCGGCGTCGAGCTGATCCACAGGACAACGCGTCGCTCGACACCAAGTGAAGTCGGAGCAGCCTTTTTCAACCGGATCAAACCCGCGGTCGACGAAATAAACGACGCAAGACTTCAGGCGATCAATCAACGATCGGAGCCGGCAGGCGTCCTGCGCATCGGGGCGCCGGTTCTGTTTGGCCCGAACGTCCTGATGCCTGTCATCGCGGAATACATGCGGACATTTCCCCGGGTCGAGGTCGATCTTCAACTTTCCGATGGATTTGCCGATCTTGGCGCCGAAGGTCTCGACCTGGCAATACGCATCGGCGATTTGCCGGATTCCAACTTGAAAGCCAAACGCCTGGGAGCGTTGCGGCGCGTTGTGTTCGGCGCGCCTTCCTATTTCGCGCGGTGCGACCGGCCGGCCCATCCCTTCCAGCTGAGTGAGCACAGTTGCATCATCAGAACCGCTAACGAGCGTCCAGGTGAATGGACGTTTCAGATCGACGGGAAACCCCGGACCGTGAAGGTCGCAGGCGCTTTTCGCTCCAATCTGATGACCTCGGTCTATGCCGCCGCAATCCACGGACTGGGTTTGGGCTTCTCGCCTCTGTGGCAGATAAGACATTTGGTCGACGACGGTCTCGTCGAACTGGTTTTGACGGAATTCGAGCCGGCACCGGTGCCGATCCATGCCTTGTGGCAGGAAGGCCGGTCATCTTCGGCCAAGGTTCGGGCATTTCTGGATTTATTGGCATCCCGCCTGGAACTCAAAAGCCTGTAGCATCGACGGGTATTTGAAGCGCTCCAGGCCGGAAGAGATCGGGCAGATCGAGCCTGTCTTGCGATTACCGCGCATGGCGCTGATTGATCCTGAGCGGGCTCCAGATCTCGCATCCCAATCGCGTCCAGGAAAGCCGCGCGTCCTCGGGACGCCGCGGCTCATGGAATCAGACCTTGGCGACGATCTTCATGAAGGCCGGCATGTCGTCGCCGAAGCCGACGGTGCCGTCATTGTCTTCACCGCGGTTGTTGCCGCGGGCAGGGCGGCTGTTGCTGGCGCGCTGCGGCCTTGTGTCGCCGCGTTCCGGGGCGCGGTTCTCGTTGTTGCGATCGGAGACCTTGCGGTCGCTGTTTTCGGAGCGGATCGCTTCCTTGCGCTGATGCCGTTCGCCGATGTCGGCGACCGCGGCCTCGGCTACCACCGGCTGTTCCTCGCGCGCGGCATCTGCCGCTGGCGCGTCGTCGCTGCGCTTGGCATGGCGTTCGCGCGGCTTGCGCTCGCCACCCTCCTTGCGATCATGGGCCTTGCGGTCCTCGTCCTTGCGGCCGGCGCGGCGCGGAGCGCCACGGCCACGGCGGGGCGCTTCGTCCTCGCCGCCTTCGCTGGCGACCACGGTCGACAGGTCGCCGTCATGCCACTCGATCTTGTTGCCGATCAGCCGCTCGATGGCGTCGATGTATTTGGTGTCGGACTTGGTGGCGATGGTGAAGGATTTGCCCGAGCGTCCGGCGCGGCCGGTGCGGCCGATGCGGTGGACATAGTCTTCGGCGTGGATCGGCACGTCGTAGTTGAAGACGTGGCTGACGTCGGGAATGTCGAGGCCGCGCGCGGCGACGTCGGACGCCACGAGATAGCGCAATTTGCCATCGCGGAAATTGGCCAGCATCTGCATGCGGGCGCGCTGGTCCATGTCGCCATGCAGGGCGCCGGCGTCGAAATCATACTTCAGCAGCGAGCGGAACAGCTCCGCGACCTCGACCTTGCGGTTGCAGAAAATGATAGCGTTCTTCAGCTCGGCGTCTTCGGCCTTTATCAGATTGCGAAGCGTCTCGCGCTTGTCCCACGGCTTGGAGCCGGACTTGACCAGGCGCTGGATGATGTTGGTGGCAGCGGATGCCGCCTTGGAAACCTCGACGCGCACCGGCGCATGCAGGAACTTCTCGGTGAGCTTGGTGATCTCCGGCGGCATGGTCGCTGAGAAGAACAGCGTCTGCCTGGTGAACGGGATCATCTCGCAGATGCGCTCGATGTCGGGGATGAAGCCCATGTCCAGCATGCGGTCGGCCTCGTCGATGACGAGGATCTCGACGCCGTTGAGCAACAGCTTGCCGCGCTCGCGGTGATCGAGCAGACGGCCGGGCGTGGCGATCAGCACGTCGGCGCCGCGCTCCAGCTTCTTGTCCTGCTCGTCGAAGGAGACGCCGCCGATCAGCAGCGCGATGTTGAGCTTGTGGTTCTTGCCGTATCTGATGAAATTCTCTTCGACCTGCGCGGCGAGCTCGCGCGTCGGCTCGAGGATCAGCGTGCGCGGCATGCGGGCACGGGCCCTGCCTTTTTCGAGGCGGGTCAGCATCGGCAGCACGAAGGAAGCCGTCTTGCCGGTGCCGGTCTGTGCTATGCCCAGAATATCCTTGCCGAGCAAGGCATGCGGGATGGCGCCAGCCTGGATCGGCGTCGGCACGGTGTAGCCCGCATCGGTGACTGCGGAAAGGACCTTGGGCGACAGGCCGAGGTCTGAAAAGGTCAACGCTTCTAGAGCGGTCGTGGTGTCTGAGGACAAGAGTTGCTGTCTTTGGCTGGTTCGGGGAAGCGCAACGGCATCCGTCGCGGCAAGCACAGCGTGCCTGCAAGATTGGTATTGCGATTAGGCGCAAGCCCGCGATTTGTCAACAGAAACGGGCGGGATTGGCACGATTGTGAAAACGTAAGCTTAATCGCGATGCTTAATTAGGTAGTCACTCTTTGCGCCGGCTCAATAGCGAAACTGCTCGGCGAGAATGCGTTCGTTCCACGAATGGTTGGGATCAAACAGCAGCGTTGCCGTCGCAGTCGGCGATTCGCGGACCGTTACGGAAGCCACCGCCTTGACCTCGGTGTGGTCGGCGGCGGTGTTCACCGGGCGCTTTTCCGACTCCAGAATATCGAAGCGTACGGTCGCCTTGTTTGACAACAAGGCACCCCGCCAACGGCGCGGCCGGAACGGGCTGACCGGGGTCAGCGCGAGCAACGGCGCATCCAGCGGCAGGATCGGCCCGTGCGCCGAAAGATTGTACGCGGTGGAGCCGGCCGGCGTCGCGATCATCACGCCGTCGCAGTTCAGTTCCTCGATGCGAACCTGCTCGTCGACGGTGATGCGGATCTTTGCCGTCTGGTAGGACTGACGCCACAGCGCCACCTCGTTGATGGCGAGTGCCGAAACCGTCTCGCCCTCATGCGTCAACGCCAGCATTTCCAGCGGGCGGATCGTTTCGGCGACGGCGGCCGCGATGCGCTCGGTGAGGCCCCCGACGCGGTACTCGTTCATCAGGAAGCCGATGGTGCCACGGTTCATGCCGTAGACCTTCTTTCCCGTGCTCATCGTGTCGCGCAAGGTCTGCAGCAGGAAGCCGTCGCCACCCAGTGCCACCACCACCTGGGCGTCGTCGAAGGATGCCTGGCCATAGCGGGCCGACAGGCTCTCCATCGCCGCCTTGGCATCGGCAGTGTCGGAGGAGACGAAGGCGAGATTGGCTTTGCTCATGACATTCCGATGGCGGTCGGCCGATGGCGGTCGGCGGCGGTTGCGTGGGGTAGCATGGGCAAGCGCATCTGCAAAGGGAGGCATCGTCCGGGCCAGTTGCGGCCGCGGCGAAACGAAATCGGCGGCTCGCGCTTCATGTCGCCGGAACGGCGAATGTGATGGTTAAGTGCGAGCTTAAGCACTCGTAAAGCCTGATCGATCATGTTAGCCGACAGAGGATGGGTGGCTGGGGGGCTAGCCAGTCGAGACCTGTCTATTGCCGGTGACACGCCTGATTATCGTCTTCCTTGTGATGGGAAGTTTCGCCCTTCTCTTTGCGGAGCTTGTGCGGCAGTCCGAAGACATGAGCTCCAGGCCGATGGCCTCACGCTGCGGCGGCGCCGGCGTGCCATGCCCGCAAAACGCATTGTAGGCGAAGCCAATCCGCCAACGACGATCCGTCGCCTACTGCCCGACAATCCTCAGATTGGCGTTGCCGTAGAATGTGTAGGCGAGATAGGTCGGATCGCCGGTCCGGTAGAATTCTCTGCGGACATCCTGCAGGATCTCGGCCAGATAGACCGGCCCGTCCTTGATCCGCGTGCTGATGCCGCCATAGAAATCGGTCGAGAAGGCCGCTGCCGCGCGGTCGGTCAGTGGCCACATGCCGCCGATGAAGCCGGAAGCGCCGCCCGCCAGCACCGCCGGACCCCAGCCCTGCACGAAGCCGCCGAGCATCTGCGAACGGCCGGTGTCGCAGGCGTTGAAAAAGTAGAACGGATTGCCCTTGCCATGCGCGGCCGCGACCAGCGCGGCCCATGTATCGGGGTCGAGCGACTGGTCGACGAGATCGATGGCAAAGACCGGCCGGCCACTGCTCGGCTGGTTGACCTCGCCATGACCGGAGAAATGAATGAAACCGGTCGAGACTTCACCGACCAGTTTCTCGAAAGAGGTGAAATCGCCATCGAAGCGGCGGTAGCCGTAAAGCTTGCTCAGCGCCGCGATCTCGTCCTGCTGAAAGCGCAGCGAGCGCTTGTCGAGATAGGAGGGCGCGACGGCCGCGACGCCGGTGAAGGTCATGCGGTCGAGCGGGTTGTCGACCTGTGAGGCACTGCTGCGCGGAGCCCAGCGCGCCAGCCGGTAGCCCATGCCGAGAAAACCGTCGGCGACGGCGCCGTCGGCGCTGCGCGGGCGGATCAATTCCCAGGGCAGCGTCGGGCTGTTCGAGGTGATCTGGATCGAATGGAGTTCGCCTTTGCCGCGCAGCGACCAGAACACGTCCTTGAACGGTTTCGGCACATAGTCGCGGTAGAGCGCATCGCCAAAACCTTCGGCGGCGAGCGTGACAAAGCGCTTTTGCGCCCCCGTATCGCTGCTTGCGGCAGGCTGCTGCAGCGAAACGGCGCCGCGCAGGCTCAATCCGAGCTGCAGCAGGCGGCGGTATTCGGAGTCCAGCCATGCCGCCATCTCAGGTGGCGTCGAGAACGTATCGGTCACCGGACCGGCCAGATGCGGCGAATGGATGATGATCTGCCCCGAACCCAGCCCGCTCGGATCGTCATAGAGGATGGTCACGTCGAGATCGGGGACGTCATCGCCGGCTGCGCCGCCGAGCGTCACATTGCCAGTTACCGCCGGCTGCGGCGCCGCTGCGGCCAGCATCAGCATGGCAGGTGCTGCGGAGCGTTCGGCTGTGGCGCTCAGAGCGGCTGCCTCGACAGGCGCGGTGCGGCGAATGATAACCGACCGCGATGCCGATCCCAGGAACCTCCCGGCGCTGTAGATGCGCGCGATGAACTGGGCCGGCTTGCTGTCCTTGGCGATCGGCCGCGCCTTGACGTCGAAGCGGACGAAGTCGCTGTCGCCCTGGCGGTAGAGCGTCGTCCGTCGGCTCCATTTGCCGCCGTCAGCGAGATCGAAGCCGGAGGCGAACAGATCGATATCGATCGGCCATTGCTCGGTTCCCGCCGGCATCGCCATGGCCAGGGCGCCATCTTCCGTCACCGACGAGCCCGGCGCTGCCTTCACCTTCACTTCGGGCGTGAATTGCTCTTCGGTAAGGGCGATCGAAACGGTCACCGTCTCGCCGGCGAAAATCTCATCCGGCGCATCGATGGTTGGATGGCGCACCACCTCGACAGCGCCCGTCTCGGGTTGTGGAAGGGCGCCGCCGGAAGGAGGGCTTTGCGCCTGGTCGATGGGCGGCGGCGCTGGTTTCGGTGGCGCCTGCGCCTCCGGCGGACTTTCGGCGCCGGTCGCGGGTGGCGGGGCCGATGTCATGCCGTCCTCAGGGGGGATCCCTGCCTTATCGGGGGGCGGTTCGGCGCCGGTGGCTCCGCCATCCTGCGGATAGGTCCCGCCGAGATTGTTCTGGGCAGCGGCCACAGCTGCGTCTTCAAGACGTTGCTTTTCCTCTTCGTATCGTTGCCGAGCCTGCTCTTCCTGCAATTGGCGCTGCTGTTCCTGGCGTTTGTATTCCTCGTAGAGCGCCGCCTCCTTGGCGCTGTCGCCCATCGCGGCATCGGGACTGCCGGAGCCCGGTGCAACGTCCATGGGGTAGGGCTCCTGACCGCTGCCATCGGCGTAGTCGCTGCCATCAGGCTCCCAACCGCCACTCCCGGAGATGTAGCCGCCGCTCGCCATCGCCGGCGGTGCCGGTTCCGGCACAAGCGGCAGCGCCGGTGCCGCGCCGGCCACCTGGTCCGGCGTCAGCACAAAGGCAGCGTCTGCCGAGCGGCCATATGCCATCCATGGCCACTGGGCGCCTGACGTTTTGTCGATAGTGGTTTGCCTGACCGAGGCGAGGATGATGGCTATGTCCGCGCCGCGCTTGACCAGCGCAGCGGTGAGCGCATCGGCAAATACGGTGACGGGGCGGGCTTCGCCCAGTGCAACGGTTCCGGGTTTGGCCGACAGAGCGACGATGGCGTGGGTGAGGGGATCGACCGCCGCCAGACCCTGCATCACGCCGGAAGTAGGGTTGTGGCCATCGCCGGGATTGTCGAGCAGAACCACCTTCAATGTCGGGGTTGCCTCGAGCGCCTGCATGAACAGATCGAGGGGCAATGCCGTCTGGTCGACCGTTTCCTTTGAATCGATCCGGGTGCCGCGCGTCAGTAAATAGTTCCTGCCGTTGGCCTGCGCGGTGTGGCCGACATAGTAGAAGATGCCGACGGAGTCCGGTTTGGCCAGGGATTGGGCGAAATCATGCATGGCGCGCGCGACATCGGCGCGGTCGCCATCCGACACCTGCCGGACGGTGAAGCCAAGCGATCGTAGTGTCGCTGCAACGAGTTCGGCACTGAGGTCGGCGTTGGCGATTGCCGGTGAGCCCTCAGAGGCCGGATTGGCGACAACCAGCGCTATCCGCTCTTCGCCGCGCGCAGCGGAGAAGAGCGCCATGGTCATCAGCAGCACGACCGCCAGAAAAAGGCGCATGACCGTGATCCAAGCCCTGCAGGCTGCGGCGCTCACGCCACGGCTTGCCCCAATTCATCAATGGCCCAACCTTGACCATATCATGTCGGCTTCGCCGGCGCACTGCCGGTGCCGATGATGCAGTTGTGTCGCTAAAAGATATTGACTGTATGTTTAGTAATTAATACGGTTGCCCGAGATACCGAGTTGGTCAGCCGGCATTCGCCGGTGAATGATCACCAGGACGAAGGGAACTTAGGGACTCGAGGCGCAATCCCGCCGGTCCCAACAATGGGAGACACAAGCATGCAGTTGAAATCGACCGCCACGGCGCTCGGCCTGTCGCTGCTGGCGATGACCGGCATTGCCCGCGCCGAGGGCGAACTCCAAATCTACAATTGGGGCAACTACACCAGCCCGGACCTGATCAAGAAGTTCGAGGAAACCTACAAGGTCAAGGTTACCGTCACCGACTACGACTCCAACGATACGGCTCTGGCCAAGGTCCGCCAGGGCGCTTCCGGCTATGACATCGTCGTTCCATCGGCCAGCGTGATGCCGATCTGGATCAGCGAAGGCCTGCTCTTGGAAACCGATCCCAACACGATGGAGAACTTTAGAAACGTCGATCCGAGATGGGTCGACGTGCCGTTCGACCCCGGCCGCAAATATTCGGTGCCGTGGCAATGGGGCACGACCGGCATCTCGGTCAACAAATCGGTCTATGCGGGCGATCCGAACACCTCGGCGATTTTCCTCGATCCGCCGCCGGAACTCGTGGGCAAGATCAATGTCGTGCCCGAAATGGGAGACATCATGTTCCTCGCCATTGCCTATGAGGGCGGTAAGTACTGCACCGACGACAAGGTGCTTTTGAAAAAGGTGCATGACAAGCTCATCGAGGCGAAAGCGAAATGGCTGTCGCTCGACTATGCGGCCGTCGACGGTCTCGGCAGGGGCGACATTGCCGCCGGCGTCAACTGGAACGGCATATCGCTGCGCGAGCGGCTGGAGAACGACAAGATCGTCTACGGCTATCCCAAGGAGGGCTTTCCAATCTGGATGGACAATGTCGCGGTGCTCAAGGATGCCAAGAACGTCGAGAACGCCAAGCTCTTCCAGAATTTCATCATGGACCCCAGGAATGCAGCGATGATCTCGGCCTTCGCGCACTACGCCAATGGCATCAAGGGCTCCGAGCCCTTCCTGCCGGCCGATATGAAGGGCGCGCCCGAAGTGGATGTTCCGGCCGAATTTGCCGACAAGGGCCAATTCATGTCGGCCTGTCCCGCCGACGTCCAGGCGCTCTACACCAGGATCTGGACCGATCTGCAGAAATAGCAGCGCCGCCGGCCGAAGCTGACCAACATCGGGCCGCGCATCGCGGCTCGGCCATCCCCAATGCCAGATGCCGTAAAGCCGCCGCGGGAGATTTTTTATGTCCGATCTCGACCTTTGCTACATGCCGGCCAGCGAGGCGTTGCGGCTGTTCAAGGCGAAGAAACTGTCGCCTCTGGAACTGATGCAGGCCACCATCCGCCGCGCCGAGGCAACCAAGGCGACGATCAACTGCCTCACCTTCACGCATTTCGACGAGGCGATGGATCTCGCCAGAAAAGCCGAGGCGAAATACGCCAGAGGCGCCAGGACCGGCGCGCTCGAGGGCCTGCCGATCGGCATCAAGGATGAGAGCTACATCAAGGGCAAGCCGACCTCGCATGGCTCGCTGCTGTCCGGGGACGCCATTGGCGGCCATACCTCGACCATGAACGAGCGTGTCATGAAGGCCGGCGGCATCGTCCACGCCCGCACCGCGACGCCCGAATTCAGCTGCGCCGGTTATACCTGGTCGAAGCGCTGGGGCGTCACGCGCAACCCCTGGAACCCGGATTTCACGCCGGGCGGTTCGTCGGGCGGTTCGGCGGCAACGCTGGCCTCCGGCACGTCGTCGATCGCAACCGGCTCGGACATAGCGGGCTCAATCCGCATCCCTGCCTCGGCCTGCGGCCTGGTCGGCTTCAAGCCGCCTTACGGCCGCAATCCCGATGAGCCGCCGTTCAATCTCGATTTTTTCTGCCACACCGGGCCCTTGGCCCGAAACGTCGGGGATGCGATCCTGCTGCAGAACGTCATGGCCGGGCCGAGCCCGCTCGACATCGCCACGCTGCGCCCGAAACTGCGCCTGCCGCTCGACTACAAGCCGATCAAGGGTTGGAAGATCGCATTCTCCATGGATCTCGGGTCCTTCGAGGTGGATGCGGACGTGCGCAAGAACACGCTCGCTGCCTGCGATGTGTTCCGCTCGCTCGGCGCCACCGTCGAGGAGGTGGACCTCGGCTGGGGCGACGAGGTGCTCAAGGCCGGCATGGCCTATCTCGAACATCTCTTCGGCGCCTCGCTGTCGCCGCTGCTCGCCAAGAACGGCAAGGACATGACCAGCTATGCCAGGCAGTTCGCGCAGGACGGGCAGAAGTCGAAGGCGACGGATTTTGTCGCGACGCTCGATGTGGCGGCCAGGATGTACCTGACGCTGGGGCCTTTGCTGGAAAAATACGACGTGCTGATCTGCCCGACCAATGCGCTTCCCGCAGTGCCGGCGGAATTCGATCAGACCAAAGGCAAGGTCGAGATCAATGGACGAGAGGTGAACCCGTCGCTGGGCTGGGTGATGACGACGCCGTTCAACATGCTGAGCCGCTGCCCGGTTCTGTCGATCCCGTCGGGCCGCGCCGCCAACGGCGTGCCGACAGGCATCCAGATTGTCGGCCGCACCTATAGCGACGCTGACGTGTTCCGGGCGGGTATGGCCTATGAGACGGCTCGTGGTCAGTGGTACACGAATGCCGGGACACGCCCGGCGCTGTGAGTCCGCAGGGCGCCGGCATGCCAAGGCAGCGGCGGGATGTTTCGGCCGCCGGGGAAAGGCCTGACGACAATGGCGCAACGCATAGCCACTCCGGATGCGGGAAAAAGCAAGGCGGCCAAGGGTGCGGCGAACGACGCCGCGCCCAAGGACCGCCGGCGCGAGCGCGGCGAAGCGAGCGTCCAGCGCATCATCGACGCCACCATCGAGCTCATCGCGGAGGAGGGGCTGGCCAGCGTCACCATGCAGCGCATTGCCGAGCATGTCGGCTCGTCCAACGCACTGGTGGTCTTTCATTTTCGCAGCAAGGAGAACCTGTTCCGGGCCGTCCTGCAATATCTCAGCGACCAATATGACGCGCTGTGGCTGACGCTGGTGCGGGCGCCCGGCCTGTCGCCGGTGGAGCGGGTGTTGGGCGCGGTCGATTGCGCGCAGCGCTTTGCCCGGCAGCATCCGAAATGGGTCTCGGTCTTCGTCGTGTTTTCCAGCGACCGCAAGAGCATGCAGATCTACAATGAAATCGGCCTGCCGAGCGATCTCGCCTACACGGCCGAAGCGCGCGAGCTGCTGATCGAGATTTCACGCAGCGGCGGTTACACCGGCGTCGACATAGACACGCTGTCGGAGAGCCTGAACTATCTGGTGCATGGCGCCTGGTATTGGGACCATCTCAACCCGTCCAGCCGCGACACCGACGTGCTGCGCAAGACCATGCTGCTCCTGCTGCACCAGGCCTTTCCGCGGCATTTTGACTTGGGGTGAGATGCGGCCATTGCGAGCGACGAAAGCGTCCTCTGCAAACCTAAACCCGAAAATCTCTACGATGCCTTGATCTCTGTAAAAACGCTTGCACAATCCAGAGGTGCGAGCTAAACAACCCAGGGATGCATTCGAGGGTGGGTAAATGTGGCATTGGGCGATACTTCTGTTGCTGATTGGCGTGCCGGTTTTCTTCGCCGTCCGGTCGTCGCGCAAATCCTCACAGAGCCCAGATGACCTCGTGGGGTTCGGCGGCTGGCTGATCCTGCTGGCGATCAGCCTGTCCCTTTCGCCGTTGCGCACACTTGTCGATATGGCCAGTCTGGTCAAAACCTACCAACAGCTTGTTACAGTGCCCAACGGGGCCTTGGCCATCTATGGCGAGGCAGCCCTCAATCTGGCATTTCTGGTGCTTCAGCTGGTCGTGCTTGTTTCGATGCTGCGGCGAAGCCACCGCTTTCCGCAGCTGTTCATATGTCTGTGGTTCGCGATCCCTCTCTTGTTCGTACTGGACACAGTTTGGATATCGACTGTGCTTGGTGTCCCGGTAAACCGTTTGCTTGCCGGAGGAGCTCTGGTTACACCTTTG
Organism: Mesorhizobium sp. M0802; assembly: GCF_040320115.1. NCBI lineage: Bacteria > Pseudomonadati > Pseudomonadota > Alphaproteobacteria > Hyphomicrobiales > Phyllobacteriaceae > Mesorhizobium > Mesorhizobium sp. M0802. The sequence continues at coordinate 162,280 of NZ_JAMYOY010000015.1, forward strand.
GCATCCTTCATAGTCACAGGGATCTGGGCCGCCTACGTCTACAGGTCGGTTAGGGTGAGGAACACGTTCGGCGATACGGCAGCCATACAGGCTGCCACATTTTCCTAGAAGGTCCGACGGCTGCGAGTTGGCCTGATGTCGTGCTGCCAGCTCCGCAGAATAGAACCGTCGGCAGTCCTCCTTCGTCTAACGAGCTTCGAGTGGCCTGCCACCCGAAGCTCGAAGAGTGAAGGGTGGTGCCCCCGGACGGAATCGAACCGCCGACCTTCGGTTTACAAAACCGCTGCTCTACCAGCTGAGCTACAAGGGCACGGCGCTCCGGTTAGCATATTTCGTGCGCCAGTAAAGACAAAACTCCGTTTTCGATCGCTAATGGACCCCGCCGAGGTGGGCGGGCCGCCATGCTGAAAACCGCCAATGCGATCCCTACATATCTCTCAGGTGCAAACGCATCGAACGGGGTGTCGCATGATCAGACTTGTCATCATCCTGCCGCTTGTCGTCATCGCCTGGTTTCTCGTGGTGAAGCTCATCAAGGATGTGAAGAGCGCCAAGATCGACTGGACCGGCGTCGCCACCATCATCGGCTTCATCGTGCTGGCCTTCTGGCTGCGGCACGTTACGGGCATGGGGTGACGGGAGCGAATAGCGAATAGGGAGTAGCGAATAGGGAAGTCTTAACTCCCGAAAGCCATTTCGCTACTCGCTACTCGCTACTCGCTACTCGCTGAAACCTTCGAACCTTTCGCCGCACCGCGACGACTGATCTCCAGAGGCGAATGGTCGCCTCGACCAGGGAGATCATCATGTTGAAGCGCACTCTTACGTCAGGCCTCGTCGCCATTCTCGTCGCCACCGGCGCGCTCGCCGGCACCGTGCAGTCGTCCTCCGCTCACAGCCACCACCATCATCACAAGCACCACGACAAGCCTTGGTGGTGGTGGAACCACCACCACAAGCACCACCACCACAAGCATCATCATGGCAAGGTGATCATCTTCCTTTGAGCGAGACGACCGCCTCGCGGAAAGGGCGGCTTCGGCCGCCCTTTTTTGCTTGGCCTCGATAGCGATGAAACCGGCACGCAGCAGATTTTTGCCGGACCCGAGAAGAAATCTCAAAAACCTTCGAACCTTTTTTCTCGTCGCGACGACCCATCATCAAGAGGCGGATGGATCGCCTCTCGCAACGAAACAAGGAGATCGTCATGTTCACGCGCAAAATCGCTTCCGCTCTTATCGCCAGCACTGTCGCCGCCACCTCGCTGGTCGGCACCGTCCAGCCGTCGGCCGCCCACAGCCATCACCACAACCGCGAAATCGGCATCGGCATCGCCGCCGGCGTCGGCGGGTTCGTGCTCGGCAGCCTGCTCAACCAGCAGCCCCGCACCGTCTATGTCGACGACGAGGGTGGCTCCTGGCACGTCCGCCGCTGCGCCAACCGCTACGCCAGTTACGATCCGTACTCCGACACCTATGTCGGCTATGACGGCTACCGCCACTATTGCCGCCTTTAGGAGGAGGCACCCCCACACGGAAAGGAGGGGCTGTACGCAGCCCCTCCTTCCTGATTTGAGCGCGCCGCGGTGCGGGCTACGGTTCGGAGATCGGCAATCCCGCTGCACGGCAGATGCGGGCAACACTCGCATTCTGCGATTGATCGCCCATGGCGATGAGTTCGAAGCTGCTTCCTTCATCCGGATAGATCTTGGCGGCGAACGGTTGGTCTGTTGTATGACCACCGGACGACGTCTTTGCAGCGACATGGCCGCAGACCAGGATTTCGCGGCGGCCGTCGAGCGTTCGCTCGCCGGCACGCATCTGCCCGAATCTGGCGGATACAGGATCCTGCAAATGCTGGCGAATGCCGATCGTGATTGTCTCCTCCAAAGCGAGCGAGATCGGAATCTCGCTGACTTGCTGGGAGACAGGGGCGGGTTCGGGCGCCGTCGCCACGCATCCGCACAGTGAAGCGGCGAGCAAAAGCTGAAGCGTTCTCCGCATTATAATCGGAACCCGCCGATCATCCTCGTCACCTCAGCGGCGGCGTCGCGCACCAGCGGCCCGATCTCGTCCAGCCGCTCCATCGTCACCCGCACCGTCGGTCCGGAGACCGAGACACCGCCGATCGGCTCGCCGAACTCGTTGAAAATGGCGGCGGCTACGCAGCGCATGCCGGGATGCCGCTCCTCGTCGTCGACCGACCAGCCGCGGTGCTTGATGACAGCCAGGTCATGGGCCAGCGCCGAAATGTCGGACAGCGTCTTGTCGGTGAAGCGCTGCAGGCCCGACTTGCGCAGGATGGCGGCGACGCGTTCCGGCTCGAGCTGCGCCAGCACCGCCTTGCCGATGCCCGAGGCATGGAAGGAGCTGCGCGTGCCCGGGCGGAAGAAGGCGCGGATCGCCTGATGGGTCTCGACCTGGCTGACGAAAACGACGCAATCGTCCTCGGCGACGCCGAGATTGGCGGTTTCACCGGTCTTCTCCATCAATTCCTGCATGACCACGCGGGCCCGGTCGACAAGCTTGCGGCGGCGCAGGAAGGCGGCACCCATGCGGTAGGTCTCGACGCCGATCGACCACAGCTGGTCCGATGTATCGAACTCGACCATGCCGTGGTTCTGTAGCGTCGTCAGCATGCGGTAGGCGGTGGACGCCGCGAGCTCGCTACGCGCCGAAATCTCGCTCAGCGACAGGCCACTGCCTTCAGCGACGATGGCCAGGATGCGCAAGGCCCGGTCCAGCGACTGTACAGAACCGGCCTCGGACGGACCGTTGAAAGCGCGCGGCCGGCCGCGCTGGCGTTTTTCGCTGGTTTCCATGGCGGCATTGTCGCCGGTTTCGCCGAAATCGCAATGAAAAACTTTTTCACAGATTCTGGTGCCCGGATTCATGAAAAACGGAAAAGCCAGCGAAATCAGTGGACAGGAGCCGTTTTCTAGAAATGAAAAATTATTCTGAAAAAATTGAAAAATGAAAACCATACTGGCATTGTCGGTCGACCAACAATTTGCGGAGGCTGGACGTGGCCAGGATGCGCGCTGTAGATGCAGCGGTTCTCGTTCTCGAAAAGGAAGGCGTTTCCTGCGGCTTCGGCGTGCCGGGCGCGGCGATCAATCCGTTCTATTCGGCGCTGAAGGCGAGGGGCTCGATCCGCCACATCCTGGCGCGCCATGTCGAGGCGGCCTCGCATATGGCCGAAGGCTACACGAGAGCCAAATCCGGCAATATCGGGCTGTGCATCGGCACCTCGGGCCCGGCCGGCACCGATATGATCACCGGGCTTTATTCGGCGGCGGCGGACTCGATCCCGATCCTGTGCATCACCGGTCAGGCGCCGCGGGCACGGCTCAACAAGGAGGATTTCCAGGCGGTCGATATCGCCGCCATAGCCGCACCCGTCGCCAAATGGGCGGTCACGGTCATGGAGCCCTATCTCGTGCCGATGGCGCTGCAGAAGGCGTTTCATCTCATGCGCTCGTCGCGACCGGGCCCGGTGCTCATCGACCTGCCGGTCGATGTGCAACTGGCCGAGATCGAATTCGATATCGATGCCTACGAGCCGCTTGTCCCGTTCAAGCCGGCAATGTCGCGCGCCCAGGCCGAAAAGGCCTTGGCGATGCTCAATGCCGCGGAAAAGCCGCTGATCGTTGCCGGCGGTGGCATCATCAATGCCGATGCGTCCGATCTCCTGATCGAATTCGCCGAGATCACCGGCGTTCCGGTCATACCGACATTGATGGGCTGGGGTACGATCCCCGACGATCACCGGCTGATGGCCGGCATGTGCGGGCTGCAGACCTCGCACCGCTACGGCAATGCGACCATGCTGGAAGCCGACTTCGTCTTTGGCATCGGCAATCGCTGGGCCAACCGCCACACCGGTTCGGTCGATGTCTACACCAAGGGCAAGAAATTCATCCATGTCGACATCGAACCGACCCAGATCGGCCGGGTGTTCGCGCCGGATCTCGGCGTCGTCTCGGACGCCGGTGCGGCACTAAAGATGCTGCTCGACGTCGCCACCGAATGGAAGACGGCAGGAAAGCTGCGCGACTGGTCGGGCTGGGCGAAGGAATGCCAGACCCGCAAGAAGACGATGAAGCGCAAGACGCATTTCGAGCAGGTGCCGCTGAAGCCGCAGCGCGTCTATGAGGAGATGAACAAGTCGTTCGGCCGTGACACCACCTACGTCACCACGATCGGCCTCTCGCAGATCGCCGGGGCGCAGTTCCTGCATGTCTACAAGCCGCGCAACTGGATCAATTGCGGCCAGGCCGGCCCGCTCGGCTGGACGCTGCCGGCAGCGCTTGGCGTGCGCGCCGCCGATCCGGATCGCACCATCGTGGCGCTGTCGGGCGACTACGACTTCCAGTTCATGATCGAGGAACTGGCGGCCGGCGCACAGCACAAACTGCCGTATATCCATGTCGTCGTGAACAATGCCTATCTCGGCCTGATCCGCCAGGCGCAGCGCGGTTTTGCGATGGATTTCGAGGTGAGCCTGGCCTTCGAGAACGTCAACCGCGCCAACGATCCGGAGGCCGGCTACGGCGTCGATCATGTCGCAGTCGCAGAAGCGATGGGCTGCAAGGCGGTCCGGGTGCGCAAACCGGAAGAGTTCGCCGGCGCGTTCAAGGAAGCGCAGCGGCTGATGAAGGAATACCAGGTGCCGGTGGTGCTCGAATTCATCCTCGAGCGCGTCACCAACATTTCCATGGGCACGGAAATCGACAAGATCACCGAATTCGAGGACCTTGCCGAAAGCCATGAGGATGCGCCAACGGCGATTGTGTTGCTCGATTAGGCGCGCCGATATTCAGGTGAGACAGGCCTGCAAACGGCGCCTTCCTGCGCTTCCGGTGCTCACGTACAGAAAGTACGTTCCGCTCCGGTTTTCGAAAGTCACCGTTTTCGACTCTGCCCGACCTGAATCTCAACACGCCTAGGGCCAAGCAGAAGAAGGAGAAAAAGAATGCCGCGTTTTTCAGCCAATCTGTCGATGCTCTTTGGCGAGCATGAGTTCCTCGATCGCTTCGATGCCGCAGCCCGCGCCGGCTTCAAGGGCGTCGAATATATCGGCCCCTATGATCATACGCCTGACGTGGTCGCGGCCCGGCTGAAGAAGAACGGCCTGACACAGGTGCTGTTCAACCTCCCGGCCGGCGACTGGGGCAAGGGCGAGCGCGGCATCGCGGTTTTGCCCGACCGCGCGCCGGAATTCCGGCAAGGCATCGCCAAGGCGATCAGCTATGCCCATGCGCTCGGCTGCGAGCAGGTCAATTGCCTCGCCGGCATCGCGCCGCAGGGCGTGGATCGTTCGGTGCTGGAAAATACCTTTGCCGAAAACCTGGCGTTTGCAGCCGAGAAACTGGAGCAGGCCGGCATCCGGCTTTTGATCGAGCCGATCAACACGCGCGACATACCGGGTTTTTTCCTGAACTATTCGGAGCAGGCGCTGGCGCTGATCGAGCGCGTCGGCTCGAAGAACCTGTTCCTGCAATACGACATCTATCACATGCAGATCATGGAGGGGGATCTCGCCCGTACCATCGAGGCCAACCTCGGCCGCATCGCGCATATCCAGCTTGCGGACAATCCCGGCCGTCACGAGCCGGGGACGGGCGAGATCAATTATCCCTTCCTCTACGAGCATATCGACAGGATTGGTTATTCCGGCTGGGTCGGGGCGGAATACAAGCCGAAGGCGGGGACGGAGGCCGGGTTGGGGTGGTTCAGAGAGCTTAACGGGCAGGGGAGTGCTGCGGCTTAGCTGTTACGATTGAAGTCGCGTTCCTTCGCGCCCCCCTCTGGCCTGCCGGCCATCTCCCCCACAGGTGGGGAGATCGGACGTCATCCCGGCTTTCGCCAATCCCCAACATTGCAGGGTGAGCGAGGCGCCGAAACTGCCAATCTCCCCACAAGTGGGGGAGATTGGCCGGCAGGCCAGAGGGGGGCGCGAAGGAACTCAGCCTCAACAAAGGAGACAACAATGGAAACCATCGGCTTCATCGGCCTCGGCATCATGGGCGCGCCGATGGCGGGGCATCTGCTCGATGCCGGCTACACCGTCGTCGCCAGCGACCACCGCTCGAAGCCGCCGGCCGATCTCGTCGCCAAGGGCTTGAGAAGCATCACCGGCCACGCGGCAGTGGCGAAGGCCGCGGATATCATCATCACCATGGTTCCCGACACCCCGCAGGTAGCCGAGGTGCTGTTCGGCGACAATGGTGTCGCTTCCGGCCTGAGCAAGGGCAAGCTGGTCATCGACATGAGCTCGATCTCGCCGATCGAGACCAAGGTTTTCGCCAAGAAAATCAACGATCTCGGCTGCGACTATCTTGACGCGCCGGTGTCGGGCGGCGAGGTCGGCGCAAAGGCGGCGTCGCTGACCATCATGGTCGGCGGCGAGGACAAGGCGTTCGAGCGCGCCAAGCCCGTGTTCGAAAAGATGGGCAAGAACATCACGCTTGTCGGCCCGAACGGCGTCGGCCAGACCACCAAGGTTGCCAACCAGATCGCCGTGGCCCTGACCATCGAGGCGATCGCCGAGGCGCTGGTCTTTGCCTCAAAAGCCGGCGCCGACCCCGCCAAGGTCCGGCAGGCGCTGATGGGCGGGCTGGCGGCATCGCGCATCCTCGAAGTACATGGCGAGCGCATGATAAAGCGCGCCTTCGCGCCGGGCTTCCGCATCGAACTGCACCAGAAGGATCTCAATCTGGCGCTGGAAGGCGCCAAGGCACTCGGTGTCTCGCTGCCCAATACGTCGACGACGCAGCAGCTGTTCAACTCATGCTCGGCGAATGGCGGGGCAAAAGAGGATCACTCAGCGCTGGTTCGTGCGCTGGAGCGGATGGCGGGGCATGAAGTGGGTGAATAGTGAATGGTGAATAGTGGCGGTAAGAACGCTTTTCCATTCACTATTTCACCATTCACCCTCCAAGGAATTTCCGTGCCGCATAAAGGCTCACCGCCGCCGCATTCGACACGTTGAGCGAGCGGATGGCGCCGGGCATGTCGAGGCGGGCGAGCGTGGTCACCGTCTCGCGCGTCTTCTGGCGCAGGCCCTTGCCTTCGGCGCCAAGCACCAGCGCGATCTTCTCGCCTGAAAAACCCGTTTCGAGTTCGGCCGGCCCGTCCGAATCGAGGCCGATGGTCTGGAAGCCGGCATCGTGCAGCTGTCCCAGCGCGTCGGCCAGGTTCTTCACCTCGATCTGGTCGATATGCTCCAGTGCGCCGGAGGCGGATTTGGCCAGCACGCCGGATTCCTGCGGGCTGTGGCGGGCCGTGGTGATCAGTGCGCCGGCGCCGAAGGCGACCGCCGAGCGCAATATGGCGCCGACATTGTGCGGGTCGGTGACCTGGTCGAGTACCAGCACCAGTTTCGTGTCGCCGAGCGTGTCGAGGCGTTTCGGCTTCAACGGTTCGGCTTCGATCAGCACGCCCTGATGCACGGCATCCGAACCGGTGATCTTGTCGATCTCCTTGGGCTCGACGAGTTCGGCCTTGAACGGCAAAGCGGCGAGGTCGGCGATCGCCAGCCGCTCGGCGGCATTGCGCGTCACCAGCATTTTACGGATCTTCCGCCGCGGATTGTCGAGCGCCGCGCGCACCGTATGCAGGCCATAGAGCCTGACCAGCCCGTCGGCGGCGTTTTCGCCCGGCGGCACCGGCTGGCGCGGCCGGAAGGCGGGCGCGCCGCCGGCCTTCTCGTCGCGGTGGGCGCGGCGCAGCTTGGCGTAATGGGTGTCTTTGGCGGTCTTGGGCGTGTTGTCATTGCTCATGGCCGGCTTCTATAGCCGCGTCGCCGGGCCATGGATACAGGCAGAAAGCCGGCTTGCCGGGTGAGCTGTCAAAATCAGCGCATTTTGCCTTGCGGTGCGGTTGACACCCACTGGCCTTGCCGCCATAAGGCGCTTCGCTGATTTCGGACAAAACCCTGGTTTCGACCTGATCGGCGAGAATGCCTCGTTGCAAGGCTTCGACGGCAGGCTGGAGAGGTGCCCGAGTGGTTAAAGGGGACGGACTGTAAATCCGTTAGCTTAGCTTACGTTGGTTCGAATCCAACCCTCTCCACCACTGCCAGCCCGCGAACCTTGAGGACGATGCGGGTATAGCTCAGTGGTAGAGCAGCAGCCTTCCAAGCTGAATATGCGGGTTCGATTCCCGCTACCCGCTCCAAACACTCATCAAATCTCAGCGAATATCTCTACGACGTTGCCGTCGGGATCGCGGAAGAACACTGTTCTGTGGCCCCAGACCTGGTCGGTGAGAGGCAGGACCGGCTGCACGCCCTTGGCCTGAAGCGCCTCGGCGCAGGCCGCCACCATCTCCGGCGCCACCCGGAATGCCAGTTGCAGCGACAGCGCATCCCGCTGCTGCGGCGTGTCGTTGAACATCATGCCGAGGCTGGTCAAGGCCAGCGTGTTCGGGCCGACCCGATATTCGATCCACCTGTCGCCGAGTTCGCGCTGCAGATCAAATTCCATCACATCCCCGTAGAAGCGCCGCATGGCGGCCATGTCGCGGGCGAAGATGACGGTGTAGTCGATCTGACGGATTTCATTGAGCGCGTTCATTGTCGAAGTCCCGTGGGCTGATGTTGCGATCGCCCGCAACCTAGCTTTCCTTTAAAGGGGTACAAGACTACCGCTTATACTGGTATTGACGGTGACAGAATGACGTATGACGGCCCACGGCACGACGAGCTTGCCCGCTTCCTGCGCGAGCGGCGGGACCGCTTGCCGCGGATCGATGGCGCCAATGGCCGCCGCCGGGCACCGGGCCTCAGGCGCGAAGAGGTCGCCGCCGAGGCGGGGATCAGCACCACCTGGTACACTTGGCTCGAGCAGGGACGGGAGGTGAACGCGTCGCCGCAGGTGCTTCGCTCGCTAGCGCGGGTGCTGAAGCTGAGCCGGTCCGAGCAGGCCTATCTGTTCCAATTGGCGCGGCCCGATCTCGACTGGCGAAACCGGCTCGGCGAGCAAGGCCTGCCCAGCGCGCCGTTGCTCAGCCTGCTCGACGGGCTGGCGCCGCACCCGGCATATGTCGTCAATCGCTATTGGCAGGTCGTCGCCTGGAACCACCCCGCGGCGGTGCTGCTCGGGGATTTCGAGACGGATGATGAGTGGTCCGGCAGCCTGCTCGCCCGGCTGTTTCTCGACCTGGAATGGCGGCAGCGCTTTGTCGACTGGCCGGAGGTTTCGCGCTCGGCGGTCGCGCAGTTCCGGCTTGCCACTGTTGCCATGACTCGCGATCCGGTGCTGGCCGCCCTGGTTTCGTCACTGGAAGCGGCAAGCGAAGCGTTCGCCACGTGCTGGAACAGCCGCGACATCGCCGAGCCACCGATCTGGCGGAAATCCATTCGGCACCCTGTCGCCGGCGCGATGTCGTTCGATTTCGCCACGCTGCAGCCGGGTGGCCGCGACAGTGATTTCTCGGTTTCCCTCTACACGCCGGTCGATGCGTCGACTGCCAGACGGTTCGCGGCGCTGGTCGCAGCAACGCCCGACAGCCGCAAGGCGGTGCCGGGCGTGTTTGCGCGTGATGCAGGCGCAGAAGTCTAGCTGTTGAAGGCGGACGCGACCTGGTGTTGCTGCGGCACCTGTCCGTTCGGCGTCAGTCTGTCGACAATGCCTGGCAGGGCTGTGGACAATTGCTTGAGCAACTCCTGCTCGTCCAGCCCGGTCCTTTGCGCGATCTCTCGAATGACCTGCGGGCCGATCGCCTTGCCGAGATCATTGGCGTTGATCGGCTGGTTCTGCCCGGTGCCGACCCAGGAGTCAGCAACATTGCCTTGGCCGGCATTCTTGAGCTTGTCGAGCAGTCCGCCCAGTCCGCCAAGCAGGCCGCCGTCGCCTGAGGCCGTGGTTCCGGTGGGGGCTGGCGTTTGAGGCTGGGCGGGCTCGCCCGTCTCTTCGGCACTCGTCTGTTCGGCGCTTCTGCCGCTCAGCATCTTTCCCACCAGCAGCGCGCCGAGCGCGATCATCAGCGGTTTGGTGATGTTGCCGCCGGGTACGGCGTTGTCAAAGAGTCCCATAGGTCAATCCTCCATAACGACCAAGCCCGTCCCGCCGGCTACAATGGACCATGCGGGCGGAATTTCAAGTTGGCTTGAGCTTTTGACAATCATGTGACCATGATCGGCGGGCGGGGAATGGAGAGGAAAAATGGGCATTATCAGCTGGATCATCCTCGGCGTCATCGCCGGCTTTATCGGCAGCAAGATCGTCAACAAGACCGGCCAGGGCTTGATCATGGATATCGTGCTCGGCATTGTCGGCGCCATCGTCGGCGGGCTGATCTTCAGCGCCTTTGGCGCCACGGGCGTGACCGGCCTCAACATCTGGAGCCTGATCGTCGCCGTTATCGGCGCGGTGGTCGTGCTGTGGGCCTATCACCAGTTCTCCGGCAAGCGAACGCTTTAGGCGCCAGTCTGCCGACTGGCCGACCGCAGGTCGGCCAAACCTGCTTCGACGCGTTGACTTGGGTCAGGCGACGACGGTCAGCCTGCGTTTGCGTTCATCGAGCGAGACGATGGTCAGCCCGCTCGCGACCACAAGCAGGATGCCGCAGACCGCCAGGGCATTCGGGAACTGCCCGAATACCAGCACGCCTGAGATGACCGCCCAGACGGTGAAGCAGTAGTAGAACGGCGCCACGACGCCGGTGGGACCGACGCGATAGGCCATGAAGATGAAGAAATGGCCGAAGATCAGGAAAAATCCGGCGCCGGCCATGAGCAGCAGGTGCCGGGCTTCCGGCATCACCCAGCGCTCGGAAACGAGATGCGCGGCGCCCGCGCCGATCAGCACCACCACGACGGCGGAAATGGCGACGATCATGCCCGGCACCTCGGCCGCGACCCGCCTGCCGGCAAGATCGCGCGCCGCCGCCAATGCCGCGTTGCCGAGCGCCAGCAACGCATAGACCGAGATGCCCTGCATGGTCGGCTGGGCCACCATGAGCGCACCGATGAAGCCAAGCCCGATCAGCGCCATGCGCACGCCGCCGATCCGTTCGCCGAACAGGATGGAGGAGCCGACCAGCATCAAAAGCGGGGTGATCTGCCCGAGCGCGGTCGAATCGGCGATCTGCATGTTGGCCAGCGCCACGACGTAGCAAAGGATGGCCGCCAGCTCGAGCAGGTTGCGGCGCAGCACGCGTTTGTCGAAGATCAATGGAATCTGCCTGCCATAGCCCAGCAGGAACAGCAGCGGCATGCCCCATAGCGTGGCCGCGACCCCGCGCAGGAACAGCACTTCATAGGACGGCAAGCCCGCGGTCGCGAGTTTCATCATCGTGTCGTTGACGAGGTACGACCCCGTCGAAACGATCATGAACAGCGGGCCGCGTATGGAGGTCGGTATGAATTGCATGGGGCAACCAAATCAGACCGCCGCCGTAGCGGCAATGGGCCAGGCGCTGGCTGCACATCCGGCAGGCAAAGGCCAGGACATGGGCGGGACAGGACATGGGCGGGAATGGCAAACAGGTGCTGGAGCCCGCAGCCCCCATTTCATTTCCGCTCGCGCGTTCCTATATCAGCGCCACATCCCGCAATCGGATCATCGGTTCGCACCGAGTGGACAGCGCACCCGGCCACAAGGCACTTGTGTTTTTCGGCCGTAGTCGCTAATCGCCCCGCATTCGACTGAACTGAAGGTCAAGGCCGTCCAAGGAAAGAGACTATGGCAAAAGGTAAATTCGAGCGTAACAAGCCTCATGTGAACATTGGCACGATTGGCCACGTCGATCATGGCAAGACGTCGCTGACGGCAGCGATCACGAAGTATTTTGGCGAGTACAAGCGCTACGACCAGATCGATGCGGCGCCCGAAGAGAAGGCCCGCGGCATCACGATTTCGACGGCGCACGTCGAATACGAGACGGCAGCGCGCCACTACGCCCATGTCGACTGCCCCGGCCACGCCGACTATGTGAAGAACATGATCACGGGTGCTGCGCAGATGGACGGCGCGATCCTGGTTGTTTCGGCCGCCGACGGCCCGATGCCGCAGACCCGCGAGCACATCCTGCTTGCCCGTCAGGTCGGCGTGCCGTCGATCGTGGTGTTCCTGAACAAGGTCGACCAGGTCGACGACGCCGAGCTGCTCGAACTGGTCGAGCTCGAGGTTCGCGAGCTTCTGTCGAAGAACGAGTTCCCCGGCGACGACATTCCGATCGTCAAGGGTTCGGCGCTGGCTGCTCTGGAAGATTCCAACAAGACCATCGGCGAAGACGCGATCCGCGAGCTGATGGCTGCGGTCGATGCCTACATCCCGACCCCGGTTCGTCCGCTGGACAAGCCGTTCCTGATGCCGATCGAAGACGTGTTCTCGATCTCGGGCCGTGGCACGGTCGTGACCGGCC
>NZ_JAMYOY010000016.1:0-168991 GCF_040320115.1 Mesorhizobium sp. M0802
ACCCCCCGGGGTGGCCCAAAAACCCCCCCCCTCTTCCCCGCCGGGGGCTTCCCCCCCCCCCCCCCCGCCCCCAACGGGGGGGGCGCCGGTCCAGTCAAGGATGATTATCAGTCCTTGGAGACGAAGCGGGACGGATGGATGTCCATCACATTGTCATCGAAGCCATGCAGCTTCGAGGAGACGATATCGTGGAAGCTGTAGTAGAGAAGCGGAATGTTGCCGACGTCATCGACAAGGATGCGCTCGGCCTCAGTGAGGTCCTTCATGCGCTCTTCCGGCTTGCCGCCGGCAGCCGCGGCCTTGTCCATGGCCGCCTCATATGCCGGGCTGACGTAGTTCGAATAGTTGTTGCCGCTGGCCTTGCGGGTGATGCCGAGGAAGGTCTCGGGATCCTTGTAGTCGGCGATCCAGGCGGCACGCGCCACGTCGTAGTTGCCCTTCTGCTCGAGGAAGGAATAGTGGGTCTTGGTATCGGTGTTGAGCAGCGTGATCTCGACGCCAAGCGGCTTCAACTGTTCCTGGATGGCAACCGCGGTGTTCTTGTGGTTTTCCGAGGTGTTGTAGCGGATCTCCATCTTCAGCGGATGCTCGGGCGTATAGCCGAGTTTCTCAAGGATCTTCTTGGCGGCGTCCTCGCGGTCGATCTGCGGCATGTCGGCGTATTTGGCCATTGCCGGCGTGTAGCCGGCGATGCCCGGAGGCACCATCGAATAGCCAGGCAGCATGGAATTCTGCCAGACCTTTTCGGCCAGGAAGTCGCGGTCGATAGCCATCGAGATGGCGTTGCGCAGCTCGACATTGTCCCAGGGCGCCTTGTCGGTCTTGATCGCGTAATAATAGGTGCCGAGATACGGTCCGACGCGGACCTGATCGCCGAACTTGGTCTTGAGGTCAGCGAGCTGTTCGGTCGGCAGGTCGCCGTAGCTGTCGAGTTCGCCGGCCTCGAAGCGCTTCATCGCCGAAGAGCGGTCTTCGGTCGGGATGTAGTTGACGACGTCCATCTTGACGGTCGCGGCATCCCAGAATTTCGGATTCTTGACCAGCTTCATGTGGTCGTTGGGAATCCACTCGGCCAATGTATAGGCGCCGTTCGAAACGAGATTGCCCGCCTTGATCCAGTCGGCGCCGAGCTTGTCGATCGAGGCCTTGTTGACCGGGTAGGTAGCCTGGTGGGTCAGCATCTCCAGGAAGTATGGCGTCGGCGCCTTCAGCGTCACTTCCAGGGTGTTGGCGTCGATCGCCTTGACGCCCATGTCCTCGGGCTTGCCTTTCTTGGTGTTGACTTCCTCGGCGTTCTTCACGGGATAGAGCATGGAAGCGTATTCGGCGGCGGTCGCCGGATCCTCCAGCCTACGGAAGGAATAGACGAAGTCGTCCGCCGTCACCGGGCTGCCATCCGACCACAAGCCGTCCTTGCGCAGCTTGAAGGTGTAGACGGTGCCGTCATCAGATACCGTCCAGCTTTCGGCGGCGCCCGGGATGAGGTTCGTCTTCTGATCGTGCATGACCAGTCCCTGGAACAGGTCGCGTATGATATCGGCTTCGTAGACGGTCGAGGTCTTGTGCGGATCGACCGTCTCCGCTTCGGCGGCGCTGCCTCTGTTATAGACGGTCTCGGCAAGGGCCGGCGTCAGGAACGTGCCTGCGGCAAAGGTCATGGTCGCGGCGACAAGCGTCGCCTTCAGCATATTTTTCAGCATGAAGTCTCTCCCTGTGGCGCTGCCCATCGGCTGCGCCTTACGAGTGTTGACGCCCCGGAACCGATTTCTGGCCCCTTCGAGCGCGCCGCCGGTTCCCGTTCCGGCAGCTGGTGGCAGGAGACTAGACAGACGGAAATATTATTTCAACCGAGTCTTGCTTGACGCTAAGTGAGCATCCTCACCTTAAACCAGCCATAGCTAATCTATATTACAAGATCCAATTGGGTGCAGCTTGTGGTTGTCCTGTAATTTTGGGTTTTGCCCTCAGCAGTTGTCATTAGCGCAACCATCTGGAAAAATTCCAGGAATGCCGTTCGTGGCCAAGCTCGACGAAAGTACCGAAGAAGCCCGAAAATGAAAAATGTGGCGCCGGTGACGTTGCGCGGATCACTCGGCACGGTTGCATGCGGACACGATCTTTTTTGAAGCCGGACGGCGTCCCTGAAAGATCAGCCTACCTTGCCGACAAACCAGCCCAGGGCCGGCAGCAACAGCCCCTCCTCCTGCAGGACGGCACCGCCACCCAGAGCGATCGCCTCGACAAGCTGGAGATCCGGCGGCAGCCGCCAGTCGGCCGGCTTGTCGGCGAAATTGAAGACGCAGAGCAATATCTCGTCCTCGCCCTGCCGGATGAAGGCAAGGACATCGCCGTCGGTATCGAGAAAGCGGATCGGGCCCTTGACCAGCGCCAGATGCGCCTTGCGCAAGGCGAGCATCGTCCGGTAGCCGGCGAGCACGGACTTGTCGTCGGCGTTCTGGATATCGACCGCCCGAGCGCGGTGGCTTTCCGGCACCGGCAGCCAGGGTTTTCCCGAAGAAAAACCGGCATTGTCGGCGCCCGCCTCCCACACCATCGGTGTGCGGCAGCCGTCCCTGCCCTTGACCCCCGGCCAGAAACGGATGCCGACGGGATCGCGCAGATCCTCGAAGGTCAGTTCCGCCTCCTCCAGCCCAAGCTCTTCGCCTTGGTAGAGACAGATCGAGCCCCGCAGGCAGGAGAGCAAAGCGATAGCGAATGTCGCCACCGCATCTGGATCGCCGCCCGGCCGCGTCCAGCGGCTGACATGGCGCACGACATCGTGGTTGGAGAACGCCCAGCAG
Source organism: Mesorhizobium sp. M0802 (assembly GCF_040320115.1). Classification (NCBI taxonomy): domain Bacteria; kingdom Pseudomonadati; phylum Pseudomonadota; class Alphaproteobacteria; order Hyphomicrobiales; family Phyllobacteriaceae; genus Mesorhizobium; species Mesorhizobium sp. M0802. The sequence continues at coordinate 2,802 of NZ_JAMYOY010000016.1, forward strand.
ACCCAGCCGTCGGCGACAGCTGCCTCGAAGGCCTCGACGCAGCCGCGCACATGGGCGGCTGAGAATTGCTGACCGAGCAGGTCGAAGGTGTAGCACATGTTGAGCTTGTCGCCGCCGGATGTGTAGGCGGCCAGCGTCTGCAGCGAACGGCCTTCGTCGCCGACCTCGCCGACACTGGCGCGGCCGTCATATTCGTCGAGTAAAGCGCGGAAGCGCCTGAGGAAACCGAGGTTTTCCGGTTGCGTCTTGTCGAACAGATGCTCCTGGAAGAGATAGGTGTTGGTTTCGCCATTGGTGCCGGCGACGCTCGACGCCAGCGGCGGATTGCTGCGCAGCCAGCGGTCGTGGACATAGTAGTTGACCGTATCCAGGCGGAAGCCGTCGACGCCGCGCTCGAGCCAGAACCGCACCGTCTGCAACAACGCGTCTTGAACCTCAGGATTGTGGAAGTTGAGGTCCGGCTGCGAGGCGAGGAAATTGTGCATGTAGTATTGCCGGCGGGTCGCGTCCCACTCCCAGGCCGGGCCGCCGAAGACCGACAGCCAGTTGTTGGGCGCGTTGCCGTCCGGCCTGGTGTCGGCCCAGACATACCAGTCAGCCTTGGGATTATCCTTGCTGGCACGGCTCTCTACAAACCATTCGTGCTTGTCGGAGGAGTGCGACAACACCTGATCGATGATCACCTTCAGGCCGAGCCTGTGCGCCTCGGCAACCAGCGCGTCAAAGTCGTCGAGCGTGCCGAACATCGGATCGACCGCCTGATAGTCGGAGACGTCGTAGCCCATATCGGCCATTGGCGATTTGAAGAAGGGCGACAGCCAGACGGCGTCGACGCCGAGCGAGGCGACGTGCGCCAGCCGTGAGGTGATGCCTGAGAGGTCGCCGCTGCCGTCGCCGGTGGTGTCCTGGAAGGAGCGAGGATAGATCTGGTAGATGACGCAGCCGCGCCACCAGTCGGCGCTCTGTTCGGGTCCCGGCTGGGCATTGTCGTCGGCCATCACGGACCCTTCCTGGCGCGGGCCTTTGCGGTCCGGCGCTCGATCATGAAACTGACACTGCGGCCGGGCAGCGGCCACGCGAGGTCGACCGCTTGCGCTTCAACACCCGGCTGCCATTCAAACCCTTGCCGCGCGGGCAGCGTGAAGACGCATTGGCGGCGATCGCCATTGACGATCACAGCCAGGCGGCCTTCCCCGCCATCGCCGAGCAGCATGACGAGGCGATGGCGCGAGCCATCGTTCCAGTCGGCTTCGCCGAGCGGCGCGCCGGTCTCGGTCAGCCACGCGACGTCGGGCACATCAGAACCGTCCGGCGGCTCTCCGGTCAGGAAGCGCGTATCGGAAAGCGCCGGCACCGCGCCGCGCAGAGCTGCGAGCGCCGACACATGGGCTTCCAGCCCGACGTCGCGCCCGGCCCAGTCGAGCCAGGTGATGGCGTTGTCCTGCGCATAGGCGTTGTTGTTGCCCCCTTGCGTGCGGCCGAATTCATCGCCCGCCGTCAGCATGATGGTGCCGCGCGAGGCAAACAGAGTGGCGAGCAGCGCGAAGCGATCATGGGAACGGGCCTCGGCAATCGCCTTGTCCGAGGTTTCGCCCTCGACGCCGTTGTTCCAGGACAGGTTCTCATTGTGGCCGTCGCGGTTCTTCTCGCCATTGGCCTGGTTGTGCTTGGCTTCATAGGCGACGATATCGGTCAGCGTCATGCCATCGTGTGCGGCGATGAAGTTGACCGTGCGGCTGGCGGATTGGCCCTCCCTGCCGAACACATCGGAGGAGCCGGCGAGCCTTGTCGCCAGCGCACCGACCGCGCCGGCATCGCCGCGCCAGAAGCGCCTGACGTCGTCGCGGTAGCGGTCGTTCCATTCGAGGTAAGGCGGCCGGAAATTGCCGAGCTGATAGCCATTCGGGCCGATGTCCCACGGCTCGGCGATCAGCACCCTATCGGCAAGCAGAGGATCGCCAGCGATGGTCTCGAGCAACGGGGCCGCCGGATCGAATACGCCAGCGACGCGGCCGAGGACCGGCGTCAGGTCGAAGCGGAAACCGTCGACGCCGGCATGGCGGACGAAATGGCGTAGCGTGTCGAGTACCATGTCGCGAACGACCGGATGATCGCAGGCAATGGTATTGCCGGTGCCGGTATCGTTGGCCAACCTGCCGTCCGGCTCGCTGCGGTAGTAGGCTTGATTGTCGAGGCCGCGCAGCGACAGCGTCGGCCCGAGCCGGTCACTTTCGCCGGTATGATTGAAGACGAGATCGAGGATGGTGCCAATGCCAGCCTTGCGCAGCACCCCCGCCGTATCGCGCAATTCGGCGAGGCCGCCCGGCGCCAGCCGCGGATCGAGCGCCATGAAGGTGACTGGGTTGTAGCCCCATGCGTTGCTGAGGCCGAGCGGCGGTAGATGGCGCTCATCGATCCATGCCGTCACGGGCATCAGCTCAACGGCGGAGACGCCGATCTTTCTGAGGTGTTCGAGGATGGCCGGATGCGCAAGTGCCGCAATGGTGCCGCGCTGCGCTTGGGGCACGTCCGGATGCAGTCTGGTGAAGGAACGGACATTGAGTTCGTAGATCAGACCGCCCGGCTGGAACAAAGGCGCCTTGGCCGGCAGCGGCTTGGGTAGCGCGCGGGCGACGGTCTTCGGCATCAGCGGCGCGGTATCGGTGCCTTCGTTGCGCCGGGCGGCAAGCCGCCAATGATGCTGGTAGGGCCGGTCTATCTCGACAGCGTAGGGATCAGTGAGCAGCTTGTCGGGATCGAACCACAGCCCGCGCTCCGGCGCATATTCGCCGTCGGCGCGAAAGCCGTAGCGCGTACCCGCGGCAAGGCCGGCGACGAACAGCGCATGGACGCTCTCGCCTTCCGGCTGAAGTTCGAGCCGGTCGATTTCACGGGCGCCGGTGTCGTCGAAGATCGACACCCACAGGCGCCGCGCGGACGACGACCAGGCGGCGAAGCGGATGCCTTCGGGAGTGACCGTTGCGCCGAGCTGGGTCATCGGCGCATCCTCCACCCTCCCCCTTGTGGGGAGGGTCGCGAACGAAGTGAGCGGGGTGGGGGTCGGCGCGGGGAAAGCGCTTTACGAGCACCCCCAACCCGATCCGCTGCGCGGATCGACCCTCCCCACAAGGGCGAGGGTAAAGACGTCACCACCCTCAAGTAATCACGCTCGGCTTGTTGCGCCCGGTGTGGCTCTTGATCCCGGCGATATCATCGGCAGCCGCGATCAGGTCGGCGAGCGCCTCTTGCGTGTCGAGATCATGCCGCGCTCTGTCCGGCTCGTAGCGCTCGATGTATACGCGCAGCGTAGCACCCGACGTGCCGGTGCCGGACAAACGAAACACGACACGCGAGCCGCCTTCGAACAGGATGCGGATGCCCTGGTTCTTGCTCACCGAACCGTCGACCGGATCGTGATAGGCGAAGTCGTCGGCATTGGCGATCTTCAGGCCGCGCACGCTGGTGCCGGGCAGCGAGGTCAGCTTGGCGCGCAACTCGTCGACCAGGGCGTTGGCGCGCTCGGTTTCGACCTCCTCATAGTCATGACGTGAATAGTAATTGCGGCCGTAGGTCGCCCAATGTTCGGTGACGACGTCCTTGCAGCTTTCGCCGCGCACGGCCAGGATGTTCAGCCACAACAGCACCGCCCACAGCCCGTCCTTTTCACGGACATGGTTCGAGCCGGTGCCGGCGCTTTCCTCGCCGCAGATCGTTGCCATGCCGGCATCGAGCAGATTGCCGAAGAACTTCCAACCGGTCGGCGTTTCGTAGATGCCGATGCCGAGCTGTTCGGCGACGCGGTCGGCAGCGCCGCTGGTCGGCATCGAGCGGGCGATGCCTTTGAGGCCGTCCTTGTAGCCCGGCGCCAATTGCGCATTGGCGGCAAGCATGGCCACCGAATCCGACGGGGTGACGAAAATGCCCTTGCCGATGATGAGATTGCGGTCACCGTCGCCGTCGGAAGCGGCGCCGAAATCGGGCGCATCCGGTCCCATCATCTCGTCATAGAGATGCTTGGCGTGGACCAGGTTCGGATCCGGGTGATGGCCGCCAAAATCCGGCAGCGGCTTGTAGTTGCGGCAGGTGCCATTCTCCGCGCCGAGCCGGCGCTCGAGGATTTCCTTGGCATACGGGCCGGTGACCGCATGCATGGCGTCGAAGCGCATGCGGAAGCCGTATTTGAAATTGGCGCGGATGGCGTCGAAGTCGAACAGGCTCTCCATCAATTCGGCATAGTCGGTGACCGGGTCGATAATCTCGACCGCCATGCCGCCGGCGGTCACCGTGCCGATCTTGTCGATGTCGATCTGGTCGATGTCGGCGGTCTTGAAGCTCGAAATCGTCTTGGTCTTTTCGAAGATCGCGTCGGTCAGCTTTTCCGGCGCCGGGCCGCCATTGCCGGCATTGTACTTGATGCCGAAATCCTCGTGCGGGCCGCCCGGATTGTGACTGGCCGACAGGATGATGCCGCCGAAGGTCTTGTATTTGCGGATGACATGCGACGCCGCCGGCGTCGACAATATGCCGCCCTGCCCGACCATCACCTTGCCGAAGCCGTTGGCCGCCGCCATGGCGATGGCCTTCTGGATGACCTCGCGGTTGTAGAAGCGGCCGTCGCCGCCGATCACCAGCGTCTTGCCCTCAAAGCCCTCCAGCGCGTCGAAGATCGACTGGATGAAGTTCTCGGCATAGTGCTCCTGCTGAAAGACAGGCACCTTCTTGCGCAGGCCGGACGTGCCGGGTTTCTGGTCGAGATAGGGTTTGGTGGCGACGGTCCGGATCATGCTTCAGGCAACCCTTTTCGAAAGCAGCAGGCGGTAGAGTTCAACGTATTTGTCGGCGCTCTTGTCCCAGGAGACATCGGCCTTCATGCCCTGGCGCTGGATCTGTTCCCAGACGGCCGGGCTCGAATGCGCATCGACCAGCCGGCGGATGGCGTGCAGCATGGCGCCGCCACTATTGGGCGCGAACTGGAAGCCGGTGGCGACACCGGCCGAGATCGCTGCTTCATTGGCGTCGATGATGGTGTCGGCAAGGCCGCCGGTGCGGGCGACGACCGGCACGCAGCCATAGCGTAGGCCGTAAAGCTGGGTCAGCCCGCAAGGCTCGAAGCGCGACGGGATGACGATGGCGTCGCAGCCGCCCTGCATGGTGTGGGAAAGCCCCTCGTCATAGCCGACGACGACGCCGACACGGCCGCGATGGCGGGCGGTGGCAGCCAGCAGCGCGCCTTCCAGGCCGGCGTCGCCTGAGCCGAGGATCGCCAGCCGCGCGCCGGTGGCGACGACGCCGTCGACCACAGCCGCCAGTATGTCCATGCCCTTCTGCCAGGTCAGCCGGCTGACGACGCAGACGATCGGACTGTCGTCGCGCTCGAGGCTGAAGCGGTCCTCGACAACCGCCCGGTTGGGAAGCCGAGCCTTGAGCGTCGCGGCGGAGTAGGCCGACACCAGATGCTTGTCGGTCTCCGGGTTCCAGATGTCGGTGTCGATGCCGTTGACGATGCCGTAGAGGTCGGAAGAGCGCATGTTGATCAGGCCGTCGAGGCCCATGCCGAATTCCGGCGAGCGGATTTCCTGGGCATAGGTGGGGCTCACCGTGGTGATCGCCCAGGCCGCCTGCAGGCCGGCCTTGAGGAAGCCGACGCCGCCATAGTATTCTACGCCGTCGAGCGCCATCGCCGCGGCCGGCAAGCCGAGCTCGCCAAAAATGCCGGCGCCGAACTGACCCTGGAAGGCAAGGTTGTGAACCGTGATCAGCGACGGCACGCCGACCGCCTTGCCGTAGCGCATATAGGCCAGCGTCATCGCCGACTGCCAGTCATGGGCGTGGACGAGATCCGGCTGGTAGCCGGAAATGGCGCCGCCGGCGATATCGCCACCGACCTGGCTCAGCGCAGCAAAACGCCGCCAATTGTCGGGCCAATCGGCGCCGGCCGCATTGCCGTAAGGGCCGCCGGGACGATCGTAGAGATGCGGCGCGTCGAGCACGAACAGGTCGAGCCCGGCGATCTTGACGGCATGGACCGAAGCCTTGCCGCCCTGCAGCAGCGGGTATTGGTAGACAGCCTTCTTTTTCTTGAAGGCGTCCATCACCTGGGGAAAGCCGGGGATGAGCGTGCGCATGGTCACGCCCCTGGCGGCCAGCGCGATCGGCAATGCGCCGGTCACGTCGGCAAGTCCGCCGGTCTTGATCAGCGGGAATATCTCGGGCGTGACCGACAGAACCTGCATGCGTTTATGGTACCCCGTCTTACAGCTTCAGCTTGTCGATCATGTCCTGCGTGACCAGGCAGATGCCCTTTTCCGAAACCCGGAAACGCTTGGCGTCGAGAACAGGGTCTTCACCAACCACCAGCCCTTCCGGTATCCTTACACCGTGGTCGATGACGACGCGCTTCAACTTTGCGTTCCGGCCGACATGAACGTCGGGCAGCATGACGACCTCTTCCAGCGTCGAATAGGAGTTGATGCGCGCGCCGGTGAAGATCAGGCTGCGCTTCAGCGAAGCACCCGAGACGATGCAATCGCCTGAGACCAGCGAGGAGACGGCCGAACCGCGCCGGCCATCCTCGTCATGCACGAACTTTGCCGGCGGCTTCAATTCGGCATAGGTCCAGATCGGCCAGTCGCGGTCGTAGAGGTCGAGTTCGGGAGTGATGTCGGTCAGGTCGATATTGGCTTCCCAGTAGGCGTCGACCGTGCCGACATCGCGCCAATAGGCTTCGTTCTCGGCCGTCGAGCGCACGCAGGACTTGGCGAAGCGATGCGCGATCGCCTTACCGTGCTGGACGATGTAGGGGATGATGTCCTTGCCGAAGTCGCGGCTCGAACCCGGCTCGGCCGCATCGCGGCGCAGTTGTTCCATCAGGAACTTGGTCTTGAAGACATAAATGCCCATGGAGGCCAGCGCGAATTCCGGCTTGTCGGGAATGCCGGGCGGGTCGGCGGGCTTTTCGACGAACGCGATGATGTTGTCCTTGCCATCGACATGCATGACACCGAAGCCGGTCGCTTCCAAGCGCGGCACTTCCAGGCAACCGACAGTGACGTCGGCATTGGCATCGACGTGCTGGCGCAGCATCAGCTCGTAGTCCATCTTGTAGATATGGTCGCCGGCCAGGATCACCATGTATTCAGGGCCATAGGCCTCGATGATGTCGATGTTCTGGTAGACGGCGTCGGCGGTGCCTTCATACCACTGCGTTTCCGAGACACGCTGCGAGGCCGGCAGGATGTCGAAACTTTCGTTTCGCTCCGGGCGCAGGAAGTTCCAGCCGCGCTGCAGGTGGCGGATCAGCGAATGCGCCTTGTACTGGGTGGCGACACCGAGGCGACGAATGCCGGAATTCAGCGCATTGGACAGCGCGAAATCGATGATGCGCGTCTTGCCGCCGAAATAGACAGCCGGCTTGGCGCGGCGGTCGGTCAATTCCTTGAGCCGGCTGCCGCGGCCGCCGGCCAGCACATAGGCCATGGCATCGCGCGCCAGCGGCTGGGTTCTCTTCAAGTCTGCCATTTTTACCCTCCCAAATTACCAGTCTGGAGCATCGCCCGGTCCGCAACGAGTCGACGGACCTAATCCGTAACGAGTTGACGGACCTAGTCCGCAACGAGTTCAAGCATGATCGTCGACAGCGGCGGCAAAAGCATCGTTGCCGAAATGCCTCCTCCTTCCGCCCTGGCTTCGACCACACCGCCATTGCCCTTGCCCGAACCACCGTAGTCCGAAGCGTCGGTGTTGATGATTTCGCGCCATTTGCCGACCTTGGGCAATGGCACGCGATAATTGTCGCGCGGCACTGGCGTGAAGTTGGAAATGACGGCGATCGGGTTGCCGCCGGGCGCGCTGCGCAGCCAGGCGAAGACCGAGTTTTCCTTGTCGTCGACGATCAGCCAGGAGAAGCCGTCCGGCTCGCAGTCGCGTGCATGCAGCGCCGGGCGCGAGCGATAGAGATAGTTGAGGTCGCGCACCGTCTGCCAGACGCCGCGATGCGGGTGGAAGTCGAGCAGGTTCCAGTCGAGCGCGCGCGCCTCGCTCCACTCGCGGCGCTGGGCGAATTCCTGGCCCATGAACAACAGCTTCTTGCCGGGATAGCCCCACATGAAGGCATAGAAGGCGCGCAAAGTCGCGAACTTCTGCCAGTCGTCGCCGGCCATCTTGCCGAGCAGCGTGCCCTTGCCGTGCACGACCTCGTCATGGGACAGCGGCAGCACGAAATTCTCGGAGAAGGCGTAGGTCAGGCCGAAGGTCAGGTCGTTGTGGTGATGTTTGCGGAAGATCGGCTCCTTGGCGAAATACTCCAGCGTGTCGTGCATAAAGCCCATGTTCCATTTGAAGCCGAAGCCCAGCCCGCCTTCATGCACCGGCGCCGAGACCTTCGGCCATGAAGTCGATTCCTCGGCGATGGTCATCACGCCGGGATGGTGGCCGTAGACCTCCTTGTTCATCTTCTGCAGGAAGGAGACTGCTTCGAGGTTTTCGCGGCCGCCCTTCTCGTTGGGGATCCACTCGCCGGCCTTGCGCGAATAATCGAGGTAGAGCATCGAGGCCACTGCATCCACGCGCAAACCGTCGACATGGTATTTCTCGGCCCAGAACAGCGCATTGTTGACCAGGAACGACACCACCTCGCGGCGGCCGAAATTGTAGATCGCGGTGTTCCAGTCGGGATGAAAACCCTTGCGCGGGTCGGCATGCTCATAAAGTGCTGTGCCGTCGAAATTGGCCAGGCCATGCGCGTCGACCGGGAAATGCGCCGGCACCCAGTCGAGGATGACGCCGACGCCGGCGCGGTGCGCACCGTCGACGAAACGGGCGAAGCCGTCGGGGTCGCCGAAGCGCGCCGAGGGGGCATAAAGTCCGGTTGTCTGATAACCCCATGACGGGTCATAGGGATGTTCGGAGATCGGCAGGAACTCGATGTGGGTGAAGCCGGTCTCGACAGCATAGGGGATGAGCTGGTTGGCGAGTTCGTCCCATGACAGGAAGCTGCCATCATCGTGCTGCTGCCACGAACCGGCATGGACCTCGTAGATCGATATGGCTTCGCGCCGCGGATCGGCCTTTCGCCAGTAATTGCGATGCGCCTCGTCGCCCCATTCATGCGCCGGCGGCACCGCCGTCACCGATGCTGTGGCCGGGCGCAGTTCAGACTTGAAGGCGAACGGATCGGCCTTGAGCGGCAGGCGCACGCCGTCGGGGGCAATGATCTCGTATTTATAGGGGTGGCCGGCGCCGATATCGGGAATGAACAGCTCCCAGATGCCGGTGTCGCGGCGGTCGCGCATCGTATGGCGGCGGCCGTCCCATTCGTTGAAGTCGCCGACCACGGAGACGCGCCTTGCATTGGGCGCCCAGACGGCGAAATTGACGCCCGACGCGCCTTCATGGTCGAGGAGATGGGCGCCGAGCTTGTCGAACAGCCTGAGGTGCGACCCTTGCGCGATATAGTAGTCGTCCATCGGGCCGAGCACCGGGCCGAAGGAATAGGGATCGGTCAGCCACCAGTCGCCGCCGGCATTTTTGGCGTGATAGCGCAGCGGCTGACGCTTCTTGATCGACAGTCTGCCTTCGAAGAAACCGGCGTCGTCGCGCCGCGTGAGTTCGCCGGCGTTCTTGCCGGCCAGCGTGTATGCGGTGACGAACTCGGCATTGGGGACGAAGCAGCGGGCAACCAGACCCTTGCCGGCTTCATGCACGCCCAGGATTGCAAAAGGATCGCCATGCGTGCCTGCAACAATTGCGGCGACATCGCCGGCTGACGCCAGCCCGTCCGACTCGCTCGTCGTCGCGGTCGCGCGCGGTTTCTTCATCAGGCGGTGTCCCTCCCTGGGAACCAGTTCTTGTGCACAAGACCCTTTGCTCGTGGCCTCATGCAATCATATCAGGCGGGCACGTTCCAGATTTCTTTCGCATATTGGCGGATCGTGCGATCGGAAGAGAACCAGCCGACGCGGGCAACGTTGCGGATAGCGCGCGCGTACCAATCGGGGCTGTTGCGCCAGACGGCGTCGACATCGCGCTGGGCGGCGGCATAGGCGTCGAAATCCGCCGCCACCATGAACCAATCGCTGTTGTAGAGACCGTCGACCAGCTCGCGGTAGCGATCCGGCTGGTCGGGCGAGAACACGCCCGACGATACTGCGGCAACAGCCTGCGCCAATTCAGGGGAGCCCTCGATCACGGCGCGCGGGTTGTAGGCATTGCTGCGCCGCTCGGCGACTTCCGCCGTGCTCAGGCCGAAGATGAAGATGTTGTCGTCGCCGACGCATTCCTTGATCTCGACATTGGCGCCGTCGAGCGTGCCGATGGTCAAGGCGCCGTTCAGCGCGAACTTCATGTTGCCGGTGCCCGACGCCTCCATGCCGGCAGTCGAAATCTGCTCGGACAGGTCGGCGGCCGGCATCATCACCTCGGCCAGGCTGACATTGTAGTTCGGCACGAACACCACTTTCAGCAGCCCGCGCACCGACGGGTCGCTGTTGATGACCTTGGCGACGTCGTTGGCCAGTTTGATGATCAGCTTGGCATTGTGGTAGCTGGGCGCCGCTTTGCCGCCGAAGAATTTGACGCGCGGCATCCAGTCCTGTTCGGGATGCGAGCGGATCTGGTCGTAGAGCGCGATCGCTTCCAGGATGTTGAGCAGCTGGCGCTTGTATTCGTGGATGCGCTTGACCTGGATGTCGAACAGCGCCGACGGGTCGAGCTTGATGCCGAGCCGGTCGGCGACCAGATTGGCGAGCTTGACCTTGTTGGAGCGCTTGACGGCGGCGAACTTGTCGCGGAAGGCGGCGTCACCGGCAAAGGCTTCGAGCCCCTTGATGGCGTCGATGTCGTCGAGGAAACGGTCCCCGATCGCCGCGCGGGCGAGCGCGGTGAGGCCTGGATTGCACTGGATCAGCCAGCGGCGTGGCGTGATTCCGTTGGTCTTGTTGTTGATGCGATCGGGATAGAGCTTGTGGAGATCGGCAAACACCGTCTCCTTCATCAGCTCGGTGTGCAACGCCGACACGCCATTGATCGAGTGCGAGCCGACAAAGGCCAGGTTACCCATGCGCACGCGGCGGTCGCCATTTTCCTGGATCAGGGAGATGCGGCTGATCTGCTCATTGGAAAACTGGTTGGTGGCGCGGGCCTCAAGCAAAACCTGCGCATTGATGGCGTAGACGATCTGCATATGGCGCGGCAAAAGCCGTTCGAACAGCGGCACCGGCCAGCTTTCCAGCGCTTCTGGCAGCAGCGTGTGGTTGGTGTAGCCGAAGGTGCGCTTGGTGATGTCCCAGGCCTGGTCGAAATCCATGCCATGGACGTCCATCAGCAGGCGCATCAGCTCCGGCACGGCGATCGCCGGATGGGTGTCATTGAGATGGATCGCCGCCTTGTCGGGCAGCGAGGCCAGATCGCCATACTGGCTGAGATGGCGCTGGACGATGTCCTGCAGCGACGCGGTGGAGAAGAAATATTCCTGCCGCAGCCGCAGTTCCTGGCCGGCCTTGTGGGAATCGGCGGGGTAAAGCACGCGCGACAAGGCATCGGCCTTGTTGCTTTCGGCCAGCGCGCCGATGTGGTCGCCGGCGTTGAACTTGTCGAGCAGGATCGGATCGACCGGCATGCCGGACCAAAGCCGCAGCGTGTTGACGCGGTTGGCGCGCCAGCCAACCACCGGGGTGTCGTAGGCGACGGCCTGGACATGCTCGGTCGGCTTCCAGACGTGACGTTCCAGCCGGCCATCCTTGGAGGTGATCGATTCCACCGAGCCGCCGAAGCCGACCTCGAAGGCACGCTCCCGCCGCTCGAACTCCCAAGGGTTGCCGTGGTCGAGCCAGGTTTCGGGCAGTTCGACCTGCCAGCCATCATGGATCTCCTGGCGGAACATGCCGTTGGCGTAGCGAATGCCGTAGCCATGCGCGGGAATGTCGACGGTCGCCATGCTTTCCATGAAGCAGGCGGCGAGCCGGCCAAGACCGCCATTGCCGAGCGCTGCATCCGGTTCGAGCCCGGCGATGAGGTCGAGGTCGACGCCCAGCGACTTGAGCGCTTCTCGCATATTGTCCATCAGGCCGAGATTGGAGAAGGCATCGCGCATAAGCCGGCCGATGAGGAATTCGAGCGACAGGTAATAGACGCGCTTTTCCTGCTGGGCGTAGGCCTCCTGCGTCGCCTGCATCCAATGATCGACGATGCGGTCGCGCACGACCTTGATCGAGGCTGTCAGCCAATCATATTGCGTGGCAACGGAGGTGCCTTTGCCGACCCGGTATTTGAGAGCCAGCAAGACTTCGTCGGCCAGCGTCTTGGGATCGGGTATTTCGAGATCGGGGGCTTTGGCTGTCATTGTTCGCGTCATACTGCCTCTCGTGATCGTGCTGCGATCATACCGGCTTTCGCTCTCAGTCCCAGCCTATCCTAGTGCATCGCAACATACGTTCAATCGATTTAGACCAGCATGCCGCCAGTTCCCCTGCGGCAATTTATCCGTCGAGCGGATCAGGCAGCGAGTGCAGCCTCCGGCGGAACCTTCGCTCCCGTCATGAAGGCGACGGCGTCGGACATGGTATATTGCTTGGGATCGATGACGCAGAGGCGACGTCCCAGCCGATGGATATGGATACGGTCGGCCACTTCGAAGACATGCGGCATGTTGTGCGAGATCAGCACGATCGGCAGGCCTCTTTTCTTGACATCGAGGATCAGTTCCAGCACGCGGCGGCTCTCCTTGACGCCGAGTGCCGCGGTCGGCTCGTCCATGATCACCACGCGGCTGCCGAAAGCGGCGGCGCGCGCCACCGCCACGCCCTGACGCTGGCCGCCCGACAGCGTTTCCACCGCCTGGCTGATGTTCTGGATGGTCATCAGGCCAAGCTCGGTCAGCTTGTCGCGGGCGCGCTTTTCCATTGCCGGCCGGTCCAGCATGCGAAGCCAGTCGCCGAGGAAGCCGGGTTTGCGGATCTCGCGGCCGAGGAACATGTTGTCGGCGATCGACAGGGCCGGCGACAAAGCCAGGTTTTGGTAGACCGTCTCGATGCCCGCCTCGCGCGCCTCCATGGGCGATTTAAAAGCGACAGCCTTGCCTTCAAGACGGATCTCGCCTTCGTCGGGCACGGCGGCGCCGGAAATCGCCTTGATCAGCGATGATTTGCCGGCGCCATTGTCTCCGATGACGGCCAGGATTTCGCCGGGGTAGAGGTCGAAGTCGGCATTGTCGAGGGCGGTGACACGGCCATAGCGCTTGATCAGGCCGCGCGCGGTGAGGATGGGTTCCACGGTCATGCCGAAACCTTTCTGATCCATTGGTCGATCGCCACGGCGCCGATGATCAGCACACCGGTGAGCAGCACCTTCCATTGCGGATCGGCGCCCAGCATGTTGAGGCCCATCGAGACGACACCGACGATCATCGCGCCGAAAAGCGTGCCCAGAATTGAGCCGCGCCCGCCGAACAGTGAAATGCCGCCGATCACCGTCGCAGTTATCGCCTGCAGGTTGTAGTCGGTGACGGCGGCTGACGGTGAGATCGAGCCGTTGCGGCCGATGGAAACCCAGGCAGCGAAAGCTGCGATCAACCCGGCAAGGGTGTAGACCGTCATCAACACCTTCTTGGTCTGGATGCCAGACAGCTTCGCCGCCTCCTGATCATCACCAACGGCGTAGACGTGGCGGCCCCAGGCGGTGTGATTGAGCACGTACCAGAGGATCAAAACGAGCACGACCGTGGCGATGACGCCCAGTGTCAGCACCGCCGTGCCGATCTTGAAACTCAGGGCAAAGAGATGCAGCAGCGGCGCCTGGGCGTCGACGTCGGTATCGCGGATCGTCTCGTTGGCCGAATAGATGAAGTTGGTCGCCATGACGATGTTCCAGGTGCCGAGCGTGACGATGAACGGCGGCAGCTTCATGTAGGCGACCAGCAAACCGTTAAGCAGGCCGCAGGCTGCGCCGGCGGCAAGCCCGATGGGCACTGCGAGCACGGCCGGCATGCCGTAGCTGACCGCGCAATTGCCCATGATCACGGCCGAAATCACCATGATCACGCCGATCGACAGGTCGATGCCGGCGGTCAGGATGACCAGTGTCTGCGCGGCACCGAGGATGCCGACGATGGCGATCTGCTGCAGGATCAGCGTCAGCGTATAGGATGAGAAGAAACGCCCGCCAATGGCGATGCCGAAAATTACGATCGACAAGACCAGCACAATCAGCGGCACCGCCGCCGGCGTGGAGTGCAGGAAATGCTGGATGCGCTTGACGGCCGATTTGTGCTCGTCAAAGGCGGCAACGCTTGTGTCGCTGCTCGAGAGAACCTTCTCGAATTCCTGTGCTTGAGCCATGTTTCCTCCCCTGGGCTTCAGCTCCATGCCGATACCCGCTCGCGCCTGTCCGGTCTGCTGCCGGGATTATTCGCGTGACGCATCGTCCACCCGAAGCGGCCGGGGATCAAGCCCCCGGCCGTCAGCTTGCCGCTGGCTGTCAGGCAGCCATCAGCCCCAGCACTTGGCGAGGCCTTCCTTGGTGTCGATCGACTTCACGCCATTGGCCGGCTTGTCGGTGACAAGGTTGACGCCGGTGTCGAAGAAGTTCTTGCCTTCGGTCGGCTTCGGCTTGGCGCCGTCCTTGGCGAAGGCGGCGATCGCCTCGATGCCGAGTGCCGCCATCTGCAGCGGGTATTGCTGCGAGGTGGCGCCAATGACGCCTTCGGTCACCGACTTCACGCCGGGGCAGCCGCCATCGACCGAGACGATCAGCACCTGGCTTTCGAGACCGACCGCCTTGAGCGCCTGGTAGGCGCCGACAGCGGCGGGCTCGTTGATGGTGTGGATGACGGTGATGGAGTTGTCCTTCTGCAGAAGGTTTTCCATCGCCTTGCGGCCGCCTTCTTCATTGCCGTTGGTGACGTCGTGGCCGACGATGCGGGCATCGTCCTCATCGCCGATCTTGTTGGGATCCTTCACGTCGATGCCGAAGCCCATCATGAAGCCCTGGTCGCGCAGCACATCCACGGTCGGCTGTGAGGGGGTCAGGTCGAGGAAGCCGATCTTGGCGTCCTTGGCCTTGTCGCCGAGGGTCGCGGCTGCCCAGGCGCCGATCAGCTTGCCGGCTTCCAGATTGTCCGTCGCGAAGGTCGCGTCGGCGGCATCGATCGGGTCCAGCGGGGTATCGAGCGCGATCACCAGCAGGCCGGCGTCACGCGCCTTCTTCACCGTCGGCACGATGCCCTTGGTGTCGGAGGCGGTGATCAGGATGCCCTTGGCGCCGTCGGCGATGCAGCTTTCGATCGCCGCCACCTGGCTCTCGCTGTCGCCGTCGATCTTGCCGGCATAGGTCTTGAGCTCGACGCCAAGTTCCTTGGCCTTGGCGGTCGCGCCCTCCTTCATCTTGACGAAGAAGGGGTTGGTGTCGGTCTTGGTGATCAGGCAGGCGCCGACGCCGGCGGCCGATGCTGTCGAAGCAAACGCCATCAGGCCGAGGCCCGCCGCGGCGAACACGGTGGACTTCAATAATGCTTTGGTCACGATCTTCCTCCCATGGAACCATGCGGATGCCGCCAACCGGCATCTCGAGCGCATCCACTGAAGTTCTCCCAGTGTGGACGCGCCCTCAAATGACACCAGCGGGAGCCGCCTGTCAATAATTAAATCACTCTTATTTATTATTGACAGCTTTGCGTGGTTCACTCATTCTGCCGCAAAAGCAGTAAGAATAAACCAAGGGAAGGAACAAGGGTGGAGACCGGCATTGCAAGGCACGGTTCGCCCGAGGCGGCCGCCAGCCGTCTCCACCGTGGCACCAACCAGAGCGGCATGCGCGACCACAATGAGCGGCTGGTGCTGTCGCTGGTTCGCCAGCATGGCAGCCTGGCCAAATCAGACATTGCGCGCATGACCGGGCTTTCAGCGCAGACCGTCTCGGTCATCATGCGCGAACTGGAGGAAGACAGCCTGCTGCTGCGCCAAGCGCCGTTGCGCGGCAAGATCGGCCAGCCCTCCATCCCGATGGCGCTGAACCCCGAAGGCGCCTTCTTCATCGGCCTCAAGATCGGCCGCCGCAGCGCCGAACTGGTGCTGATCGATTTCCTCGGAACTGTGCGTTCCATGCTGCAGCACTCCTACCGCTATCCGGCGCCGCGCGAGACGGTTGAGTTCGTCACCGAAGGCATGAAGACGATGCGCGCCGAACTGACACCTGCGCAGGACAAGCGCATTGCCGGGCTCGGCATCGCCATGCCGTTCGAACTGTGGAACTGGGCCGACACCGCCGGCGCGCCGCGCGACATCATGGACGAATGGCGCCATCGCGACATCCGTGCCGACATCCAGGCGCAGTGCGAATTCCCGGTCTATCTGCAGAATGACGCCACCTCCGCCTGCGGCGCCGAACTGGTGTTCGGCCAGACCGGCGGGGCGCGCGACTTCGTCTATTTCTATATCGGCGCCTTTGCCGGCGGCGGCATCGTGCTCAACGGCCGGCTGTTCGGCGGGCCAACCGGAAATGCCGGGGCGCTGGGTTCGATGCCGGTGCCGGGGCCGGACGGCAAGCCGACGCAGCTCATCGACGTCGCCTCGATCGCCATGCTGGAAAAGGCGCTTAACGCACGCGGCGTCGAGGCTTCGCATCTGTGGACGTCGCCTGAGGATTGGGGCGAGATCGGTCACGAGCTCGACGACTGGATCGCCAATGCCGCTCAGGCGCTGGCCTATGCCATCGTATCGGCGTCCTCGGTGATCGATTTCGAGGCCGCGGTGATCGACGGCTGGATGCCGCTGGCTGTCCGGCGCCGGCTCGTCGATGCGATCAGGCAGGCGATCGGTACGATCGATGGCGAAGGGCTGAAGCTTCCGGTGGTGCGCGAAGGCACCGTCGGCATCCATGCCCGCGCGCTGGGCGGCGCCAGCCTGCCGCTGTCCGAACGCTTCCTCATCGGTTCGACCACCATTTCCCGGAGCACCTGAATGCTGATCGGTATTCCGTCGCTGCTCGGTCCGGAGCTTCTGGCGACATTGCGCGCCATGGGCCATGGCGACGAGATCGCGCTTGTCGACGGCAACTATCCGGCGGAAGAACAGGCAAACCGGCTGATCCGCGCCGACGGTCTTCACCTCATACCGGTGCTTGAAGCCATTTTGAGCGTTCTGCCGGTGGACGACTTCGTGCCGGAAGCGCTGTTTCGTGCCTCGGTAAAAGGCGATCCCTCGGTCGCCGATCCGGTCCACCATGAAATCGAAACGATCTGCACCAGGCGCGCGCCGGGCCGCAAGGTGGTTGCGCTGGCGGGCGCCGACTTCTATGCACGCGTCCGGTCGGCATATGCGATCGTCGCCACCAGCGAACCCCGGCTCTATGCCAACATCATCATCCGCAAGGGCGTGATCTATCCGCCGGAGAACAAGAAATCATGATCCTCTGCTGCGGCGAAGCCCTGATCGACATGCTGCCGCGCACCACGACACAAGGCGAGCCGGCCTTTGCGCCCTATGTCGGCGGCGCGGTGTTCAACACGGCGATCGCGCTTGGCCGCCTCGGCGCGCCCGCCGGCTTCTTTTCCGGCCTGTCGTCGGATCTGTTCGGCGGCCAGTTCCGCGAGGCGCTCGGCGCAAGCAAGGTCAGCTCCACCTATGCGCACACCTCCCCTCGCCCGACCACGCTCGCCTTCGTGCGGCTCACCAACGGCCAGGCGACCTACACTTTCTACGACGAAAACACCGCCGGGCGCATGCTGACGACAGAGGATCTGCCGAAACTGGGCGCCGAGATCGAAGCCATGCTGTTTGGCGCCATCAGCCTGATTTCGGATCCGGCGGGTGCTGCCTACGAAGAATTCATGAAACGCGAGCACCAACGCCGCGTCATGATGCTCGACCCCAACATCCGGCCGAACTTCATCCCCGACAAAGCCAAGCACCTCCGGCGCATCCGCTCGATGATGGCGATGGCCGACATCGTGAAGCTATCGGATGAGGATCTGCACTGGTTCGGCGAGGCCGGCTCGCATGAGGACGTCATCCGCAATTGGCTCGATCGGGGCCCCAAGCTGATCGTCGTCACCCATGGCAGCGAAGGCGCAGTCGGCTACAGCAGGGATCACAAGGTCACGGTGATGCCGCATAAGGTGGAGGTGGTCGACACGGTCGGCGCCGGCGACACTTTCAATGCCGGCATTCTGGCCTCGCTGCACGAGCAAGGCCTGCTCACCAAGGCCGGGATCGGCGGCCTTTCGGAGGACGCCATCCGTCAGGCGCTGGCCCTCGGCGCCAAAGCGGCGGCGGTGACCGTGTCGCGGGCCGGCGCCAACCCGCCCTGGCGGCACGAAATCGCCTGATCCACGCTTAGTCCGCCGCCAGCCGCTGCAAGCAGCCGATCACTTTATGTTTCCGCGAGCCGGAAAGACGCACTGAATTAGCCGGATTAATAGGCGGCGAAGCCCGGATTTCCGGCATCTTGCGGCAATGCAGGGAAAGCCTGAAGTAACAGGCTGCGACACCTAGACAACCCGTCCCGCGGCCGGTCCGGCTTTCTAGACCGGCCCAACTCTGGTACCAGCGGCCCGGTTAAGTTGTTGTTTCTGTGCGTGTCATTGTCCCCGGGGCAGCCCGCACCACACCGTTTTGAGGCCGACATGCAGTTCATCGATCTTGGCGCGCAGCGCGAACGTATCCGCGACCGGCTGAAGGCCGCGATCGACAATGTCGTCGAGGAAGGCCGCTATATCCTAGGGCCGCAAGTCACCGAATTCGAAAACAAGCTCGCAGCCTATATCGGCACCAAGCATGTCGTGGCCTGCGCCAACGGCACCGACGCGCTGCTGTTGCCGCTGTTTGCCGCCGGTATCGGCCCCGGCGACGCGGTGTTCGTGCCGAGCTTCACCTTTGCCGCGACGGCGGAAGTGGTGGCGCTTGCCAAGGCCGAACCGGTTTTCGTCGATGTGGACGCCGAGACCTACAACATCGACATCGCCAGCCTCGAGGCGGCGATCGCCATGATCAAGAAGGAAGGCCGGCTGAAGCCGAAGGCGATTATTCCCGTCGACCTGTTCGGGCTTGCCGCCGACTACGAGGCGATCATGGCGATTGCCAAGCGCGAAGGGCTGCTGGTGATCGAGGATGCGGCGCAGTCGATCGGCGGTTCGGCCGACGGCACAATGTGCGGCGCCTTCGGCCATGTCGGCTCGACCAGCTTTTATCCGGCCAAGCCGCTGGGCTGCTACGGCGATGGCGGCGCGATGTTCACCAATGACGACGCGCTGGCCGACCAGCTGCGCTCGTTTGCGTTCCACGGTAAGGGCGAGACGCAGTATGACAATGTCCGCGTCGGCATCAATTCACGCCTCGACACGATCCAGGCGGCGATCCTGATCGAGAAACTCGCCATCCTCGAAGACGAGATGGTCGCCCGCCAGGTGGTGGCCAAGCGCTACGCCGAAGGTCTCGGCGACATCGTCAAGGCGTCACGCAATCTGGGCGGTGGCCGCTCGGCCTGGGCGCAATACGCCATCGAGACGCCGAAGCGCGACGGGTTGAGGGCGCATCTCGGCGAAAAGGGCATCCCTTCGGTGATCTATTATGTGAAGCCGCTGCACGAGCAGGTCGCCTATCGCGACTATCCGCGCACGCCGACCGGGCTTGCGGTTTCGGAGGAACTGCCGAAGCGCATCCTGTGCCTGCCGATGCATCCCTATCTCAGCGAAGCCGACCAGGACCGCATCATCGAGACGATCCGCAACTACATTGGCTCGAACTCGGCGCATGTAGCGGCGGCGTAAGTTACGCCGCGTCCGCCGCCTTCCCGCTCGCAATAAAATGCGGGTTGGCGAAATCCTCGTCGTCGCTCTGTTTGCGCTTGCCATAGGTGAGCGGCTCGCCGTCCAGCGTGCGCGTCATGCCGCCGGCGGCGCGCAGTACGGCGTCGCCGGCCGCCGTGTCCCATTCCATGGTGCGGCCGAAGCGCGGATAGATGTCGGCTTCGGCTGCGGCGAGCAGGCAGAATTTCAGCGATGAGCCGACCGAGACGATCTCGGCGGCGCCGAGATCCTTGATGAAGGCTTCGGTTTCCGGGGTGTTGTGCGAGCGGCTGGCAACGACCGCCAACGGCGTGACCGCCCTCCTAACCGAAATCCGCCGGCGGCCGACGATACGGAAGTCGTCATCGACCTCGATTGCTTCGGCCCAGCCCGGCCGTCCAGAGAAGAACCGCCCGCTGCACGGTGCGAAGACGACGCCGATCTCCGGCACGCCGTGCCGGACAAGCGCGATGTTGACGGTGAAATCGGTCCGGCGGTTGACGAATTCCTTCGTTCCATCGAGCGGATCGATCAGGAAGAAGGCGCCATCCAGATCGGGCGGCACAATGCCTTCGGCGACCTCTTCCTCGGCCACGCAGGGAATATCGGGATAGGCCGCACGCAGGCCGGCGAGGATGATCGTCTCGCTCTCGCGGTCGGCTTCCGTGACCGGCGAGGAGTCCGACTTGCTGTCGACCGCGCAGCCGGCCTTGAAGACCCGCATCACCTCGCGTCCGGCTTCGAGCGCCAGGCGCTCGAGCACGTCGAGCATCACTTCGTCGTCAGATGCCGCCGCCGCTGTCATATTGGTCTTCGGCAATGTCGCGCTCATTCAGCCAGTGTTCCAGAGCCTCTACCATCTCCTCGGCCGTCTTGCCGAGTGTCTTGAGATGGATTTCGGGATTTTCGGGAGCTTCATACGGGGAATCGACGCCGGTGAAGTTCTTGATCTCGCCATTCAGCGCCCGTGCGTAAAGGCCTTTCGGGTCGCGTCGGGCGCATTCCTCGAACGGCGTATCGACGAACACTTCGACGAACTCGCCGTCGGCCATCAACTCCCTGGCCATGCGCCGCTCGGCGCTGAAGGGGGAAATGAAGGAGACGATGACGATCAGCCCGGCATCGGCCATCAGCTTTGCCACTTCGGCGACACGGCGGATGTTTTCGACCCGATCGGCGTCGGTGAAGCCGAGATCGCGGTTGAGGCCGTGGCGGACATTGTCGCCGTCGAGAATGTAGGTGTGACGCCCCGAAGCGAACAGCTTCTTCTCAAGCAGATTGGCGATGGTCGACTTGCCCGAGCCGGAAAGACCGGTGAACCAGAATACGGCGGGGCGCTGGCTCTTGAGGTCGGAGCGGCCGCGCTTGCCGACATCGAGCGACTGCCAATGGATGTTTTCGGCGCGGCGCAAGGAATGCAGGATCATGCCGGCGCCGACCGTGGCATTGGTGATGCGGTCGATCAGGATGAAGGCGCCAGTATCGCGGTTGTCGGCGAAGGTGTCGAAGGCGATCGGCGCCCGGGTCGAGATATTGCAGATGCCGACTTCGTTCATCTCGAGCGACTTCGCCGCCTCGCGAGCGAAGTCGTTGACGTTGACGCGGTATTTCAGGTCGGTGACGGTGGCGCTGGTCTGGTCGGTCTCGGTGCGCAGTATATAGGAGCGTCCCGGCAGCAGCGCTGCCTCGTCGAACCAGACGATGTTGGCGGCGAACTGGTCGGCAACCTGCGGCCGTGCCGCCGGCGACACCAGCATGTTGCCTCTGGAGACCTCGACCTCGTCATCGAGCACAAGGGTGATGGCCTGGCCGGCCACCGCCTGGGCAAGATCGCCGCCTTGCGCGACGATGCGCTTGACCCGCGAGGCCTTGCCGGATTTGGCGACCACCACCTCGTCGCCCTGCGCGACGGAGCCGGACGCGATGGTGCCGGCAAAGCCGCGGAAGTCGAGATTGGGCCGGTTGACATACTGCACCGGAAACCGGAACGGCAGTTCGACCGCGGCCTCGTCGACCGATATGGTTTCGAGATGCTCGATCAGCGACGGGCCGGAATACCACGCCGTCTTGCCGGAGCGGCTGGTGACATTGTCGCCATAGCGGGCCGACATCGGGATCGGCACGATCGTCTGGAAGCCGAGCTCGTGCGAGAACTGCCGGTAATCCTCGACGATACGGTCGAACACCGCCTGGTCGAAATCGACGAGGTCGATCTTGTTGACGGCAAGCACGATATGGCGGATGCCGAGCAGCGAAGCGATGATCGAGTGGCGCCGGGTCTGGCGCAGCACACCCTGGCGCGCATCGATCAGCACGATGGCGAGATCGGCAGTCGATGCGCCGGTCGCCATGTTGCGGGTGTACTGTTCATGGCCGGGGGTGTCGGCGACGATGAACTTGCGCTTGGGCGTGGCGAAGAAGCGGTAGGCGACGTCGATGGTGATGCCTTGCTCGCGCTCGGCCTCGAGGCCGTCGACCAGAAGCGCGAAGTCGATGTCGTCGCCAGTGGTGCCGTGCTTGCGGGAATCGCGCTCGAGTGCGGCGAGCTGGTCCTCGAAGATCTGCTTTGTGTCGGACAGAAGACGGCCGATCAGCGTCGACTTGCCGTCGTCGACCGAGCCGCAGGTGAGGAAGCGCAGCAGCGACTTCTTCTCCTGCGCCGCCATGTATTCACGCACGCCGTCGCTGGGAGCGAGGCTCTTGGCCAGGATATGGCGCATGCTCAGAAATATCCCTCGCGCTTCTTCTTTTCCATCGAGCCGGCTTCATCGCGGTCGATGAGGCGGCCCTGGCGCTCGGAGGTGCGCGCCGTCAGCATCTCGCCGACGATGGCTTCGAGCGTGTCGGCGTCGGATTCGATGGCGCCGGTCAGCGGATAACAGCCGAGCGTGCGGAAACGCACCAGACGGTTCTCCATCGTCTCACCGGGGCGCAATTGCATGCGATCGTCATCCTTCATGATCAGCATGCCGTCGCGTTCGACCACCGGCCGCTCCTTGGCGAAATAGAGCGGCACGATCGGGATGTTTTCCTGCAGAATGTACTGCCAGATATCGAGCTCGGTCCAGTTCGACAGCGGAAACACGCGGATCGATTCGCCCGGCGCGATGCGGGTGTTGAAGATCTTCCACATCTCCGGCCGCTGGTTCTTCGGGTCCCAGACATGCTGGGCGTTGCGGAAGGAAAAGATGCGCTCCTTGGCGCGCGACTTCTCCTCGTCGCGCCGAGCCCCGCCGAAGGCAGCGTCAAAGCCGTATTTGTCGAGCGCCTGGCGCAACGCCACCGTCTTCATGACATGGGTGTGGGTGTTCGAGCCATGGTCAAAGGGGTTGATACCGTCGCGCACGCCGTCTTCATTGACGTGGACCAGCAGGTCGAAGCCGAGCTTCTGCGCCATCTGGTCGCGAAAGGCGATCATCTCGCGGAACTTCCAGGTGGTGTCGACATGCAGGAAGGGGAAAGGCGGCTTGGCCGGATAGAAGGCCTTCATCGCCAGATGCATCAGCACGGAGGAATCCTTGCCGACGGAATAGAGCATCACCGGCTTGGAGAAGGAGGCGGCAACCTCACGGAAGATGTGGATGGACTCGGCCTCGAGCCGCTGCAGGTGCGTAAGCGCGATGTTCATGGACTGTGAGCGTTCTCTCGTGCAATCCAGACCTTGCATCAGATGGATCGGGCGTCCTTTTCAGCCGCCCGGTTCAAGCTTCACTGCTGGACACTATCGGTTCGTGCCGGCGTTCTAGCAGATCGCCACCTGATATAACAACGCTGGAAAGGCCGGCGGCCACACCGATCGGCAACGAATTTTCCATGAAAAGCCTAGAATCCGAAAATTCCTGCCCGACGGAGCGATAGCATTCAAAGGCCGGGAAAAATCTTGCCTGGACCGAAAGAAACGCCGGCCCGACCTCGTCGCACTTTCGAAAACCGCACCCAGCCGCTATACCGGCTCCTGAACCTGCGCCGGGCGGCATGCCGCAAATGCCGCCGCCAAACATCGTCCGTCGCCAAGCGACCCAGCGCATTGTGAACCAGAGCATTGACCCCGATTTCCGCCATCAAGCAGCACGTTTCGCCGTCACGGATCAACATCAGCTTCTCCATTCTGTGCTTCTTTTTCCCGCCGGTGCTGGGATCGGCGGTCAGCTTTTTGTTCAATGGTGGCGGCCTGTGGTCGGTGCTTCTGCTTGCGTTGAAAAGACGGCGTTTCAACATTGACCGGCCGATGACCGCGATGACGGTGGCCATCTATGCCTATTGCGCAGCCAGCGTGTTCGCCTCCATCGTCAACAATTCGATCGCCAGGGATGCGCCGCATCTGGCAGGGCTGATCACCTTCCTGTTTTTCCCAGTCTCATATGCGACCTGGAGCATCACCGAGAAAACCACGCTGACGCGCATCGTCGTGCTGGCGAGCGCCGCCGCCTGTTTTGGCGCCGTGCTGCTGGCGGTCGTGCAATATCACGGGCTGGGCATACGGGCCGAAGGCGGCGCCGGCAATCCGATCGTGTTCGCGACCGTCGCCTGCCTCAGCATGATGATGTGCCTGGCAGGCGCCTTATCGGGTGTCGAAAAGAACAGGGCGTTGCTGGCCTGCGCGACACTGGCCGGCGCGGTCGCCATTGTCTATTCGGGATCGCGGATCATCTGGCTGGCGATGCTGGTGGCCGGCATCGCGATCCTGCTGATCAACCGTCGCAAGCTCAACAACAGAAACGCCATTCGGCTTTTGCTGATTGCGGGGGCGACCGGCATCGTCATCGCTGTCATCGGTCTCCCCATCATTTCCGAGCGCGCGGCCTTCCTGTTCAGCGACTGGGATGCGCTCGCCACGAAGGGCGACCACACGACCGCGCTCGGCTTGCGCGCCGCACTTTGGCAGATTGGGCTGAGCGCCTTCCACGACATGCCGATTTTCGGTCACGGCATTGCTGCAAGCCGTGAGCTGATAAAGGATGGATTCCACAATCAGTTCCACATGCCGTCCACGGGCTTCAGCCATTTTCACAATGGCTTCCTGACTGCATTGGTGGAGGCCGGGCTGCTTGGAGCCGTAACGCTCGCGGCTGTGTTCTTCGTTGCCGCGAGAAACGCGGCCATCGTGCTGCGCACCAGCACGGACGCGATCGAGCGGTTCGGCGCCACGATGATTGTCGTCACTGCGATCACCTACCTCATCGGCGGCCTGACCGGCATCCTGGTCGGCCACGACATCCTCGATGCCACACTGATGGTGTTCCTGGTGTCCGGGACATATCTTGCATCGGGCCGGCAACAAATGCTGCCGGAACAACAGGCACCGGCCCCGGCCCCCCAGGCAAGCCGGCCGTGAAAGTGCTGGTCACAGGCGCGACGGGTTTCATCGGCAGGCAGGTCGTCAACCAGCTGCGCGAAGCCGGGTTCGGGGTGCGCATGGCATCGCGCCACCCGGAACGGCTCGATCCCGTGAGCGATGCGGTTTTGTTGCCGGACTTCGACGCACCGGCTCAGGCATACCAGGCGCTGATGCGAGATATCACCCATGTCGTCCACTGTGCGGCGCTCAATAATGACCGCAAGGCGAGCGAAGCCGACTTCATGGCAGCCAACGCGACACTGACCGCGCAGCTGGCGCGCGCGGCCGCCTCGCGGACAAGCGGGCGCTTCATCTATCTGTCGTCGATCCGGGCAGTAGCCGGTCCCGGTTTCAGCGGAACGATCAGCGAGGCGACGCTCCCTGCCCCGCAATGCGCCTACGGGCGCTCGAAACGCGAAGGCGAGATCAAGACACTGGAAGCCTATGCGTCCAGGCCCTCCGATGCCACCGCGCTGCGCCTGCCGCCGGTCTATGGCGAAGGCATGAAGGGAAACCTGCGTGGAATGATGCGGGCTGCCGCCATTGCCTTACCATTGCCCTCAGGCGCTTTCACCGCAGTTCGTTCGCTGATATCGCGCGACGCGGTGGCTGGCGCCGTGGCGCATCTTTTGACTCGTCCCGCGCCACCGCGCCCGACCTATGTCCTGGGCGATGCTTCCCCCGTTGCGATGTTCGAAATCTTGACTGCATTCAGGCACGGATACGACGTTCCGACCCGGCTCGTTCCTGTGCCGGCCTGGCCATTCAGGCTGTTCGCCACACTGCTTGGCAGAAAAGCAGCGTACGACGCTTCCATGGCGACACAGATTTGCGACCCGTCACTGCTGATCTCGGAAGGCTGGATGCCGGAAACCGACACGCTCGGCCGGATTGAGGAACTTGCACGACAGGCCCGTCAGGTCCGGTAGATTGTGCCAAGCAGGATTTTGACGTCGAGTCCGATCGAGGCTCCCCTGAGATATTCGGCATCCGTTTCGGCGCAGAGTTTCGGATCCGACATGTCGATGCCTTTCATCTGTGCCAGCCCGGTAATGCCCGGAAGTGCGGCAAGCACACCCAATTGCCTGCGGCGTTCGATCAATTCGGTTTGCGTGGGCAGGCATGGACGCGGCCCAACCAGGCTCATCTCGCCCTTGAGCACGTTCCAGAGCTGCGGCAGCTCGTCGATCTTGAATTTCCGCAGCACCTTGCCGACGGCAGTGACGGACATTGCCGGCGCCTGATGCGAGGGCAGAGACGGCGTTCCCACAACCATCGTGCGCAGCTTGTGGCAGGCAAACGGCACCCCGTGCTGGCCGACACGGGTTTGAGAGAAGAGTGCCGGTCCAGGCGACGTCGTCCTGATTGCCAGCATGGCAAGCAGGACGAAAGGCGAGGCCAGTGGCAGCAGCAGCGCCGCCACCGCCAGGTCGAAAGCTCGCTTGGGTTCCCTCATGGCCGTGTCTGCATGCTCTAGATCCGCCGCCAGATGAAGGCCAGATAGAGCCCAAGCGTCCCAGCCAGCGTCTGCCGGTAGACGCCGCTTTTCCTGAGAAGGCGCAGGCGTCGCAGAATACCGCCCTTTCGTGCCCTGATGAACAGGCCGAGACAGGCGGCGGCATCCCTCGAGAGGATGTCGCGATTGACCGCCAGGCCGCTCAGATTGTGATCGGTCCAGACGGCGAACTCGCCCCTGAACAGGCGCCCCAGCCGCGACAGCCTCGCCTTCCACGACACGTTGGCGCCGACCAAGTTTGCCTCATGCTGGCGGTAGCGCACCAGCGGTCGCGGGTCATAGCGGACAATGCCGCCGGCAGCCGTGACGATCAGATAGGTCCACCAGTCATGGCTGACGAACTCGGTCCTTCCCGATGCCTTTGCCAGCAACTTTCGCGCGGCGCGGTTGATCATCATCGTGTTGCCGCCGGCAATGCTTTGCACAAGCGCATTGCGAAATGCGGGTGGATGCTGGAACAGCGGCGAATACCCTTGCGCTGCTCCGGTTTCGGACATGGTCGCGGTTCTGGAGCAAAACAGCAGCGGCGTTCCGGCGTCGTGCCCTTGCATCCAGGCAATGGCGCTCTCCAGCCTGTCCGGCTCCCAGATGTCGTCCTGGTCGCAGAAGGCGTAGTAGTCGGCCTCGATGCGCGGATCGATGATCATCGCGCGGAAATTGGCGGCAAAGCCTTGGCGAGGACCATTCGACAGGGTCAACCGGCCCTTGGACCAGCGGCTCTGCCAGGCGCCGATAATGGCCGAAGTGCCGTCTGTCGAACCGTCGTCGGAAACCCAGAGGTCGACAACAGGATGCGATTGCGCAGCCAGCGACGCGAGCTGCTCGTCAAGGAAAGCCGCGCCATCTTTCGTGCCCAGCAGCACGGCCACGCGCTGATCTTGTCTGCTCACTGGTTCAAAATCATCTGCAAACGCCTGGGAACGGCCATCGGATCGGTTTCAATAGCCAATCCCGGTCGATCAGGACAGGCTCTTTGTTTTGACGCAATCCCGGACGGAAAACCGCTCCACACTTTTCCTGGAATTGCTCTAACCAGCTTGCCCGACTGTTTTCGCAACGGTTTCCCGGCGTGCGTCGCTTGGCGGCTCTTCCGCCTGATAGAGGCCGGCCATGACGGCGAGCGCCGAGGCCTTGTCCTGATCGCGCATGGCCGCCTGCAGCAATGTCAGCGCCGCCTGGACCTTGGGCCATCCCACGACATCGGTCCTGAGGCCGAAGATCTTGGGGATATCCAGCGCGACGATCTCCTCATTGCCGCCATGCAGCACCTCGTGAAGCTTCTCGCCCGGCCTGATCCCGGTGAAACGGATCGGAATGTCGGTGTAGGGGCTTTTGCCGGCCATGCGGATCATGGTTTCAGCGACTTCGAGGATCGGCACCGGCTTGCCCATGTCGAGCATGTAGATGGCGTAGTCGTCCTTGCCCTGGCGCCGCTCGGCGTCGGCCGCCGACATGATGACGAGGTCGACGGCTTCGGCCACCGTCATGAAGTAGCGGGTCATGCGGCGATCGGTGATGGTGACCGGACCGCCGGCCTCGATCTGCGCCTGGAAGATGGTGGCGACCGAGCCATTGGAGCCGAAGACGTTGCCGAACCGCACGGCGATGAACTTGGTGCCGGAGCGACGGCCGCTGGGCCCGGTGGCGTGCGTTTCGTGCAGCGAAGAGACGATCTGCTCGGCGGCGCGTTTCGTCATACCGAGCACCGAGGTCGGATCGACCGCCTTATCGCTGGAAATCAACAGGAACTGCGGCACCCCGCATTTGGCGGCAACCTCGGCGCAGACGAGGGTGCCCAGAACGTTGGTCTGGATCGCCGATTCCCAATTTTCCTCGAGCAGCGGCACATGTTTGAGCGCGGCGGCATGGAAGATGATGTCGGGCTTGAAATCGCTGACGACGCGGGTGATCTGGCGCCGGTCTGTGACATCGACGATGCGGCTCTTGAGCCGGACATGGTCCTTTTCGTCAACCTGCTGGTCGAGCTGGAAAATACCGAACTCCGAGATATCGGCGACCAGAACCGCCTCGGCGCCAAGTTCCAGCGACCGCTTGACCAGGATGCGACCGATTGAGCCGGCGCCGCCGGTGACCAGGACGCGCTTGCCACCGATAAAGCCGCCGATCCGCTCAATATCGGAAGCAACTGTGGAGCGGCGCAGGATGGTTTCCATCTCGACAGCGTCGAGTACCAGCTTTCCGCCTTGGCCGAGCTCCGAAACGCCGGAGAATTGGACGACGGCGATACCACTGTGACGGGCGACACGGACCAGTTCCGAAAATTCTTCGATCTCGCGCTCGGCGCCTTTGCCGAAAATCAGCATGTCGAGGCTTTTGGTGCCTCTTGCATATTCTTCGAGGACCTCGACCAGGCGGGGGCGCACGGCCACCACCGGAACGCCGTGGATCTGCGTGCCCAAAGGCGCGCCGTTCTCGATGGCCATGATGCCGGCGATGGAATATTCGGCCGGCTCGGCCGTGCGTGTGAAGCGGATGATGACGTCTGCTTCGCCAAGCCTGCCGACGAACAGCGCTTGTTTGATCGCCGCATTGTTTGCGTTGCGGCTCAGGATTCGCCAGCTCGCCCCGTCGCGCAGGAACCGGTAATAGAGCCGAGGCGCCGATATGATGGTGAAGGAGACGAGGAAAAAGACGATGAACTGGCGCTCGTTGAGGCCGGTCACCGGCTGAAACGATCGAACCGCCAGCGAGACGACATAGAGCGTGACGGTCAGGATGGCGCAGCTCTTCAGGATGTTGAAGAAGTCCGGCGTGGAGGCGAAACGCCACACGGTGTTGTAGAGGCCGCAATAGCGAAACAGCATATGGCTGAGAAAAACAATACTTGCCCAGCACGCCAGGCCGGCCGTGGAGAGCGCGTCGAATGAAAGTCTCGACTGAGAAAGCCCCAGACTCAGCGCCACCGCGACCAGGACCATGACCAGATCCTGGATCATTATAATGGCGCGCCGCATCTTCGGCCGAAGTCCGGACACGACCTCTACATAGGATGTCATTGGGTAGTACTGAACTCCAGGCGCAAGGACTTATGCATAAAGTGGCGCCAGATTGACTGTCATCCGTCACCGACCACGTGTCTTAATGTGCCAAATCCTCCGCCCGCCGCCCTGTATCGCATAGCGCGGAGTTGAGGGCATCGCCAGCGGTTTTTTGGATGTGCGTGTGGTTAAGGCGCTGCTTCCGGCTAGATCATCCCGCGTGCAAGATGCGAGTACCTTCAAACTTCAGGCGCTTGGCAATAGGCTGTACATTGTCCTTATAAGTAATGCATCTGCGGTAGATGCCAGCGGCGACCCGCTCTTTGCCAATCACTTCCCATTCTGGTGCCCATGAGCCCTCCCAATCAAAATGCTGGGAAATGAGACGTTCCCTGTCGAAACATTGGGGGTCCCGTTCGACTATTCTATTGGCCTCATCGGCGAGCGGGGAATAGCTCTCGACGGCGGCCATTTTTCTCGCTCGGGCAGCGTGGTCGAGTTGAATTTCCAGTCCAATAGGTCCCGCCACGTTTGGAACCGCTGCGGAGCAAAGGTGCTGTGCCACTTTCGCTGTCCTTTTCAGCGCTCCGGCGAGAGCCTGTCCATAGGCATAGGCTAGGTCATGTATCGGGTTGTAGCCATCGACCGCGTCCGACACGAATTGAACGTTTTTCGCGCCTGCCAAATCGGTGGCGATTTTCGTCAGCACATCAACAAAGAAGTCAGTTTCTCCAGCCAGCAGAGCTTCGTACCAGACGGCATCGGGAATATCGCCGAATACTGCGCCCGGCGTCGCGCCCGCAGCTTTCACAAGGTGGCGCGAGTACTGCGTACGCGCCGTTTGGCGACCGCCCGATCCGTCTGTCAGAAGGTAGACTCTGGGTTGTGCGCACTCGAGCCAATGGTAAACCCTGAGTTCATGTCCCGGATGGGCGAGAACCAAGACATTTTCCAGCTTTTCAGACAATCAATGGCTCCCTCCGAGATTTTGCAGAGCTTGTTTGGAAAACGGCTTCAAACTAAGACGCTTCCAATAGCTCTTGTGCCTGTCGCTCGTTTGCAAGCGCGTTGCGAAACAAGCAAGGAACGCCGTTGCGGGTTCTTATCACCAATCTGTCCCTATCCCGCAATAGCGGGTCAGAAGCGGTTGTTGAATTGCTTGCTGACGGGCTCCGCAGTGGCGGGCATCATACCATGCTGCTGGCCCCAACTCTTGGCGATATGGCATTTAGAATGCGCCAGCGGGGGCATCATGTTGTAGACCGGATTGCCGAAATCGTCGAAAAGCCCGATGTAGTCCATGCCCAACACCTGACACGCTGTCTGACAGGTTTCCGGACGTGCCTGCCGTATTTTCATGCCACAAGTACCTTCTATGAGGTCGAAGCACCTATTCTTCATCCTCAAATACGCCATTGGATAGCCGTAGACGAAGCGTGTAGGCTTAAGTGCCTTTCGAGGGGGATTCCCGCTGACCAACTAAGCCTCGTCTACAATGCGGTTGATCTCAATCGCTTCAAACAACGCCCGCAACTGCCTGCGCGGCCCGCAAGAGGGCTGTTGTTGACGAAGAACTTCGATCACCAAGCGGCGGTTCGTCAGGCCTGCGCCAAAAATGGCATCGAGCTAGATGAACTGGGGCCTGCCACAGGCCGATTTTCGCATCAGCTCGAACAGGATTTGCTTGGCTATGATATCGTGTTTGCGACCGCCCGCATGGCAATCGAGGCGGCGGCAGTGGGATTGTCGTCTGCGACGCACGCGGCTTTGCGGGGTTGCTCAACACCGCAAACATGCAGGCGTGGCGCCGAATGAATCTTGGCGTCGGTGTTTTGGCCAAACCCATGACAGTCGAGAATCTAATGGATGCGATCTCCAGATTCGATGCAGGCCATGCCGCAGCGGTTTCTGCGTATTTTCGAAGGGTGGCGGGAGATGCGCATTTCGTAGAGGAACATCTTCGAATCTATAGTCAGGCCATGCAAACCGACGAGGCACCGAACTTTGACGCGATTCCTCGCGACCGCCTCTTGGATTGAAGAGATTGGTATCTAGCATCAGCGCAGGCGATGGTTTCACATTGTAAAGGAGCTGCATGGATGGCCCAGATTCGCCAGAGCCAACTGCGCTTCTGATGATGTTGCAATCAAATACCGAAATTCTGAAGGGTAATGCCGCCTCTTTAACGAAACTGGGCGAGCAGGTCGGGTCGATCGAACTTGAAATTGCCAAAAGTCGCCAGATCATGCTCGGCGAATCCAATTCGCGCGCTGCCATCGCTGAAACCAGCCAAACCATGCTGCGCGCAATTGACAAAGAAGTTTCAGTCCTGGCAAATTTTGTGACCGAGATAAAGCGATTCTACAACCGCATGATCCCTCTGTTCATCCGAAAAATCCTTCTTTGGGCTCGCAGGAGAGATTGAATTTGGTCGCGCGCGAACGCTTCATCTGGGCGATCAGCAGAGGACTGGCGGCTTCGGCGGTGGTATGAGAAGTTCTAACCTTGCGCTCTCGGGAAGTGACCCTGGAAAACGCGAAGCCAGAATCGATAAATTGACGTGGCGACGTGAGAACCGAGGGAACACCAGCATGGCCGGAACTCGACCTACCCCTGTCCTGTCATGAGAGACTGACGTTTGCCCTGCGGCCGTTTTTCAAAGACGACAATACTGTCATAGACACAGATCGAGTCTGTTGCATGGGTGAAGGCGTTCGCCGGCATTGCGCCGCGCGCGTGATGAGCGTTGATTTCGTCGAGCTTTCCCTTGGCAAATTCCATGAACGACCCGGGCCTGCGGAGCCCGCCACCATAGTCCTCCCAATAGCTCGTATGCGTGTCCTCGACCAAGTAAACGCCGTTCGGCTGCACATGATGGTAGAGATGCTCAAATGTCGCGATGACATGATCCATCATGTGACTGCCGTCATCGATGACGATGTCGATGGAACCATACTTCTCGACGATCCGATCGAGGAGTTGAGCGTCATCCTGGCTTCCAACGAAGACCTCCACGCCTCCGGACTCGTGCGCCTTGCATGCAGGATCGATATCGATTCCAACAATTCGCGCGCCCTCGCCGAAATAGGCTCGCCACATCTCGAGTGATCCTCCCTTATAGACGCCGACTTCAACGACGACCGGCCTTCGATTTCTGAACCTTTCGAAGTGACGTTCGTAAACGTCGAAATAGTGCAGCCATTTGTAGATCTCTTTGCCGCTGTTGTTCAAAAAGTACTGATGCAAGAACCCGCCCATCGTAGCCTCCTTGGCGTCGGACTTTGCCACCGCCAGTTGCTCTGATTGTGGCTGTCTCCTCCTTTTATGGACGAGGTTGGTCCTGAGCCGCGCAAACACCGGCTCCCATTCGTTTGCAACCAGGCAAAGCGCTTCCCCAAGATTTGCCGCGATCTCGGTGTATTCTATGTTTGCAAAACGTTCTCCCGCTTGGACAATCCACGAAGGATCGTATCTAAGCTTGCCAAAGCCGGATACCACGGTGAGCCCGGTCCAAGGCGTTGCAATGGTAAACACGTCGAGATCAGGGCGAAGCGCCTTGAGCGCCGGAACCATTTTCCAGACATCGCCGGTGTGGAATTGCGTTGTCGGCGGAACCTTTTGCGTCGTGTCGTCCAGGGGAACAGTGTCGTGCACGAGCAAAACCGAGCCAGGGTCGCAGTAGTGTTCGAGGTTCGCAAAATCGCGCAATGCCTGGTCGAACGTGTGAAGACCGTCAATGAACCCTACACCCAACGGGCGGCCGGCTAGCAATGCATCCGCTCCGCCGCGATCAAAAAAGGTGTCACTCGTCTCTGGAAAAATGTGCGTTTCTGCGCTGAGTGCCATCGTGGCGCGTGGATTGGGATCGATCCCGATTGCAAGAGCCGGAGGCTTGATCTTGGAGAGCGATACGCCGTCACAGACGCCTATCTCTACCACGACAGTGGGTTCCAGCTCCGAGTAAAGACGCTCCAGCCAGTCGTAATAGAAAGGCCCGGCCATCCGTGTGCTGGCCAGGCCGACATGGGCCCCCACAGTATCCGGGTTGAGGTCCAATGCTTTGCGGTATTGGACTTCAGCCCTTTCGTTGTCGCCGATGGCAAAGTACGCATCACCGATCCCAGTAAAATAGGCGGCGTTTCGAACTGGATCGTGTCGGGCAAGAATGCCGGCAGAAGAAAGAAGTCGCGACGCAGCAAGCTCGGCGGGTGCATGCGTGCTTGCCATGCGAAGGATGTCTGCCGCCGTCTGATAGTGCCCCAACTGAAACTGACCCTTGGCCAACTCGACCAGCGTCGCCGCTGTCTGGTTCGCCGGCACGCGTTCTTCTGGCGGCCTCAAATGCGCCCTGAAGCCTGCGGCGGTGGCTGGAGCGACCCTGAATGGGTTTGCAATTGTCGCCCGGGCAAGGTGCGGCAGAAGCGATGAAGGCAGCGAACCCACGAATGCCGAGGGGGTGTGAAGGGTAAACTCGCCTGCCCCCCTCAACGCATCCCTTTCAGCCTTCCAGACGATCCAGTTCTTGCGCTGCTGGTCGACGCTTGCGTTGGTGGACACCCCGCCATGCAGTTGGTGAAATGTAGCCTCTCCCAGAGTGAGGATGAGCTGTGCTTGCGACAGCGTCATCGCACGTTCGAGCGTATCGAGGTTGACCAGGCCGCCCCCCGGACAGCTGAAGCGCTCATCCATGCCGCCGATCGCCTGCCAACCCTTCCGGCTCATGAAGAGGACATTCGCTTCGGCTATCGGCGAGAACCACGGATCGACCGACGACTCATCCATCGTCCCGATCTCGAACAATCGATACCCATCTTCTGGCCATCTGATCGATCGCAAAAGCGAATCCTCGATGGCCCGGGTATAGCCATTC
This sequence comes from Mesorhizobium sp. M0802, assembly GCF_040320115.1. Lineage (NCBI taxonomy): Bacteria > Pseudomonadati > Pseudomonadota > Alphaproteobacteria > Hyphomicrobiales > Phyllobacteriaceae > Mesorhizobium > Mesorhizobium sp. M0802. Next base: position 37,299 of record NZ_JAMYOY010000016.1, read on the forward strand.
TCGGACGCGTTCCCCTGGATGTCGCTTCCAAGATACCAGCCAGGCGCGGCCACGACTGCTGTCGGAGCCATGTCCAACCCGATGCGAGCGAAATGCACCAACCCGGGCGTCGCCATCCGTGCGCCGTCGATCATCACGCCGATCTTGTCTCCCCTCGCCTCCTTTATCCCGAGGTTGACGGCAGCCGCAGGCGAGGGTGACGCGTCATCGATGCGCAGCAGGCGAAAGTTCGGCCCATATTCCGCGACCAGGCTCCCACCAACCGCAGGTGATGATCCGTTGTCGACGACAATGACCTCGTAGTCGTCCGTCGTCACGCGTTGCTGATAGCGCGATGCGAGCGAAAGCAAGGTTCGGGGCAGTTCTCGGGCGATGTCGTAAGCGACAACAACGACGGACACGTAGTTCTGTTTCATAGCGCTTCCGTGGGTCAGTTGCCGGCAATAGGCTTCTGCCACCAACCGCCGGTCCAGTCTATCTCATGGATTTCCGCTTTGATGCGGTTACGAGCGCGGTAATCCTCGACTGCCTGCCGGCATGGCGGAACCGCAAGGTCATCTATGATCGCGAAACCGCCGGGCGACAGCCTCGGATAAAGCGCTTCAAGGCTGTCCGTCGTCGACTCATACATATCGCCGTCCAGCCGGATCAGGGCGAATGGACCGGCCCTCAGGCTGGGCAAGGTCTCACCGAATAGGCCTTTGACGAAGATCACCTGGTCATCCAAAAGGTCGTAGGCGGCAAAGTTGGATTCAACCTGTGCCTGATCAATCGCCAACTGGCGATATTCGTGCAGCCTGCCTCCCCGGTCAGCTGGAAAATTCTCGGCGTCTGGCGGTGGCAAACCGTCGAATGAGTCGGCTACGTAAACCTTCCTGTCCTTGACCTCATTGGCGGCCAGCACTCCCCTCATGAGGATGCAGCAGCCACCACGCCAGACGCCAGTCTCAATGAAATCCCCAGGCACGTTCTCATCAATGGCTCGCTGGACGAGGTCACGCACATTCGCCAAACGTTTCACACCCGCCATAGAATGAGCAATCGCCGGCCAATCGCGACCCAGGAGGCGATCCTCGCGATTGAAGGGCGTCGCCTCTCCGACTTTCGTCGGATCAATCACCTGCGAACCGGAGCCGTAGATGGTATTGGCAATGATCTTGATCAGGAGATCTGTATAGAGGCGGTTCACAATCGACCTTTCAGTACATCACGATTCCATATCGAAATAAGCTGTTGCGGATATCCGGCCAAAGTGCAACGGAACGACCATCAATTCGCGACGGCCTTTCCAAAGTGCCGCGCAAGCAAGTCGCAACCAATTGCCCAAGGAGCCACCCCAATGCCAACCGCCGAACAAGCGATGGGCATGATCGAGACGCTGGATATTGCCGTTTTCCAGGTCAAGACCGAGAGCACCCTCAGTGACCGCAAGAGTTTCCTTCGTGTCCAGAACTTCGCTCGATCGGTATTCGGCCACTATGTGTACCTTGAGGTCGGCTCGCATATCGGCGGAAGCCTCTTCCCGCACCTGATTGATCCGGCCTGCGAGGCAGCGATATCGGTTGATGCGCGGCCCACGGCGCAGCCTGACGAACGTTCACAGGTTTTTCACTACCCTGAAAACTCAGCGGCCCGAATGATCGCCGTGCTGTCGGATTGGATTCCTCCCGCCGCAATGGCCAAACTTACCACGATTGACAGCGACGTCTCCGACGTAAGTCCCGAGGCGGTCGATCCCAGGGCTACGCTCGCTCTGATCGACGGAGAGCACACGGACACGGCCTGTTTTTCGGACTTTGTCGGCGTTTTGCCGCTCATGGAGCAGGACTGTGTCGTTGCCTTCCACGACGCCAACCTGATCGCGGACGCGATTCTCAATGCGGAGCGCTTTCTCGACCATCTCGGCATCACGCACGAGACGGTATTCCTTCCTGACACCGTGGCCGTACTTGGCCTCGGCAGGCTCGCGTCTGCAGTCCGGGATCGGCTCCAGCCTCACGCATTGGACCGCAAGACTTTCCTGGACCTATCGCAACGGCAGCTATGGTCTCACATAGCCAAGGTGCACTCGCCCAAAATCCATGCCGAATTGGAGGGCCTGCGCTCGGACAATTCGCAGCTGGTCAAGGAGATTGAGCGCATGCAAAAGGCGAGCCGCGACGCGGAAGCCCGTGTCGCCGCCATGACGTCCAGCACGACCTGGCGCGCATCCGCCCCAGTACGAGCGGTGGTCGATCGCATCAAACGTCGCTTCGCACGTTAAAGTCGCGATGAGCGCTGTTGGAGCCGACGATGAAGCAACTTGCCGGGGTGTCTATGGACGAAATTATTGAAACGCCGCACGTACCGCTCCGATCCATCCCACTGTGTACGATGGAGCGCCAAGCCGGAAAAGTCAGCACAGGTTACAAGCAACCTTTCCGCCCGTACCCCCAGCCCCCCGTGCGCCCGACATGTCAGGTATAACCGCCGCTGCTGGTGTGGATGCCGTCGAGCCCTGCACACTTGTGGAGCGGCAACCAGGAAACGCCGGCCGCATGACGCGAACAGCATCGCGCCTGTCATCCATTATTGCACGCGACCAACCCTTAGCCCTATTCGCGAACGATCTCGGTGTAGGCCCTGGGCCCTTCGTCATCCTCGGAAACCGGCAGGTCTGCCAGTCCTCAGCCTCGACATTGGACAGACCGAGTGGCACTTTTCCCCTGCCGTCCGGCAGGTCAAACGGATTGCGAATGCCTGATAGGGACGCGCAGCGCGCTGACCAGCGCCTGGCTTTCTGCAACGGTGGGCCTCAAGCATGTGTCATCAACCAGTTCGTCGATTTGCCCCCGCAGTCTGCGACTCTCGTCGGATGAGCGACCGCGGACCCGACATCGTGATGTACTTTGGATCGGCGGCGAACTCCGCCTGGTTGGCAATGAACGGGAGATCGTACTGCATATCCCGAATGTTCGCTTTGCGAATCGATGGCAGCTTCACTACGACGCAGCGCGTTGCCATATGTGTGTCGCAATCAGTGTGAAGAGATCCTTGGCGGCTCCATTACAGCCATGGGAAAGCCATGAAGCCCAGAAACAGAAAATGCGATACCATCAGCGATGATTGCAGTATTTAACGGCGCCGTCGACGACATCAGCAAGGCTATGAAGTTGCACAGGGTCTGGATCGCCCTTGCCCATGAGGACATCGGCGATCAGCACAGGCGCACGACGCTCGGCCCGCTTTGGCTTCTGGTCAACTACGTCGCTTTCGTGGGCACGTTCGTTTTCGTGTTCCAGCCTGTCGGCAAGGATGCCGCCGGTTATTCCGCGTATGTCGCGATAGGCCTTCTGGTATGGTTCTATCTGATGGAAGTAATGTCCACGAGCGTGGCGCTCTTTCAACGCGAAGAGAGCTTCATCGAAGGCACGACGCTGCCTTTGTTCGTGTATGTGATGCGATTGGCATTGCAGTCTGTCATCAGAGCAGGCTATGCGATCGCGGGTTGCGTGTTCATTCTCGTCTTGAGCGGCTCCCCGATCGGCACTCCATGGCTGTGGTCACTGGCAGGATTGCTCCTGATCTTGTTCGCCACGCCTGCTCTTATCACCGTCTTCGCGTTTCTTGGAGCTTTCTTTCCCGACAGCCAGTTCATTGTTGGTAATTTGCTACGGGTCGGCATGTTCTTCACGCCTGTTTTCTGGGTGTACAACGGTCAAGACCCCGTCCAAACATACGCCTACGAATGGAATCCGTTCACCTATTTTCTGGAGATCGTCCGTTTGCCGATCATGACTGGAGAGTTTCCCACCCATGCTTTCACGGTAACGATCATCGTGTCATTGGCTACATGGATGATTGCATTGCTACTGCTTGGTCGTTATCGCAAGCAAGTCGTCTTCATCATCTGAGTTTTCGATGGTTTCTATCAAGCTGGACAACGTTAGCCTTGTTTACAAGCTGCACGAGAAGCTGACGCTTTCCGCGCCGGACCGGCGCGTGGGCTGGCCTGGCGGCAGAATCGAAGGCTCGGGTAGAAAGCAGTTTGTGCAGGCGCTCGACGGCGTCAGTTTCGAACTCAAGGCGGGCGACCGGTTAGGCTTGGTTGGCCCGAACGGAGCCGGCAAGACCACCCTTCTCAAGGTGCTCTACGGGATCTACGAGCCATCCGGGGGAAGCGTCGCGATAGAAGGCAAAGTCGACGCTCTTTTCAACATCAACATAGGCTTTCGCCGCGAGGCAACCGGGCGCAGAAATATCGTCCTGCGTGGATTGATCAGCGGATGGACGGAAGCCGAGATCGAAGAGAAAATGGAGGACATCATTGCCTTCAGCGAATTGGGGGACTTCATCGATTTGCCGTTCAAGGCCTACAGCCAGGGCATGGCCGCGCGACTGGCCTTTTCGGCAGCGACCGCGCTTGATCCCGAGATTCTGTTGATGGACGAGTGGATCGGCGCCGGCGACGCCGCTTTTCAGGACAAGGCCAAAAGGCGCATGGACGAACTGGCGGAAAAGGCCGGCATCATCGTCCTCGCGAGCCACAGCGAGGCTCTTATCCAAAGTGTGTGTACGAAGAAATTGACGCTCAGGAGCGGGCGGATAGAATCGCTCACGACAGAGCCGGTAAAGAGAGCTGCAACGACAGCCAAGCGTTAGACACTCTCGACGGCCATCACGCTGGCCTGCCTTTCTTGCGCCAAGACGGGGCTGTTCGTGGGCCCTGTTGAACATGGCGCGCATCCTGCGCTACCGATGCGAAGCCGGTTGCAGCGGCGTCAGAATCCCAATAGTTGTGCCTCTTCTTTCGGCGCCCCTTCACGCTCGCAAGCGGACTTCTGGATTTACCATGCCTGCGGCAACTGAGCTTGCCAAACGTTCCGCCGTGCGAACATTCTTAAATGAAGCATGCTTGAGCAGTTGAGTTGACCATGACAACACAAAACTCCGTCCCGATGAACGACCTGAAGCGCCTGTATCAGCGCTATCAAGTCGAAATCGAGCGTGAAGTAGCGAGCACGTTGCGTTCGGGATGGTGGCTCGATGGCGCGGTCGGCAAACGATTTGCGGCAAATTTTTCCAGATTTATTGGTGTTTCGGAATGCGTCCTCGTGGCCAACGGTACTGACGCACTCGAATTTGCATTGGCCGCGGTCCTCAAGCGCGGCGGCGCGCGCGGGCGCGAAGTTGTCCTTCCGGCCAATGCCGGGGGCTATGCCAGCTGTGCCTGCTGGCACAACGACCTCATTCCGCACTACGTCGACATCGAACCGACCAGCCAGCTCGTACACCTTCAGTCGGTGCTGAAAGCAGCCAACGCAGACACTGCTGCAATCGTCGTTACCCACCTTTATGGCGGCGTCGTCGATGTCCGGGCTATCAGGGCGGGACTTGCCGAGGCTGGTCTCTCGCACATTCCAATCGTGGAGGATTGCGCGCAGGCGCACGGGGCAAGGATCGGAAGCGACGTTGCGGGTTCGCTGGGCGATATCTCCACTTTCAGCTTCTATCCAACCAAGAATCTCGGGGCCATGGGTGACGGCGGCGCCGTTCTCACCTCCGACGGGGCAGCCGCCGCACACGTGCGGCAGCTGCAACAATATGGCTGGAGTTCAAAATATCATGTCGGCGTGCCCAACGGCCGCAACTCTCGTATGGATGAGGTTCAAGCGGCGATACTGGACGTTTTGCTGGGCGATGTGGATATCCGCAACAGGCAGCGACGTGCCATTCTCGACCGATACAAATCGGTCGCCGGGCATCGATTGCAATTCCTGGAGGGTGGCGACGGCGCTGTCGCGCACCTCGCCGTCGTGCTCTGCGACGATCGAGATACATTCAGAGCGTACATGAAAGAACACCGCGTCGATACCGACATTCACTATCCCGTGCTGGATTGCGACCAGGTCGGCTGGGCGGACCTGCCGATGAAAGGAATGGAAAATCTCGCCATTTCAAGGGACAGCGTCGGCCGCCTCTGTTCCGTCCCCTGCTATCCCGACATGACGAGTGACGAAATAGAGCAGGTGTGCCTGGCCCTCCGCGAATGGGAGGCAATGTGACAACGCGCTCGATCGTTTTCCCGATCTATCGAAATCAGGCGAACATCCCTTCCCTTCTGCAGGCGGTCGCCGATTTCCATTGCAGATATCAGGGCGACATCGAGTTCGTCTTCGTTGTCGACGGGTCGCCTGACGAATCCGGCCCTCTGCTGATCAAGGAAATGAAGAGCACGGGCTACGATTACAAGATCATCTTCCATAGCCGGAATTTTGGTTCTTTTACCGCCATCCGCACCGGCCTCGAACACGCATCGGGCAATCACGTTGCGGCCATGGCGGCCGACCTGCAGGAGCCGCCGGAACTGATCCTCGAATTCTTTTCGAAACTGGAGAAGGATGAGGCGGACGTGGTGTTTGGGCAGCGAGCTGGACGTAGCGATCCGCCTCTGACTAAATTTCTCTCGAGGGCTTTCTGGGCCGCCTACCGCAGGCTGGTCCTGCCCAGCATGCCGAGCGGCGGGGTGGATATCTTCGCTTGCAATCGCCCGGTGCTGGAAGCGATCCTGTCGATCGAAGAGCCGAACAGCTCGCTTGTCGTGCAGCTGTTCTGGGTGGGCTTCAGGCGGCAATTCGTGCCCTATCGCCGGCGCGAACGAGAGCACGGAACAAGCTCCTGGGGCATGGCACGGCGGTTCCGATACATGATGGACAGCGTCTTTTCGTTCTCTGACTTTCCGATCATGCTCACACTCTGGGTGGGCTTCGCGGGCTGCGTCTTGAGCCTGATATTTGCCACCGTTACCGTGATTGCCCGCTTGCTTGGCAATATCGATCCCGCCGGTTACACGACGCTGGTGTTGCTGATCACGGGCTTCGGTTCGGCCAGTCTCCTGGTTCAGGGCATTCTTGGCTGCTATCTCTGGCGGGCAGTTGAAAACACCAAGTCACGCCCTCTCAGAATCATCAGCCGCGTCGTTGACGGAACAGCCAAATGACCGACAAGCCATTTTTCGTGCATGAGCGCGGCATTTGCGAAAGTTCGCATGTCGGCGATGGAACACGGATCTGGGCGTTCGCCCACGTCCTTCCCGGCGCCGTGATCGGCTCGAATTGCAACATTTGCAATCATGTTTTCATCGAGAACGACGTGATCATCGGCGATGAGGTGACCATAAAGTGCGGTGTTCAATTGTGGGACGGCCTTCGCCTGGGCAATCGCATATTCGTCGGCCCGAATGCGACTTTCACCAATGATCGATTCCCTCGTTCGAAGGAATATCCCGAAACGTTTCTGCTGACGACCGTCGAGGATGGCGCATCAATCGGCGCCAACGCGACGATTCTCCCAGGCATAACCATCGGTCGTCAGGCGATGGTCGGCGCCGGCGCCGTGGTGACCAAGAACGTCCCTGCCAATGCCGTTGTCGTCGGGAATCCCGCCACGATCATCGGGTACCAGACCGGCCCGCGAGTGGAGCCGATCGTGACCCAAACCTTTCCCGGCACAGCTGGCGAGAAAATGCCGCTTGGCATTGGCGGGTGCGAACTCTGGCGGCTACCGCATTTTGGCGACCTGCGCGGCGAGCTCGCTCCACTAGAGTTCGGTTTGAATCTGCCCTTCAAGCCGGTCCGCTCATTCCTGGTCTACGGCGTGCCGTCAGACAAGGTCAGAGGCGAGCATGCGCATCGCGAGTGCCATCAGTTCCTTATTGCAACCCATGGTCGCCTTTCGGTCGTCGTGGATGACGGACGTGACAGGAAAGAGGTGTCATTGACCGAACCTTCGATCGGCCTCTATTTGCCGCCAGGAATTTGGGGGATTCAGTACAAATTTCAGCCAGAAACGGCCCTGCTGGTGATGGCCTCGCACCAATATGATGCAGACGATTACATCCGGGACTATTCAGATTTCCTCAATGCGGTCGGGCAGGATGGCCGCTGATCGTGTGGGCGCAGACGCTATCCGCTTTCTTGTCGCCGGCGGCCTAAACACCGCGCTGACCACGCTCATATATTTCGCCGGCCTAACAGTGTTCCCTTCAAGTTTCTCCTACGGGCTTGCCTGGCTGGCAGGCCTCGTTTTTGCGATGGTATTCTATCCAGATCGTGTCTTTCCCGGAGGCCGTACGGGCTTCGCTGACAGACTGGCAATCGGCGCCTCGATCGCAATCGTGTTCGTAGTCGGATTGGTTAGTCTTCAGGTCCTCGAAAGAATCTTGCAAAACACGGCGGTAGCATTCTTCGTAACCCTCGCCACGACGACCATCCTCAACTTCTTGATTTCTCGATGGATACTCCGCAGATCATGCTGACGCGCCCAAACACAATCCGGCAGGCAATCAATCTCTTCGCGATTTTTGTCGCGATGTATTTCTCTGAGCTGGCTTCCTTTTCGCTCTCCGTCGACGAAGAACTCGCCGCGTTCAGAACTGATGCGTCAATCTGGATCATTCAGGGGCGATGGGGCGCGTATCTGATCGAGAGATTTCTCATCCCCCACCCAGTGATGCCGCTGCTGACACCGGCCGTCTTTGGTGCCGGTTGCGTAGCCGCCTATCTCCTCGTCATGGACGCCATCGACAAGCGCGAGCTTTCCATCGCGGAGTATGCATGTTTTGCAATCTTCTGCGGTTTCCCGACCTGGTTCTTCATCGTCGAGTTTTATTCGAACATCGCCGCTGTCGGGATTGGTCTGTTCGCCACCGCGCTCGCGCTTTGGCTGATCGTCAGGAGTGACGTTTCTGTACTCAGCCCATCCTTCCTGGGTGCAGTAGCCGCAGGCGGCTTCGCGATCTCGATCTATCAGAGTTTCGCGCCGGCAATTCTGGTATTGGGCATCGCGATCTCAATTCTACAGACAAGGGCTGGCACGGGAAAATCGCTGCCTAAAGTCCTGTTTCGGATCGGTGTTCTGCTGACCGGCGCCATATTGTTCTACGTCACCGGCAACGCCGTTTTTAGATTGTTCGTCTCCGGCAGTAACGCCTATTTCGATTCGCTTTCCCAGCCGGGTTTTCTGTTTGAACATCCGATTGTGGTCATTGGACGCGTATTGGAGGCGATGAGCGGGGCTTACGCTCTGGACCGGGGCACCTATGGCGTTGCGTTGTGGGCAATTCCTCTCTTGCTGATCCTGGGCGGCTGGGTACTTTTCGAGGAATCGCCCCGCACAAGACTGATGTTGACGGCACCCGCCTTCGTTTCGTTGCTTGTTCCCTTCTGTCTTCATTTGCTCGCGGCGGGCAGCATGCCTGTCAGAAGTCTCGTTGGGGTTCCGATCGCGGTGTGGCTGTTTTCTTATGTGGCGGTTACGAGCGGGAATTACAGGATTCGTGTCGCCTCGGCTATTTTGCTGGCGGTGGCGCTCTTCCAGATCCAGGTCATCCAGAACTATCGTCTGGCGTCCAGCTATCTGGTCGACAAGCACGATACTCTTCTGGCGGGAGCCCTCTACGAGAGGTTGTCGGCCACGCCCGGTTTCGACGCAAAACGCAGCTACGCCTTAAGCGTGTTCGGTGCCCAGCCATTTGTGACAACCTATCCCAGGCCGCCAGGCTCGACAGTCGGTTATTCCTTCTTCGAATGGGACGGTGGCAATCCTTGGCGTATCGCTTCCTATATGGAACTTCTGGGCTATTCTAATTTGACAGGCCCGACCCTGGATCAAGTCGACCAAACAATCGTCCGTCTTTCAACCATGCCGGTGTGGCCCGCTCCCGGCAGTGTAGAAATCAAGGACGACATCGCACTGATAAGGCTCGGCCAGACGCCTAGCTACGCACATCAGCAAGACCTCACAAGGATGGCCAAGCGTTGAAGGGCGCCGCAATTGGTCCTGCTCGCGAAAGTCCTGTAGTGTGGTTTGGCACTTGTCGCTGCGGACTTGACATGCGCCCGACTAGTCCAGGTTTGACCCGTACGTCGCCAGCTCTTGAAACGGTGGATCGGGGACCCTTCGATTCAGTTTTCAGCGGTGATTCCTTTGGTCGTTGATTGGCTGACTGCAATTCGACGCGTGCTACACGGTCACGCAAACGGAGAGACCTCACGAACAGCGCGAGGCCGCATGTTTTCCACTGCCGTCCCACACTTGAATGCGGCGGAAAGCTCGGCGGCCAACGGATGCACGGTTGAAGAGGCACTCGTTTTTCTACGCCGAATGAGCCTGGACGACTTCGGCCTCTTTATGATTTCCTTGCCGAACAAGCACTATCCTGGTTTGTCGCGTCTCCTGCCAGCAATGGCCAGCGACGACGTGCAGAAGACTTGGACCGGAGCATCTGGTCTCGACCTGTATCGGCAGACAGCATCTTTTGCCCGTCAACTTGAAAACAACTACACTCGGCATGTGAAAAAGCCGCTGGCAGGGTCTGACATCCTCGATTTCGGATGTGGCTACGGGCGTATCTTGCGCATGATGTACTACTATAGCGACCCGTCGCACATATGGGGTGTTGACGCGTGGGATAAATCTCTGGACCTATGTCGAGAGGCGAGGATGCATGGCAAGTTCGCTCAATCGGAGCGGATGCCTTCTGGTCTACCCGTCAATGATCAACGATTCGATTTGATTTTCGCCTTCTCGGTCTTCACTCATCTCGCGCCGGCAACCGCCAAAACCTGCCTTGCGGCGCTTCGAAACCATATCAAGCCCGGCGGACTGCTCGTCGCCACCATTCGGCCCATCGAATTCTGGCCGTTCATCGATGGGATTCGAAAGACCTCCATCGCTGCGGAGATGGAGTCGAATCACCACCTTAACGGATTTGCCTATCTTCCTCATGGTGGTGTCGAAGGCGAAACGTATGGTGACATCTCTTGCGAAATCGATTTTTTGAGGGGGAATGGCTGGACACTTGTAGGACATGACCGATCCATACTCGATCCATTCCAAGTGTCGGTGCTGATGCAGCCTTCCGGTTAGCGGCGGGCTAAGGTGACGATAAATCGCGGTTTATCAACCACCTGCACGAGAGAGAGATAGTGGATTAATTGTCTGCCGGACCGAGATTCTCCGGTAATCGCTTCTACTATGATTTGATCGGCTGCCATTCGCCGTGTGGGGACGATTTCGGCAATGGCGAGCGGTACTCGGTTCCGGTGCCGGCGCTAATGGCTCCTTATGAGGTGCTAATGAATTTTGATTTTCTCTTTATCGTGACCTATGGGCGATCAGGCTCAACTCTGCTTCAGGGGATAGTGAACACCATCCCGGGTGTGCTTATCAGAGGTGAAAATGCGGGCGCTCTTCACGGTCTTATCAAGTCCTGGGAGGCGGTGAAGATTGCGCAGGACCTGTTCTCAGCCGATAGCGAAAAGCCCACCAGTCCATGGTTTGGCGCCGCCGGCATGGATCTTGATCGATTCGGGCACGATCTTGCCGCCAGTTTCATTCGGAATATCTTGAAGCCGCCGCCAGATATTCGCGTCACAGGCTTCAAGGAAATTCGCTATCACTTGACTGCTGGTGAACTGGCGTTCGAGCTGGAATTCATGCGGCGCTTCTTTCCTCGCTGTGCCTTTCTTATCAACACGCGGGGTCTGGAGGCCACTATCGCCAGCAACAAAAAGGCAGGTCATGATGTTTCAAAGGAGGATTTGACTAAAGCCGATCAGTTGCTTCGCGACATAGCAGAATCGTCGACGCGAGACATTTTTCACGTCCATTATGATGACTACCGCTATGACCCTGATCGCCTTAGGCCACTATTTGACTTCCTTGGCGTTAACTTTGACCGCGTCACCCTGCAGAACGTTTTTGACACAAAGCACTCGAGCTAGGGGACGCCTTCTCAACGGCCTCGGCGGTCAAGGCCTCGACTGCACCGCACCCGCTGCGTTACCCCATTGATCTAGACTAGTCGATACGTGGGTAAACCGACCGCGTTTGGCCATATCAGTTCCAAACTTGGTCCACTATGGCTCCGGCGCGAAATTCGATGCATGGATTTGCCTTTCCGACCGACGCACGTGAAGGAAATGCGGCTGTAGGTTTGTGACGGCTACAGAGTTCGGCTAAGTTTGAGGCTGAGCGGAGGACATCAATGGCGATAGAGTTTCAGGCGACTTGCCCGATCTGCACCGAGCGGAAGACGTTCACATCCCCAGACGACTATTACAGCTGCCGAGACTCCCTTGTCGCCGTCAATTGCCCGCTGAACGATTGCGTGACGCGCGAGCGGGCCGCAGCTGATGTCGTATTCTCGCTCTTCCCAAGAGAAGCTTTCAAGACGCTCCGCGTGCACGAATCGGCGCCGGGAGGGCGCGGCCTTTCGCTATGGCTTTGGTACAATTCAAAGCAAAAGGTGTTTTCAGGCTATTATCCGAGCAAACCTTTCGGTTCGATGGTTGAGCACATCAGGAATGAGGACCTGGAGGCTCAAACCTTTCCTGACCGAACTTTCGACCTAGTCATCCATCTTGATGTAATGGAGCACCTATTCCACCCATTTGCCGCCCTCAGGGAGATTTTCCGAACTCTGGATTTCGGTGGCGTGTGCATTTTCACAACACCGACATACCCGGAATGGGCGGCCTCAGAACAAGTAGCCTTCCGATCGAAGGATGGCATCCGGATTGTGGGCGAACCCGAATACCATGGCAACCCGCAAGATCCGAGCGGATCATTGGTCACTTGGCGGTATGGCTACGATTTTCCCCTGCTGATCCAGCGACACACCGGATTCGACGTTGAAGTGCGGAGAATGCAGTCCAATAGCATTGCGGTCCTTGGCCCTATGACGGAGGTATACATACTGAGAAAGCCACGCACGTTCTAATCTAGAGGTGCGAACCTCGTCAGCGGCGATAAATTTCAGCTCTTCTGAGTGAGGTTTCAAAAATTCTATTTGGACATTCACGGTGTCTAGTCCGGCCGCTCCACGAGCGTAACGCAATCCAGTTCGTCCACGCCGCCCCAGTGAATGATATTGCTTTCGCGAACGACAAGCCCCGCACTTTTGGCGTAGGTCTCGAACAGTTTCCTGGTCATGTGGTTTCGCGCCAGTGGATTCCGACCGTAGTGCCGGTTCATTGGCGCTGGATAGTTAGAGTGGTGAAAAAGCCCCATTCCGCCGGGCCGCAGTATTCGTGCTGCATCCCTGAGATAGCTCTCAACGATATCCGGGCTGAAATGCACCATGGAGTCATAACAATAGATAGCGGTCACACTTCCTTGTTCCACCGGCTCAAAGGTGGCCCCGTCCCCCTTGAGATATCGGACAAACGGATACGCCCGCAGCCTGTCTCGGCAGAAATCCAGGTTGGCCTCGTGAATGTCCATCAGCGTCAGGCGATCCGTCATCTGAGCAACTCGTTCGGCGTGCCGACCATGTCCGCACGACAATTCGAGAACTGACGTCAGGTCCAGTTTGTTGAAGAGACGACGAAAGTTCTTGTCCTCGTCCCAAAACAGATGGGTCCAGGGCTCGGCATCGTCATAGTATGGGCTTTCGACCCAAGCGGCGCCGACGATCGCCACTGACTCGCCGAGCTTTCTCTTCGATTCAGAATTGATCATATCGGCGCTGTTTGTTTCTTCGGCCTTGGCCCGAGTTTCCCCAGAAACCTGATGCCACTCGAACCGTGGCTTGTCGCCTGTCGCGAGGCCAAATTGCTCGTAGAGTCGTTGGGCATATGCGCTTGCTGATTCTTGCGCTGCCGCTCCCAGATGGAAGCGGGCAATCGTTTCGGATTGCACGCGCGCGATCTCTTGCAGATGGCTGGCGTTGAAACTCCCGATGGTCACGCTTGATTGATGCCGGCGATGCGCGTTGAGCGCGTGCGGATGGAACGCGATATCGCCCTTCTCCAGCAATCGCAGATACGCGACCCAGTCGCCGGCATTCCTGTAGGAAGCGATTTCATCAAGGTGCTGGCTGAGAGCCTCGCGCAGCGCCTCCCTTCGAAACAGAACGCCGCTGACGTTTGGAATGGTGTTCTTGAGGTAAAGTGCCTCGGCGATCTCCTGGCGGCCATCCACGACATAGGGTTTCGTCCAGCGAGACCGGTCAATATCGGCCACATAGTCGAGATAGTGTTCGGACAAGACGCGGCCGGCGCCGTCTATCTGGCGCGACTGGCAGTAGCTCATTACGACTTCGTCGCGCTCGAAGGCTGGCATAAGCTCGGCCAGAAAGCCGGGATCGGCGAGGTCGTCGGCTTCGGCGATCCAAACGTAATCGCCCCGCGCCATTTCGACCCCACGCATCCATTGACGGAAGACCGAGCCCGAATTCTGCGCATTCACGACCAACCTGCACGAAATGTCGCAATCGGCCAGAAATTGCTGGATGACCTCGACGCTTTCGTCCGTCGAAGCATCGTCAAGCACGATCAACTCATAGGGCCGCATCGTCTGATCGGCGATCGAGCTCAGGCGCGCACCCAGATATCGGGCGTAATTGTAGTTCGGCACGATGACCGACACCCGCGGCGATGGCCTTTCTGCGTAAATCAGCAAGTCGTGCAGGTAGTGGCTGAAGCTGAATTCCTGGCGGACAATATCACGGCCCACGCCTGCCAGATTTCGAGCATTGTCCGGATCATCGAGTAGACCGTTGATGGCCTTGGCCATGGCGTCAGTGTCGAATGCAGGCACAAGACTTCCGCAATCACGCTTCAGCAAGTCCTGGAAGCCGCCTGCGCCTTCGAAGGCAACGACCGGGACCGTGGCATCAAGCGCCTCAAGTACCACCGACGGGAACGGATCTTCACGCGAAGTCAGGGCGTAAATATCCGCCGCGAAATAATATTCCTGCGGGTTCTCTACCAAGCCCACAAAGACGAAGCGATCCTCGAGCCCTGCTTCCCTCACGCGTTGCATCTGTTTGGCGTGAAAGGCGCGATCGACGTGGCCGACCCAGACCGCAACCACATCCGGATTGGACCTCATCAGAGTGAGGCAAACGTCAACGAAAAGATCGAGGCCCTTCCGATGATCGGCGTAGCCCGCGCACAAGATGATGCTGGTGTTTGTCGATAGTTGCAATTTGGCGCGGACCGCCTCGCGGACCCGTTGACGGTCCCCTGCGTGGTACGGCATGCGCAAATAGAGGCCTTGCGGTCTGACGACTGACTGGCTGACCGGCCGGCCAACAAATTCTTCAAATCCGGCTTTCACGATCTCTGCTGGGAAAACGACTGTATCGGCGCCCTCGGCAATCGCCTCGGCGGCATCAGCAAGGCCGTAGGACTTTAATATCCCGGGCAGCTCGTGGACGAGGCACACCGTGCGGAACCCCGCCTGTTTCAGCAGCGGGACGAGCATGCCGGATACGGTGGTGTTCACGACCGCCACTTCCGCGCCTGCGTTCCTGATGGCGGTCAGGCGACACAACACATCGGCGGCATCTCCCTCTGGCACATTGATCCTATGCACTGTCGCTGTGTCGGCGAAACGGCCGAGCAGCGGCCCATCACCCAGCACGACGAGATCCGGCGCGAAACCAAGCTGTGTGAACCCCTTGGCCAAATTGAGCGCCAGCAATTGTGCGCCATGCGGATGGGCGTCGTGGGAAACGATTGCGATCCGGGGTTTGCATTTCCCGCTCGCCGCCTCCAGAGCGTCGCGGGTCGCTTGCAGGTAGGCGTAGCCGTTTACGGTATCGGGCTCCAGATGAGCGCCTTCCGCCCATTCGTTCCAGGCGTTGACGAAGACCAGCCGCTCGGATGGCTCCT
Organism: Mesorhizobium sp. M0802; assembly: GCF_040320115.1. NCBI lineage: Bacteria > Pseudomonadati > Pseudomonadota > Alphaproteobacteria > Hyphomicrobiales > Phyllobacteriaceae > Mesorhizobium > Mesorhizobium sp. M0802. The sequence continues at coordinate 52,961 of NZ_JAMYOY010000016.1, forward strand.
TGACATGGGCCAGCGTGTCCTCGATGGCGTTGCCCAGCCACCCTCGGTAGAGCGCGGGGGTGTTGTTGATGAACACGGTGCCGCCGCGCTTGCGGCGCGCCGTGTTGTCCCAGCCGGGACAAACCGAGCGGAAGAGCTTGTATTTGCGGGGTGGATAGTTCTCGCTGCGCTGCGGAAAAACAGACCAGTCATAGACAGTGGTGGCAAAATCGTCGTGCAGCGGCGCAACGGTGTGCGTGACATTTGGCGGCGCCGAATTGTTTGGCGGAAATTCCACAGCGGCATCGAACCCGTAACGGTCAGGAGACACGGCTTCGAAGGACTGGGTGTAAGCGAGGAAAATCTCGCCTATGCCGTTCTCCCGGCACCATGTCCGCCAGCGTTGCGCCGTCTCGGCTGCCGCCGGAAGCAGGCTTGGGCGATAGACAAGCAGAAGCGGCTTGCCGTCGATCCGGATGTAACGAGGGTCGCGAAGATAAGGCGCGACCTCGGCGATGAAAGCGAGATCATCCTGGGGAGAGTGATCCTGGGCGATCAGGATCTCTTGGTCCAGCCCGTCCCAGCGGCGCGACCAGTTTTCGTTGGCCCAGCAAAGGCAGAACGGCATGTCGAGGCTCTTGTCCCCAAGCCAGTTTTCGAGCGGCTTTTCCAACAGCCTCTTGCCGCCGAACCAATAAAAATAGAAGCAGAAGCCTTCCACGCCATAGAGCTTTGCCAGGTTGATCTGGCGGTACTGCACGGCGGTGTCGCGCAGATCATAGTAGCCGAGGGCATCCGGTTCATGCGGCTGGTGGTGGCCAAAAAATTGCGGTTGGGCGGGCCTGACATTGGTCCATTCGGTGAAGCCTTGCCCCCACCATTCATCGTTTTCGGGCGTCGGGTGGAACTGCGGCAGGTAGAACGCAATGACGCGCACCGGCTTTTGGTGCAGCGGCGGAGCTTCGAGACGCGGCACGTAGACGGGTTCGGGTGCAACGGCCGGGCCAGAACTGGCCGGCCGGTACAAGGCCGTCCCGACGTAGCCCATCGGTGCGTCGGGCGCCTCCAGGCTTCGCCAGGCGCGATAGGCATTCGTAACGCCAAACAGCGAAGGAAAGGTCGAAAACACCGCGCTTTTCAACTTCCGTTTAACGTCGACAGACAGCGGCAGTTTGTGCCAGCAAATGTACGCGCCGCGAGCCAAGACGCGGCGAGCGGTCATAGGTGCCTTGCCGATCGCGCGGACGCGGCTCGCAATTCCGCGCAATGGCCTGGTCAGTCGCCATGAGGTGCTGGCGTAGACTGCATCGAGAACACCGTGCAACCGGACTTCCTCGAAGCGAGCATTGTCGCGATCGGCAAGGAGCGTGCTGGCGGCCGCATGCGCCGTCGACAGTTCCGCTTGCAAGGCGTTGATCTCTTCTAACCTTTCAGCGAGCTGGGCTCTTGCGCCTGCGATCTCGTCGGAGCGGCTCTCGATCTCTCTGCGCGCCTTGGCGACCTCCTCGAGGAGCGCCTGCATTTGCGCTTCGCGATGGTCGCCCAGTTCCCGTTTGCTCGTGATCTCCTCTTCCATCGTCATCGACCGCAACGACCAGGGATTTCCAGCCTGGCTGGCAGCGTTCAGCGCCGTGCCATCAAGACGAAGGATGCTCTGTTCAACCGCCGCGACCTCTCCTGCTACGTAGCGGCGCCCGAGGACGTTCTCCTGGGACGGCCGTTTGGTTACGATACAAAGAGAGTTCAGGAACTCTACGGAATGAATCGACGCAAGCGAAGGATCATCGAATACGACCCCGTACCGATTCGCGAATGCCGCGAGTGCATCCGTTCGACTATGGTCCAGTCCCCAGTGCTCGTGATTGATCAAATCAAGCAATCGCTTGAAGAACGACATCGAGGAAAGCGGATCATAGAGGCCACCTTCGAAGTCCTGCCAGTAGCTGGTATGCAGATCTTCGACAACGAATATCCCACCATCTGAAAGATGAGGAAAATAGCCTGTGAATGTCCGTATGACGTCGGAAGATCTGTGCGAACCGTCGTCTATGATGATGTCGAAAGCCTCGGATCGATCGACAATACTGCGCTTAACGTCTTCGGCGTTAGCATCACCTATGACAACGTCGATTTTCCCGTCGTCGAAACGCAGGAGACCGCAGTTCTGGTTGATATCACAGCCCAGAATAATTTCCGCTTTTGTAAAATACTTTCCCCATATCTCAAGCGAGCCGCCGTTCTGGATTCCAATTTCGAGGATCCGAACCGGTTTGTTTCGATATCTCGAAAAAAATCGATCATACTCACTCAAGTAAATCGACCACTTGTCAGACACCTTGCCGTCATGTTTGTCGTAGAGTCGGCGAAGTGACCGGCCGCGGATATTCGTCGGCTCCGTATCCGCTTTCGGATCGCTGCCTTTCCGCGAAGTTGCTGGCTCATTCATCGTTGGAGGCTGTCCTTGATTGGCGCCAAATCGCTTCGAGGCGGTCCGGCAACAGGTCCATGGCGATGCCCCTCGATCGCGCTCGTTGTCTCCCCCGCCAAAAGGCGGCCGACCAAGGCATTTGTGGATAATTGCCACTCCGGCGCCGTCCATCCGAACGTGGCTGCGAATTTCGCGCTCGAAAGCCGCGAATTGGCGGGGCGCCCCGCCTTGGTAGGATAGTCGCTGGTCGCGATGTCGCGCACCTGCGCACGCGGGCCACCCAACGCCCGGCTTGTGTCCAGGATGTGGCGGGCAAAGCCACTCCAGTTAGTCTCGCCGGTTCCCGCCAGATGGTAGATGCCGAAGGACGCAAAGCCTGTGTGGCCACGCAGGATCGCTGCTGCACGGAGGATAGCGTCGGCGATATCGAGCGCGGAAGTCGGGTTTCCCCACTGGTCGCCCACCACCGCGATCTCGTCACGGTCGCTAGCCAGCCTGAGCATGGTCTTGACGAAATTCTTGCCGAACGGGCTGTAAACCCAACCGGTGCGCAGTATCACGTGGCGCGGGCTGGCTGCAGCCACCGCCTGTTCGCCCGCAAGCTTGGACGCGCCGTAGACGCCGAGCGGCGCGGTCGCGTCCGCCTCATCATAAGCACCGGTCTTGGTGCCGTCGAAGACATAGTCGGTCGAAAGATGAATGACCGGGACACCAAGCCGCGCTGCCGCTTCGGCCACCTTGCCGGCGCCCGCGGCGTTCACCGCAAAAGCCAGTTCGGGCTCGTCCTCGGCCTGGTCCACCACGGTGTAAGCGGCGGCCGAGACTATGACATCGGGCCTCGCCGCCGCAAGCGCCTCGAACACCGTGTCGGGCCGCGCCAGATCGAGCTGCGGCCGTCCCACGGCGACCACCTCCACGCCCGCCAGCCCTTGCCCCGCCTCCAGCAAACTGGTGGCGACCTGGCCCTCGCGTCCGGTGACGACAAGCCTCACGCCGCGCCCTTCCTGTCTTGGACCTGGCCCAGCCGCTCGCCGGCATAGCGCTGTTCGCGGATCGGGCCCCACCACCATTTGTTGTCGAGGAACCAGTCGACCGTCCTTGCCAGGCCGCTGTCGAAACTCTCGGCAGGCGTCCAGCCGAGGTCACGGCTGATTTTGGATGCGTCGATCGCGTAGCGGCGGTCGTGGCCGGGGCGGTCGGTGACGAAATTGATCAGATCACGATGGCTTTTGCCGCCTTTTCGAGGCCGCCTGATGTCAAGCAGGTCGCAGATCGTCTCGACGACGCTCAAATTCGTCCGCTCCGAATTGCCGCCGACATTGTAGCTTTCGCCCGGCATTCCCTTGGTCGCGACAAGCTCCAGCGCGCGCGCATGGTCCTCGACGAACAGCCAGTCGCGCACATTGGCGCCGGCGCCGTAGACCGGCAGCGGCTTTTCGTCGAGCGCGTTGAGGATGACCAGCGGGATCAGCTTTTCGGGGAAGTGATAGGGCCCGTAATTGTTCGAGCAATTGGAGAGCACGACTGGCAGGCCGTAGGTCTCGTGCCAGGCCCGCACCAGATGGTCCGACGCCGCCTTGGAGGCAGAATAGGGCGAGGACGGCGCGTAAGGCGTTTCCTCGACGAACATGCCGCCGTCGAAAGGCAGATCGCCGAACACCTCGTCGGTCGACACATGGTGGAAGCGGAAGCGGGCTTTCCTGTCGTCGCCAAGGCCACGCCAATATTCAAGCGCCGAATTCAGCACCCGGTAGGTGCCGACGATGTTGGTCTCGATGAAGGCGCCCGGTCCGTCGATCGAGCGGTCGACATGGCTTTCGGCGGCGAGGTTCATGACGACGTCGATCTCGTCGCGGTGGAGGATGTCGAGAACCGCCCGCTCGTCACAGATGTCGGCCTGCGCAAATTTGTAGTTGTGCGCATTCTCGATGGTGCGCAGCGAGGCGAGATTGCCGGCATAGGTAAGCTTGTCGAGATTGATCACATGGTAGGCCGGATTGGCGCACAAATGCCGGCACACCGCCGAGCCGATGAAGCCGGCACCGCCTGTCACCAGAAAATTCATGGCGCTCTCCTCACATCGTCGCGCGTCATGCGAACACCTCGGCCGTGGCGAGCGGCGGCGCCTTGAGGTCCTTGGCCGAGAGCTCGAAGCCGCCGGTGGGCGATGGCCAATCGATGCCGATGTCGGGGTCGTCGAAACGGATCGATCGGTCGTGCGCCGGCGAATAGGTGTCGGTGACCTTATACACAACCTCGGTGTCCGGCACGAGCGTGACGAAGCCGTGCGCGAAACCCTTCGGCACCAGGATCTGGTTGCCTTTCTCGGCCGATATTTCGAGCGCGACCCATTTGCCGAAGGTTTTCGAGCTGCGGCGAATGTCGACCGCCACGTCGAGAATCTTGCCTCTGATCACACGCAGCAACTTGTCCTGCGCGCGTGGAGGAAGCTGATAGTGAAGCCCCCGCACGACACCTGCCGCCGCCGAATAGGAGTGATTGTCCTGGACGAAACGCAGGTCGATGCCGGCTTCAAAAAAGCGCTCGGCATTCCAGGTCTCGATGAAATAGCCGCGCGCATCGCCGTGCCGCTTCGGCACGATCTCGAGCACGCCATCAAGACCAAGCTGCCTGAAGTCCACTCTAGTTCTCCGTCAGCTCGGTGACACGCCGGCGCAGATAGGCGGCGTATTCGTTCTTGCCCAGGCGCGTGGCGCGCTCAAGCACCTTGTCGGCGGTCAGCCAGCCCTGCTCGAAAGCGATTTCTTCAGGACAGGCAACCTTGATGCCCTGGCGGTGCTCGATGGTGCGCACGAAGGACGAGGCCTCATGCAGGCTGTCATGCGTGCCGGTGTCGAGCCAGGCATAGCCGCGGCCAAGCTGATGCACGTGCAATTTCCCGCGCTCGAGATAGACGTTGTTGACCGCCGTGATCTCGAGCTCGCCGCGCGCCGAGGGCTTGATCGTCGAAGCGATGTCGACGACATCGTTGTCGTAGAAATAGAGCCCGGTGACCGCCCAGTTGGACTTCGGCTTCTCCGGCTTTTCCTCGATCGTCAAAGCGGTGCCGGTGAGCTTGTCGAACGACACCACGCCATAGCGCTGCGGATCCTCGACATGGTAGGCGAACACCGACGCGCCGCTTTCGCGCTGCGCGGCAGCGCGGCAGAGCTGCAACAGGCCCTCGCCGAAATAGATGTTGTCGCCGAGGATCATCGACACATTGTCCTTGCCGATGAAGTCGCGGCCGATGATGAAGGCCTCGGCAAGCCCGTTGGGCCGCGGCTGTTCGGCATATGAGAGCTCAAGGCCGAACTCCGAGCCGTCGCCAAGCAATTCCCGGAAAGTGGGTAAGTCACGTGGAGTTGAGATGATCAAAATCTGTCTGATACCCGCGAGCATCAGCACACTCAGCGGATAATAGATCATAGGCTTGTCGTATATCGGCAGGATTTGCTTAGAGACCGCTAATGTTAGCGGATAGAGACGGGTGCCGCTGCCTCCTGCAAGGATAATTCCTTTCAACAAGCTCTCCTTGAAAACCGAGGCCCCCGCCCTGACAACAAGTTGCCCGTGCTTAGGTTTCAAGCAATGGCTTGTCAATCTTCCGGCTCGGGCAGCGTCTAGGATCATCCCCGTTCGTCCGAATCGGTCAATCGCGAAACAGATTTGCTACGCCCTCATCAAAAGATAGCGGGCTAGGTGCCTTCCGTTCAATCACATTCCGGTCGCAGTACGTGACCCTCGAAAACCCGGAACCAGAACTCGTAGTCATCTTGTTGGCGACTGTCACAGCGCGCGGTAGAGAAGGTCGCGGCGAGCACAGCACTGTTCTGCTCAAGTGTTGTCGAACTGACGAGGGCGCTTGCCTTGCCATGAATGGTCGAAGGGATTGGTCTGTCTCGTTTCTGCTGACGATGTTCGTGCGTGAATGTCCGACGTGGGGTTTAAAGATGACCGGACCTCTAAACAGCGCGAGTTGCGAGTGAAGCGCGCCGCGCGTGCTGGGCGGACGCGCTTGCACGAAACAGTGCATAGGAGTTGTCTCTCGATTGCTGTTGCCCACAAAGGATGCGAAAAACTTCTGAAAAGACGGAAGCTCTCGGGAGGAGTTGTGCCGAAAGTATTTCTATCTATTCAAGGGCTGCGCGGGATCGCGGCACTGCTCGTCGTCGTGCATCACTACTACGGCGTCTATGGTTCAATCCACAAACTGGTCGGCGGCGATCTCCCCTGGCTTTTCTCCTACGGAAATGTGGGAGTCTTTGGCGCCGTTGGCGTGCCCATATTCTTTGTGGTTTCCGGCTTTGTCATAGGCTTACAGCGGTTCGAGATTGGCGCTGCCGGTGTCTATGATTTCATGGTCAAACGGGTATCCCGAATCCTCCCGCTCTATTGGGTGATGACCCTCGCCTATGTTTGTTGGGCCTCCCAAGTGTGGACATGGCCGCAATTGGGCCGCTCACTACTGTTCCTCGAGAGGCCTATCACAGGCCAGCTACCTGCGCTGGGGGTCGGCTGGACTCTTGAATACGAAATGTTCTTTTACATAGCATTCGCGGTCGTGGTGGTTTCCGGCATAGTTGGCACCAGGGTAAGGGGCGCGGCCATTCTGATCTCTGTCTTCGTGCTGATGGTTTACGTGAACTTATCGACCGATGCGGCGGTTCTTGGCTTTTCCGGATCTCCGGTTATCTTGGAGTTCTGTGGCGGCTTAATCATCGCATCGACCATCCAGAACTGCGCCGTGACGCGGCTATGGCTGGCGTATCTCGTTTTTGCCCTGGCGATACTAATCCTTTCGACGACAGCCTTCGTCGGTGAGTCGCGAAACGTCATTTTTTCCATGTGGGGAGCCGGGGCCTTCTTCCTCGTGTTTGGGCTTGCCGCCGCAGAGGTCGAAGGTCGGGTCTTCATGCGAGGGCGACCATTTCAGATGCTGGGTGCAGCTAGCTACGCGATCTACCTTGCGCATCTTGTCGTGCAGGGGAGCTTTTTCAAATGGCCGATTTGGTACTGGCGTTGGTACGAGGTGATAGAGCCCCACCTTGGGCTTTTGTTGATGCTCTCGTTTGCGACCGCCTGGGGGCTGGCTATCCACTATGGCTTCGAAGTCTGGGCCAACGCCTGGTTTAGGCGCTGGCTGCTGCAATGGTCGCCATCGCGTCTTCAGCTCAATCATCTTCAAATTGCCGATGGCGATGGTCCGCGTATCCCCCTTTCGCTCAGGAACCGAACCGAAACGCTGTTCCCGTGGCGCTGAGTGCGCCTAGTTCCGCACGATCCAATCCAGCAAATCTGGATCGATCGTCTCTGCGCCGGTGAAGTCGCTGACCATCTGCGCCGCAATTCCGGCCATGCGAGACGGGTTCCCTTGCTTGGACGCGACATACCTCTCTCATGCGCTCGATCGCGGCCAAGGCGTATATTCCTTGTTGGCGATCATTTCTGTGGTAAGGCGACCCCGATCGCGCTCCTTTCGGAACCCTTTGACGCCCATCGTTCCATCCGGAAAAGCGAGGTTGGCAGCAGTATCCAGTCGCAAGGGGGCGTCGATGTCGTAGTCGGAAAACTCTGGCGCGATATCTCTCTCGCGGCTGATGATGACCTCGCCATAAAGTCTGATTTCAGTGAAATCTTGATCTTGCATAGGCGACCGGACGCTGTTGCCGCAAAAAGCCGTACCCCCGGTTTTACACTCTTTTATTCACGTAAAATTCGGTGGAAAAAGCCTCCGTTTCAGGGCTGCTTGGGCAGCAGCGACCATACCGCCGGCACCAGGCTGGCGGCGAGCGCAACCTTGATCAGGTCGCCGAGGACGAACGGCAAAACGCCGAACTGCCACGCCTTTTCCGCGCCGATGAGGGTGGCCAGCCAGGCAAAGCCCATGGCCATCATGACGATTTCGGCGACCAGCATGGCGTTGAACAACTTGATCGGGTGGCGGTCCCAGCCGCGGTCGGCGGCCCAGCCGACAATGGCCGCCATGACGACGAAGCCGGCGAGATAACCGCCGGTGCCGCCGATCATGTAGGCGATGCCGATGCCCTTTTCAGGCGTGCTCTGGAAGACCGGGAAGCCCATGGCGCCTTCGGCCATGTAAAGAAGCAGGGTAGCGACGCCAAGCCGCAGGCCAAATGCGGTGGCGATCAGCAGGACGGCCAGCGTCTGCATCGAGATGTCGACCGGCCCGAGCACGACTTTCGTCTTGGCCGACAGGGTCAAAAGCAGCGTTCCGGCGATCGCCAGCAAAAGCTGGGTTGCCAGGCGCTGCGCGCCCTCCTGGGGCAAAGCGAGAGAAACAAGCGGGCGCATCGTCGTTGCAAGTGCCATGGTCTTCCCCAATCCGGATTGCCGCAGATCGCGGCCTTGCGTTTTTCTATATTGGCTTCCGTGTTATGCGGCAATCAGTTTTGCCGTCTTCCTGAACAGAGATTCAACGACACCGCCATGGCGCTCAAATTCGACACCAGCTTCGATCCCGCCTATGGCCAGGGCGTCACCGTCGCGCCCGAGGTCTTGCGCGTCACCGCCAAAAACCCCAGCCCATTCACCTTTCACGGCACAAACAGCTACATTATCGGCCGCGACACACTGGCGGTGATCGACCCGGGTCCGGATGATGAAGCGCATTTCCAGACGTTGCTGAAGGTGATCGCAAACCGGCCGGTGAGCCATGTTTTCGTCAGTCACACGCATCGCGACCATTCTCCCCTGGCCGCCCGGCTGAAAGCGCGCACCGGTGCCGCCGTGCTGGCCGAAGGCCCGCACCGCCCGGCAAGGCCGCTGCGGATCGCCGAGATCAATCCGCTCGACGCCAGCGCCGACACCGGTTTCGTGCCGGATGTCACTTTGCCCGACGATACGCTGGTCGAGGGCGATGGCTGGACGATCCGGACGGTGCTGACGCCGGGCCACACCGCCAATCACGCGGCATTTGCGCTCGAAGGCACCGGCATCCTGTTTTCAGCCGATCATGTGATGGCGTGGGCGACATCGATCGTGGCGCCGCCGGACGGAGCGATGGCCGACTACATGGCCTCGCTCGACAGGCTGATCGCGCGCGACGACCGCCTGCTGCTGCCCGGCCACGGCGGCCCGGTGACCGCGCCGCTCAGCTTCATGCGCGGGCTCAAGACCCATCGCAAGATGCGCGAACGGGCGATCCTCGAGCGGATCCGCGACGGCGACCGGACGATCCCGGACATGGTCAAGGCGATCTACCGGGACACCGACCCACGCCTGCATGGCGCTGCCGGTCTGTCGGTGCTTGCCCATCTCGAAGACCTGGTGGCGCGCGGCCTGATTGCCACCCAGGGTGACCCGGCCATCGACGGCGTCTTTGTGCCGGTGGGGTAGAGAACTACTCGGCCGGAGCCGCACCCACCTGGCCCGCAACCTCCCGGTCGAGTTCGGCGAGGAACCCGACGATGCGCGCGGCATTGTCGCCGAGATCGTAGCGGCCGTAGCGGGAGGCCGAGCGCATGTCGACGACGATGGTGTCGCCATCATTGCTGACCCGGATGGCGACGTCGGCGGGCAGGCCGACGACGAAGCTCCGGGCCACGGCCGATATCGTCACCTCGTCTTGACCGTCGGTCACTGGGTATGGCGCGGTAAGTTGCCAATCGCGGCGGTCGAGCACGGTTTCAACGGCGTCGACGACGGTTTCGAAAGGCAGATTGTAGCTATGCCCGGTGACCAGCGGATAGGCGTCGGCCTGCAGGCGCGCTTCGCCCGGCGTTGGCAGCGCGAGCACGTTCATGTCCTTGGTGCGGTCGCTGGTGTCGAGCACCGGCGGATTGTCGAGGTCCGTCGTGATGTCCCTCAGGGGCGGCGTGGTCGCCGCCAAATAGGTGGCAAAGCCGTAGGGCGTCAGCACCAGCAGCGCCAGCAGGGCGCCGACCGAGAGGTCGCGGCCGCCACGGTCACCGAAATGCCACAGCCGGGACAAAGCGAGGCCGGCAAACAGCAAAGCGAACGCGGCAAGCAAGGCGACGATCGCCAGCACCCACAGGAAGGCCGGCGTTTCGACCAGTTCGAAATGATGGCCGGCCAGCACGGTGAGCAGCAGGACCAGGGCAAAAGCGCCCGTGCGCCGCGACCAGCCGGCCGCCTTCGATGTCTGCCGCTCGTCAATTTCCATTGTCTTCAGCACCGCCCCAACCCGCACAGACGCTTAGAGCAAAGGATGCTCAAATTGAACATCCCCTGCCCTAACGTTTTTGCGGCCGGTAGCTTGAAGGTCAAGGAAACGCACGGTCCCGGTCAATCCGTCGGCAGGCGGTAGTCGCTGAGCTGCTTGCGCAAGGTGATCTTCTGGATCTTGCCGGTGGCGGTGTGCGGGATTTCACTGACGAAAGCGACGTCGTCGGGTATCCACCATTTCGGCACCTTGCCGTCCATGAACGCCAGTATATCGGCCTTGCTCGGCTCCTTGCCGGGCTTGGCGACCACGACCAGCAAGGGCCGCTCGCCCCATTTCGAATGATGGACGCCGATCGCCGCGGCCTCGGCGACATCGGGATGGCCGACGGCGAGGTTCTCCAGGTCGATGGTCGATATCCACTCGCCGCCCGACTTGATGACGTCCTTGGCGCGATCGGTGATCTGCATGTAGCCGCCGGAATCGATATGGGCGACATCGCCAGTGTCGAACCAGCCGTCCTTGTCGAACTGCTCGGCTCCGACGCCGCCATAATAGGCGCTGGCGACGGCTGGACCGCGCACCTTCAGCCGGCCGAAGGTCTTGCCGTCCCAAGGCAGTTCCTTGTCGTCGTCATCCGTCACCTTCATCTCGACCCCGAAGGGCGGGTAGCCCTGCTTGCCCTGGATATCGAGCCGGTCCTCGCCCTCGAGCGCTTGATACTGCGGCTTCATGGTGCACAGCGTGCCGAGCGGTGACATTTCGGTCATGCCCCAGGCATGGATGACTTCGACACCGTAATTGTCCTGGAATTTCCTGATGATGGCGCGCGGGCAGGACGAGCCGCCGATGACGACTTTGCTGAGATAGGGAAGCTTCTTGCCGGTCTCTTCCAGATGCTGCAGCAGCATCATCCAGACGGTCGGCACGGCGGCGCTGAAGGTCACCTTCTCGGTGTCGAGCAGCTCGTAGATCGAGGCGCCGTCCATCTTGCAACCGAGCATGACCAGCTTGGCGCCGATCATCGGCGCGCTCTGGCCAAGGCCCCAGGCATTGGCATGAAACATCGGCACGACGGGGAGGATCGTGTCCCGCGCGGAGAGGCCCATGGCGTCGGGCATGGCAGCAATCATGGCATGCAGCACATTCGAGCGGTGGCTGTAGAGCACACCTTTGGGATCGCCCGTCGTGCCGGAGGTGTAGCACATGCCGGCTGCGGTGTTTTCGCCGAAAACCTTCCAGGCGAAGTCGCCATCGGCCTCGTTCAACCAGTCCTCATAGGCAACCACATTCGGCAGCGTCGTTTCAGGCAGATGCGCCTTGTCGGTCAGGACGATCACCTTTTTCAGCGATTTGACCGCGCCGGCGATCTTTTCCAGCAGCGGCATGAAGGTCAGGTCGACGAAGATCCCTCTATCCTGCGCATTGTTCATGATCCAGACGATCTGCTCGGGGAACAAACGCGGGTTGAGCGTATGGTAGATGGCGCCGATGCCCATGATGCCGTACCAGGCCTCTATGTGGCGCGCCGTGTTCCAGGCCAGGGTCGCGATGCGGTCGCCGAGCACAAAGCCATCGCGCTCCAACCGTTGAGCGACCTTGAGCGCGCGGCGATGAACTTCAGCATAGGTGGTGCGAACGACAGGACCTTCGATCGAGCGCGAGACGATCTCGCGCGTCCCGTGCTGCCGCTCGGCATTGTCGATCAGCTTGTGGCAGAGCAGCGGCCATTCCTGCATCAGTCCGAGCATCTGGTTCCTCCCATTGCTTCCTCGTTTTTCCCGTCTTTTGTTCCATTGTGGGACGAACGGACGGATTGTCCAGCCATGACGTCTCCAACCGTTAACGGCTGAAGCAAGCAGTGATCGAAAGGCGGGGAAAACCGCCACAATCCGGCCATCGTCGACGTTAAGGTTCGTTAACGGGGTAGGGGTGCGGATTGGCGACTGAAAGAGGTTCGCATGGACACGCAGCTCGACGGCAAGCAGATCGACGACAGGCAGATCGACGACAGGCAGCTGGATGACAGCGGGGCCGAAGACGTGCAGTTGGACGATATTCAACTCGGCGACAAAGAGCTTGAAGACACGCTTGCCGCAAGTCTGGCCGATCTCGTGCCGGAGGCCAAAAAGGTTTCCGAAGACGAATTTGTCGAGGTGGTCGGCGGCGCCCTTGAGGCGGTCGGCGGCACGCTGCTGTTCAAAATGTGCGTCCAGAACGAAGGCGAAGGCCAGCATGTCGCCGCCGCATCGATCGGCGACGGCGGCAATCGCCAGTTTCTACTGCTCACCTTGCCGACAGGCGGCGGCCCACTGAAGGTCGAGACGACGTCAAGAAGCACCAACCCGGTAGCCGGTATTGCCGCGGCCTATGCCGGCCTCATGGACGTGTTCAAGACCGCAGCCTGAGCATTCCACGCGGGATCGTTTTTAGTGATCGGAAGGCCAGCTCTGGCCTACTGGCGAAGGCTTGCGCAACGAGTTCTCCAGACACATTTTAGGGACATGGGAAGCAACCCCGCACTCTCTCAATCGGACTGTGCTCCCAATCGAACAAGGAGAACCCCGCATGGACCAGATCGCCAACCCCGCCCCCGGCTTTCAGAGCAATCCCGGCAAGGTCATCACCGTCGAACCCTATCGCGGTACCGTGGTCGTGCGTGCCGGCGATACGGTGATCGCCTCATCGACGCGAGCGAAGCTTCTGTCCGAACCGCCCTACCCCCAGGCATTCTACATCCCCTTCGAAGACATCGACTTCACCCAGCTCGGCAAAACCACCCTGTCGACCCACTGCCCCTACAAGGGCGACGCCAGCTACTGGAGCGTGCTGCCGGCCGGCGAGACCGGCAAGGACGCAATGTGGGGCTATGAGCAGCCCTTCGACGAAATGGCTGAGATTCGCGACCACGGCGCCTTCTATCCCAACAGGGTGACGATCGAAGCAGCACCCTGAGCAACCGAATCAAGCCGCCGTTGCTCGCTTCATCATCCCAGGGTCTTCGCGACGGAGCTTCGCTCCTGTTTCATCCTGGGATGACGAAGTTTAGAGGCCTCGGCTAATCTCAAACGTCGGCGACGTCAGTCCAAAGGGGATGAAACTGCCTGCCGCCGCCTAAGCCTAATCAGTCGTCCCGTCGTTGCCGACGCCGTCGGCGTCATCCAGCCGCACGAACGTCAGCCCCTTGGCCTTCAGCGCGAGCAGACCTTGCACGACGCCCTCGCCGGCGGCGTGGGTCGGCTGGTTGATGTGGGCGATGATGACATCGCCATCCTTGGCGGCGGCGATGCGCCGGGCAGTTTCTGTTGCGCCGAGCAACGAGCCGCCATCGCCGTTGATCGAAAAGCCGGCGACCTTGAAGCCAAGCTTGCGGATCATGGCGATAGCCGACGGGCTGTATTCGGCGGTCGCGCCGCGAAACCATTTCGGCGCCGGCTCGCCGGTGCCAGCGAGAGCGGCAGCGCCCGATTCGACTTCGGCCTGCACCGCTTCCGGGCTGCCGGCGCTGCGGATGCCGTAGATCTTGCGCGGCGTGTCAACGGCCGGGATGTGATGGCCGCCATGGTTTTCCAGTTCGAACAGGTCCGGATGCGCGCGCATGATCTCGACGGCGGCGGCATTTCGCTTCAGCCAGATACCGGTGACGAAGATCGTCGCCGGAATCCGGTTCTCCACCAGGGCCGAGAGTATCCTCGTATCGGTCTGCCCGCCGCAGGCGTCGAGCGTGAGCGCGACGCGGCCGACACTGCTACCGTCCTCAGCCTTCAGATGCAGCGCCGGCTCGACAAGCGGCGCGGCCTGGGCCGAGGACACGGCCAAGATAGATAGCGCCAAGGCGCAAAACAGCTTTTGCAAGGGATGCCTGTCTTGTCTGAGAATCGGCGCTGTCATAGCCGCATCCCAGGACCCGCAACAAGGCGGAAATCGGGATAGTGGCCGTGAGAAAGCTGATATCCCGACAATGTGACCGCCGCGCACCGTCAGACGGCGTGTTCCAGTTCCACATGCGTGCGTGACAGGACTTCGCGCACGGCCGCGACGACCGGTTCGACCTCGAGGCGCCAGACGCAGCAGGCCTTGCTGGGATCGAGCGGATTGCACAGGCTGCCCGCCACGCAATTGCACGGCATGGATGGCTGCAAGGCGAGGCTGGGCACGCCGACCGGTCCCCAGACGGCCGGGCTGGTCAGGCCGAAAAGGCCGACAACCGGCGTTCCGGCCGCTGCTGCCATGTGCATGGGGCCGCTCTCATTGCCGACAAACAGCCGCGCCTGCTGCAACACCGCCAGCAGCGTTTCCAGCGACAGCGCGCCGACGAGGTTGACGATTGACGCGGCACTGGCGAGGATCTGCTCGGCCGGCTTGCGCTCGTCAGGGCCTCCGACGAGTACGAAATCCAGTCCGGTTTCGCGCGAAATCGTGTCGATCACGGCGGCAAAGCGTTCATGCTGCCAGCGCCGGCCGTGAAAACTGGCGCCGGCATGCACCGCGACAAAGCCGTTTGGCCGCAAATGGTGTTTGTCCAGCAATGCCTGGGCCCTCGCCGTCTCCATCGGCAATGGCCGAATCGACGGCACCCGCACGCGCAGGCCGACGCCGAGCGGCTCGAGCGGCGAAAGGTAGCGGTAGAGATAGTGACGTTCGCCAAAACCGAACGGCTCGGCAAAGACATTGGCGGGCTGGCGCTCATGCCAGCGCAGCGGCCTTTCCGGAGGATTGTAGCCGATGCGGGTGCTGGCGTTGAGGAACCTGACGATGAGCCGCGATGTCTTTGAATCGGTGAGGTCGATGGTCAGGTCGAAACGGAATTGGCGCAGCTTGCTGATCATAGAATAGAGCTCGCGCCCACGCTCCAGCGGGGTGCCGCGCATGGCGGCGCGGCGGAAGGTCACGACTTCCGAGGCGATGCCGTGGGCGGTCACAAAACTGGCGAGGCGCGCCTCGCAGAGAAAGACGATCCTGACACCGGGATATTCGAGCTGCAGGTTCTTGGCGAGCGTGGAGGACAGAACAATATCGCCGATGAACTTGGTCTGGATAATCAGGATCGAGCGGAAGGGTCTGGGCGAAATCTGCAACATCTTTTTCTAGGCACCGGGCGGGTTGGGGGGCCGTGAAATTGGGCGGAAACGATGTCGGGATTGCGTGTTCAGCCGCGCACATCAGCGTGAATTTGCTTACAAAATCGTAAGCTTAGCGCCAAACGACCACCCAGGGGTGGCCGTTTCATCGATACCGAAAGGACTATGTCGAAATCAGGATGCCGCGGCGCTCTTTTTGGGGCGCGGCACTGCTGTTTTGGGAATCTGCACCGCGGCTTGCGCTGCGGCCAATCTTGCGATCGGCACCCGGTAGGGCGAGCACGACACATAGTCGAGGCCGACCTCTTCGCAGAAGCGGATCGAGGCCGGATCGCCGCCATGTTCGCCGCATATGCCGAGCTTGATGTCGGGCCGCGTCGCCCTGCCCTTCTCGGCAGCCATGCGCACCAGTTCGCCGACGCCCTCGATGTCGAGCGAGACGAACGGGTCCTGCTCGATGATACCTTTCTGCCGATAGGTCTCGAGGAAGGATGCTGCGTCGTCGCGCGAGATGCCGAAAGTGGTCTGGGTGAGATCGTTGGTGCCGAAGGAGAAGAACTCGGCCGTAGCGGCGATGACGTGGGCGCGGATCGCCGCGCGCGGAAGCTCGATCATCGTGCCGGTGAGATAGTCGATCTTGACGCCGGTCTCGTCCATGACAGCCTTGGCGACCGCATCGATGCGCGCCTTGACGTAGTCGAGCTCCTTCACCAGGCCGACCAGCGGCACCATGATCTCGGGAACGACCAGCGCGCCGGCTTTCTTGCCGGCCTCGACGGCTGCCTCGAAAATGGCGCGCGCCTGCATCTCGGCAATCTCGGGATAGGAGACGGCGAGGCGGCAGCCGCGATGGCCGAGCATCGGGTTGAACTCGTGCAGGGCTTCGGTGCGCTGCCTGAGCTTGTCGAGCGAGACGTTCATGGCGGCGGCGACCTCCGCCACCTCCGCTTCCGTCTTGGGCAGGAATTCGTGCAGCGGCGGATCGAGCAGCCGGATCGTCACCGGCAGGCCGGCCATGATCTCGAACAGTTCGAGGAAATCCGAGCGCTGCATCGGCAACAGCTTGGCAAGCGCGGTGCGGCGGCCCTTCTCGGTATCGGCCAGGATCATCTCGCGCATGGCGACGATACGCTCGCCGTCGAAGAACATGTGCTCGGTGCGGCAGAGGCCGATGCCTTCGGCGCCGAAGGAGCGCGCCATGCGCGCATCGAGCGGCGTCTCGGCATTGGTGCGCACCTTCATGCGGCGCACCGCATCGGCCCATTCCATGATGGCGGCGAAATCGCCCGACAGTTCCGGCTGCAGCATCGACACGGCGCCCTTCAGCACCTGGCCGTTGCTACCATCGATGGTGATGATGTCGCCCTTGCGGAAGGTCTGGCCCATCGACATCAGCGTGCCGGCCTTGTAGTCGACACGCAGCGAGCCGGCGCCCGAAACGCAAGGCTTGCCCATGCCGCGCGCGACCACGGCGGCGTGGCTGGTCATGCCGCCGCGCGTGGTCAGGATGCCTTCTGAAGCATGCATGCCGTGAATGTCTTCGGGGCTGGTTTCGATGCGCACCAGGATTGCCTTGCGACCTTGCGTCTTCAGATCCTCGGCATCGGCGGACGAGAAGACGATCTCGCCGGTCGCGGCGCCCGGAGAAGCCGGCAGGCCGACGCCGATGACATCGCGCGCGGCCTTGGGGTCGATGGTAGGATGCAACAGCTGATCGAGCGAGGCGGGATCGATGCGGGCGACCGCCTCCTCCGTCGTGATCAGCTTGTCGCGCGCCATTTCGACGGCAATCTTCAGCGCCGCCTTGGCGGTGCGCTTGCCGGAACGCGTCTGCAGCATCCACAATTTGCCGCGCTCGATGGTGAATTCGAGATCCTGCATGTCGCGGTAGTGCTGTTCCAGGCGGTCGGAGATGTCGACGAAGGACCGGAACGCGTCCGGCATCAGTTTCTGCAGCGACGGCTTGTCGGAGCCGGCGGCGATGCGCGCCGCCTCGGTGATGTTTTGCGGCGTGCGGATGCCGGCTACGACATCCTCGCCCTGCGCGTTCACCAGGAATTCGCCATAGAGCATCTTTTCGCCGGTCGAGGGGTTGCGCGTGAAGGCGACGCCGGTGGCCGACGTCTCGCCCATGTTGCCGAATACCATGGCCTGGACATTGACCGCCGTGCCCCAGCTTTCCGGGATGTCGTGCAGGCGCCGGTAGGTGATGGCGCGGTTGTTCATCCAGCTGGAAAACACCGCGCCGATCGCCCCCCACAGCTGCTCGTGCGGGTCCTGCGGAAACGGCTTGTCGAGTTCCTCCTCGACCTTGGCCTTGTAAAGGGCGATGACGCTCTGCCATTCCTGCGCTGTCAGTTCGGTGTCGAGCTCGTGGCCGAGGCTCGCCTTCTGGTCCTCCAGGATTTCCTCGAACACTTCGTGGTCGAGACCCATGACGACATCGGAATACATCTGAATGAAGCGGCGGTAGCTGTCATAGGCAAAGCGGGCATCGCCGGAATCGGCTGCCAACGCCTCGACCGTCTCGTCATTGAGGCCGAGATTGAGCACGGTGTCCATCATGCCCGGCATCGAGGCCCTGGCCCCGGAGCGGACCGAGACCAGAAGCAGCTTCGACGGATCGCCGAAACGGCGCCCCGTCAGCTGCCCGATATGGTCCAGCGCCTTGACGACATCGGCCTGCAACGCGGCCGGATAGCTGTTGCCGTTGGCGTAATAGGCGTTGCAGACTTCGGTGGTGAGGGTGAAGCCCGGCGGCACGGGCAGGCCAAGACTGCACATCTCGGCCAGATTGGCGCCTTTGCCGCCGAGAAGGTTGCGGTCGCCCGCACGTCCCTCCGCGGCGCCATCGCCGAAGGTGTAGACCCATTTGGTCATGCTCGCCCTCCAAGTCCTCGGAAGATAGAACACCGGGGCCAAGACCCGGTTCCCCCGCGTTCCGACCCGAGCGTTATTATGCTGCAGTGCGAAAGGCAAGGTGTGGCAGCGAAGCCCGGCGACTACAATCGATTAAGCAAAAGCTGCGTCGAAAAGACTTGCCGGATCGCTGCCCAGGATATAGAACATATAGGGAACAAGTTGGGAGCAGCGTGATGAAACTCAACGGAAAACTCGACTATCTCGAACTGCCCGCGACCGGCGCGACGCTGGACAGCGTCAAGGCTTTCTACAGCGCCGCCTTCTCGTGGTCGTTCACCGATTACGGGCCGACCTATTCGGCCTTCGGCGAAGGGCTCGATGGCGGCTTCCAGGCCGATGCAGCGGAGGCGCCGGCGAAACCATTGCCGGTGCTCTATTCGCAGGATCTGGAAGCAACGCTCGACGTTGTCGAAAGCGCCGGCGGCACGATCGTCAAGCCGATATTCTCGTTCCCGGGCGGCAGGCGGTTCCATTTCACCGATCCCGCTGGCAACGAGTTGGCGGTCTGGGGCGAATAGCGCGTCCCCGCGCCAAGCGGTGGATCAGTTTTGCACAGTGGCAAACTCGGCATTGAGCTTTCGTGCCGCTCGTCCTATAAGGCCGCGCGCAACGGGCAAAGCTCGCTTGCTGGGGCGTCGCCAAGTGGTAAGGCATCGGTTTTTGGTACCGACATTCCCAGGTTCGAATCCTGGCGCCCCAGCCATCCCTGTTCGTCGGTGTTCAAGCACTTAGAAATTACGAATTCTAAGTGTTACACCCAAGCGGATAATCGACATGGCATCCGGCCTGTGGGAATCGTTCTACCCGCGCCGTGTATGGGTTGCGGTTGGCCGACATTTGGGGAAACTTTAAAAGCATCAAAGTTAAGAGGAAAAGACGAATGCGCGCTGTTGCGGTTGTGCCGTTTCTGGCCGTAGTGACTTCCTTGGTGGGCTGCACAACAGACCAGGGCAATGCCGGTCAACAGTCAGAAAACAAGCGCCAATGTGCCGGGTTTGGTTTTCAGGAAGGCACCGATGCCTTTGCCAACTGCATGATGCAGCTTTCCCTGAAGCAGAAAGACCAACAGCCGCCCGACCACGATGCGCTGTTGCGCCAATACAAGTCCCTTAGCATGCGCCGCCAGGGTGACGATCGTTATCCGGTATGTAGCGCCGCCGACATGGGAAATGAACTCGACACCTCGATGAACAAATGGGTCGGCCCGAACTGCCAGATTGCGCCAGACTAGCAGACTTAACCTGCAACTTGATGAGCGGGCGCAATTCGGCTGGACGAAATTTCGAAAGCTCCAGGAGCCCCAGCCAATTTACATGAAATAAAATTTACCGACGCCATGGATGGCTGCCGTCATGAGTATCTAAGTCCCACGCGACCCCGACCCCGACTCCGTCGACAGAGCCGGGGCCGTGCGGAGAGGATCAGTAATCGTTGTCGTCCTGGATGACGACGGGATGATGCCGATGATGTCGATAATAGCGATGATGGCTACGCTCGATCGAGCCGGTCACGATAACAGTATCCCGGCGATGATGTCTGCGGCCGTGGTCGTAGAAGGCAACCGTGCCGTGTCTGCGGTGATGAAGGCGTTGACCTTGGTCATTGATGATTCTGACGTTCCTGTGATGATGACGATGGTGGGTCGTGATGACCACGTCAGCTTCAGCTGCCGGAGCTATCGTCGGCACGGCAAGGAACAGCGCCAAGGCGCTCACGATCATTGTTTTCATTGTAATATCTCCATCTGCTAATTATCCCTTCGCGGGGATAACCGCGTCCCATCCCTTTGGTTCCGAGTAGCGTCGTTGGTCCACGGGCGCGATCAGTGACGGCTGCTCCCGCGCAACACGGCGTGTGAAGGAAGGAATTGCGACAACAGCTCTTGTTGGCAAATTCTGGTGAGCACGCTCTTTCAAGCCGACCACCAAGGTTACGCAACTCGACAAAGCAGCGCTGCGCACGACCATTCTATGTCGTCGCGTTCGATCTCCTGATCTGTGACGGGAAACACTTGTCTTGCGAGGAGGACTGTCGGCACAACTTTTCAGATTTACGAGAATACGACCAATCAGGCCATCTTAGATCGCCTAAGTCGGGCGGTCTCAGATCCCGTAAGAAACTGCAAGGTAAACCACCGGCGCCAAGATCAGCAGAACCGCGATTCCGATAACCACTGCGATTGCCAGGCGCTCTGTTCGCCTGACAAGCTCAGCGACCTTGTCGTCGTCAGCCGATGGTATGAGGTCAAGAACGGAAGAAACTTCCGCAGGACTGTCGTTGTCGTTTGCGGGTCGGGTTGCGCCGTCACGCACATATCTCTGGACAAAGGTCACTGTTAGCCTCGCTATTGAAACGCACGCCATTGGCGGTGTCACGACAATCGGGTGCCCGCTAACCTCTCAGGGATGGCGGGCACCCGATTGACCACCGATGAAGGGACTCATGCTCGGCAGCCCGGTTCCAATGTATCGGGAGGGCATAGGTTGCCCGCCTTCAGGCCTATGGCTCCGACGTCAGGACTTCAGTCATACCCTGTTCGGACCTTGGTCTGGCAATCGACGAAGCGATGGCCGCCATTTTGTTTCGACGCAGAAAATGCGGGAACATTAGTAGGCTCTTACGAGTTCACTCCCAGCAACTAATTCGGGAGAGATACGGTGAACAACATAATCTGGCTCATCGGAGCAGTCGTTATCGTGATTGCGATACTGAGCTTCCTTGGCTTCCGATAAACGTGGCAGCTGAATTGCTGTCGGAGCCTATTGCCATCTCCGCCTTGTAGGCATCGCTTTCGCGTTGGCCGGGCGCTTTGCACGTGGGCTTTGGCGTTCGCTCTCAGGTGGCGCTTAAATTCCTTCTCTTCGAACCTTACAGAATGCGCGTCGCAAGCAGGTCGCAAGGGCGACGGTCCTATTGCAACAGTCGGATCGACGCCATCGCCGACGAAATCAACAAAGCATGCTGCGTCAGCTCGCCTCGCGCATCGCCTCGGCGGCCTGCAGATCGACCGAGACCAGTTGGCTGACGCCCTGCTCGGCCATGGTCACGCCGAACAGGCGGTTCATGCGCGCCATCGTGATCGGGTTGTGGGTGATGATGACGAAGCGCGTCTCGGTGGTCGCGGCCATTTCGTCCATAAGGTTGCAGAAGCGTTCGACATTGTGATCGTCGAGCGGCGCGTCGACTTCGTCGAGCACGCAGATCGGCGCCGGATTGGTCAGGAACACGGCAAAGATCAGCGACATCGCCGTCAGTGCCTGCTCGCCGCCGGACAGCAGCGTCATGGTCTGCGGCTTCTTGCCGGGCGGACGTGCCAGGATTTCGAGCCCGGCTTCGAGCGGGTCGTCGGATTCGATCAGCTGCAGTTCGGCCGTGCCGCCACCGAACAGATGCGAGAACAGCCGCTGGAAATGGCCGTTGACCACCTCGAAAGCGGCAAGCAGCCGTTCGCGGCCTTCGCGGTTCAGGCTCTGGATCGCTTGCCTGAGCTTGCGGATCGCCTCGATGATGTCCTCGCGCTCGGAGACGATGGTCTCCAGCCGGTCCGACAATTCCTTCTGCTCTTCCTCGGCGCGCAGATTGACGGCGCCGAGCCGCTCGCGCTCAACCTTCAGCCGGTCGAGCTGGCGCTCGATGTCGGCCATTTCCGGCATCGGGCTGTCGGCTTCCAGGCCGGTATGGCGGATGACCAGATGCGGCGGCGTGTTCAGCGTTTCCTGGATGCGCGCCTCGACCTCGAGCCGGCGCTCGTCGGCGGCGGTCAATCGCTCTTCGGCGCGGACGCGGGTTTCGCGGGAATCGGCCAGCGACTGGATCGCCGCGGTGGCGGCCTTGTCCAGCTCGGCCTGCTTGTTCTCGGCCTCCTGCAAGCGGTCGGCAGCCGCCTTGCGCAAGGTCTCTGCCTCGGTCAGCTGCGACAGCAGCGCGCGGCGCCTGGCGTCGATCTCATCGGGGGCGTCGGCCAACGTCTCGCGCTCGGCCTCGGCCTCGGCCCTGCGCTCGCCGAGCGAGGCGATCTGCGTCGAGGCGTTTTCGGCCCGCTGCAGCCAGTTGCTGCGCTCGGACCCGATGGCGTCGAGCCGGCGCATGCGCGCCTCGGCTTCGCGGCGCAGGCCTTCATGGACGGCGCGCGCGTCGGCCAAGGTTGCGCGATCGCGGCTGACATTGGCGGCAGATTGTTCAAGCTGCAATTGCAGGTCGCCGAGATCGGGGGCGTCCTGCAGAAGCATTTCGGCCTCGGCGAAGGCGGCGGCCGTTTCTTCATGGCTGTCGACGATTCGTGCGCGCGCCTCGTCCAGGGCGGCGCGGCGGCTTGCCAGCTCGCCACCGGCCTTTTCGGCCTCGGCCAGCGCGCTGCGGGCGGCGTCCAGGCCGTGCTGGGCATCGCGCCCGGCCTGGCGCGCATTGCGTTCGGCCTCGCTCGCCTGGCGGAGTGCCTGTTCGGCCTGGGCAAGGGCAGCCTCTGCCTCGCGCATGATCTGCGTCGCGTGCACCGCCTCGGCATCGAGCTCGGCCAGCCGGTTCTTCTGCGCCAGCCTTTGCGCCGCCGCGGTCGGTGCATCGGCGCTGGCGCTCAGCCCGTCCCAGCGCCACAGCGCGCCGTCACGGCTGACCAGCCGCTGGCCGGGGGCAAGCAGCGTCTGCAGGCGTTTGCCGTCGGCGGCATCGACGATGCCGATCTGCGCCAACCGGCGGGCAAGCTGCGAAGGCGCGCGCACCACGCTGGCGAGGCTCTTGATGCCTTCCGGCAGGGCCGCATCGCCTGGTTGAACCTGGCTTTCGCCCCAATGCACCGGCGCGCTGCGGTCGAGCGGCACGTCGAGGTCCTCACCAAGCGCAGCGCCAAGCGCCGTCTCATAGCCACGTTCGACGCTGAGCTGCTCAAGCACCGACGGGAAAAGATCGCCGCTGGCGGCATTGAGGATCTTGGCCAGCGTGCGTGCTTCGGTCTCGATGCCGGCGAGCTCCGACCTGGCGTCCTGCAGCGGCGGACGAGCGGCACTCTCGGTGGCGCGCGCCTCGGCGACCGCCTGTTCGGCAGCAATGGCGCCGGCCTCCGCTTCCTCCAACCGGGCGAGCGCGTCCTCGACCAGAGCACGTTTTTCGGCCGGGTCAGGCAAGCCCGCAACCTTCGACACAATCTCGGACAATTCGCGGTCGACGTCGGCCAGCTGGCGGGCAAAGCGGTCGCGGCGTTCGGCGTTTTCGCGCAGCGTGCGTTCGATCTGATTGCGCGCGGCGGCGGCCTCCGCTCGTTCTGCGGTCAGCGCAGCGAGCTTTGCTTCGCTCTCCGACAGCGTTGCGCCGGCCTGCTCGAAAGCGGCCCGCGTCGTGGCCTCGCGTTCGGCGGCGCCGGCATTTTCGGAGTTGAGCGTGGCTTCTTCCTCGCGCAGGCGCTCAAGAATATCAGCATTGTCGCGGACCATGCGCTCCTCGCGGGCGATGTCGCCGTCGAGCTGCTGCAGCCGGCGCTCGAGTTCGGCCTGGCGGGCGCGGATGCGGCCTGCCTCCTCCTCGATCTGCGCCTTGGCGATCGACAGCCGCTGAAAGGCGGCGGCAGCCGCGGCCTCGGCGTCACGCAGATCGGGCAGCCGGTGGGCGCCGATGCCTTGCTCCCGGGCGGCAGCCATCTGGGCGGCGGCGCGGTCGCCGACCAGAGCTGTGGCAACCGCCAGCGCCGACCGCGCATCGCCCTCCTGGGTCTTGGCCAGCGTCCAGCGCAGATGCAAGAGCGTGGCTTCCGCCTTGCGGATATCGGCCGACAGGTTCTTGAAGCGCGATGCCTGGCGCGCCTGGCGCTTAAGGCTTTCGATCTGGCTCTCCAGTTCGCCGACGACATCGTCCAGCCGTTCCAGATTCTGTTCGGCCGCCTTCAGCCGAAGCTCGGCCTCATGGCGGCGGGTGTGCAGGCCGGAAATGCCGGCGGCTTCTTCGAGCAGCGCGCGGCGCGCCTGCGGCTTGGCCTGGATCAGTTCGCCGATGCGGCCCTGTCCGACCATGGATGGCGAGCGCGCGCCGGTCGACTGGTCGGCGAACAGAAGCTGCACGTCCTTGGCGCGGGCTTCCTTGCCGTTGATGCGGTAGAGCGAGCCGGCTTCACGCTCGATTCGGCGCGACACTTGCAATTCATCGGCGTCGTTGAAGGCGGCGGGCGCGGTCCGGTCGCTATTGTCGAGGAACAGCGTGACTTCGGCGGTGTTGCGGGCCGGGCGCGTTCCCGAGCCGGAAAAGATCACGTCGTCCATGCCGGACGCGCGCATGTTCTTGTATGAGCTTTCGCCCATCACCCAGCGCATCGCCTCGACAAGGTTCGACTTGCCGCAGCCATTCGGCCCGACAATGCCGGTCAGGCCACGTTCGATGACGAACTCGCCGGGTTCGACGAAGGACTTGAAGCCGAGGAGGCGAAGGCGCGAAAACTTCATTCGCGCCTGCCTGGAAGGCACAAAGGTGCGCTGACGCCGAAGCGCAGTCGCTCCGGCGCCGCCTGGACGTCAGAGCAGAGGGTCGATGATGGCCGATATTTCCTCAATCGACATCGCACCTTTGTAGGTTTTCCCGTTGATGAAGAAGGTCGGAGTCGAGTCGACCTTGAATTCATCGGCGCCGCGCTTCTGGACCGATCTCACATCGTCCAGAAGTTTCTGGTCCGTCAAGCAGGCCTCGAAGGACTCCTGTGTAAAACCGGCGAGCTTGGAGATCTGCAGCAGCGCATCCTTGGTATTGTTGACGCCGACCCAGTTGGCCTGCTGCTTGAACAGCACGTCGACCATCGGGAAATAATTGTCCTTCGAACAGCGCGCCAGCATGAAACCGGCCTCGGCGCTCGGATCGAACGGGAATTCGCGCAGGATGTAACGCGCCTTGCCGGTGTCGATGTACTTGGTCTTCAACTCAGGGAAGGTGGTCGCGGCGAAATGCGCACAATGCGGGCAGGTCATCGAGGCATATTCGACGATGGTGACCTTGGCGTCATCCTTGCCGAGCTGCTTGTCGGGCAAAGCGCCGGGCTTCAGCAGTTCGGCCATGTCGACATTGCCGGAAGACTCCGGGACCTTGACGGCGGCCGGAGTGGCAGGCGTCGAAGCAGGCGCGGGAGCCGCAGGCTTCACATCCGCTGCTTTGGCATCCTCGCCTGAATCGCTGCATGCGGCGAGCATAGCCACTGCCGGAATGACGGCCAGCGAAGACAGGAGGTTTCTGCGGGACAAGCTACGGTTCATGCGAATCACCTGACTGTGGTTTGATTTTGCAACGCAAAGGCTAGAAAAGGCGAGAGTTGGCGGGAATTAAGGCATCGCCGTCCCCATTCCAATCGCCAAACTCTACATGCAGGATCACGAATGCGCGAGATAGATGACGCGTTCATGACCGACTGATTACCGGTTGATTACCTTGGCCGCTTCCTTTGGCCAAGAATTGTGGCGCCAAGACGCTCCAGCGAGGCGCGCAAGCCTTCATCCTCGATCTTGCCGACGGTATCCGACAATTTGGCCTTTTCGACAGAAGTCAGTGCTCTCGGCGTCGGTTTCGGCCGGGCTTTGTCCCTCAGCACCGGCTTTTGCACGATCCGGATCCTGCCGATCGCGTTGAAGCCGAGAAAGGCATTGACGCGGTTGATGATCTCGCCGGTCTCGTGCTGTAGGTGCAGCGCGGCCATGCCCTCGCAGGCGATGACCAGCACCGCCGGCTCGAACGGATCGTCCTCATGCATGCGGCGCGGCCACTGGATTTTTTCGGGGCGCGAATGGCCGGCGAGCCTGGGGCCGGCGATCTCTTCCCATGACTGCACCAGCCCGATCGAAATGCCGGCCCGCTTGCGCAGCACGGGGTCGAGGATCGCGGTCGCGAGATCGCTCACCGGAACGGGATTGCCGTAAGGCGTTCTCCCTGCCATGTACGTTCTCCAGCCACGCTCCTCACCAGCCTAGAGCCAGCCCGCGATCAATGGCACTGCACGAACAGACCCGCAAGGCCGCATCCGGACCAACTCTATCGGGAGAGATCGCCGCGCGTCTGCTTGCCTGGTACGACGCGCACCATCGCGAACTGCCGTGGCGGATCACGCCGCACGCCGCGGCCGGCGGTGCACGGCCGGACCCCTATCGCATCTGGCTTTCGGAAGTGATGCTGCAGCAGACCACGGTCGAAGCGGTAAAATCCTATTTTCGCGCCTTTGTCGAGAAATGGCCTGATGTGAAGGCGCTGGCGGCTGCGCCGGCCGAGGATGTGATGAAGGCCTGGGCCGGGCTCGGCTATTATTCACGGGCGCGCAACCTCAAGGCCTGCGCCGATCTGGTTGCGAGCCAGGGCGGCCGTTTTCCCGACAACGAAACGGGATTGAGGGAATTGCCGGGGATCGGCGCCTATACGGCGGCGGCGATCGCGGCGATCGCCTTCGACCGTCCGGCGGCGGTCGTCGACGGCAATGTCGAACGTGTCATCTCGCGGCTCTATTCGATCGCAACGCCGCTCAGCGAGGCAAAGCCTGAAATCCGCGCGCTCGTCGAAAGACTGGTTCCGCAGACAAGGCCGGGCGACTTCGCCCAGGCAATGATGGACCTTGGCGCCACGATCTGCACGCCAAGACGGCCGCGCTGCATGCTGTGCCCGGTGCGCGAGGATTGCAGCGCCATCCTGTCCGGCGACCCCGAGCGCTTTCCGGTCCGCCTGCCCAAGGTCGACAAACCACTCAGGCGGGGTGCCGCCTTCGTCGCCGAGCGCGGCGACGGCGCCATCCTGTTGCGCAAGCGGCCTGACAAGGGCCTGCTCGGCGGCATGACCGAGGTGCCGACCACAGGTTGGACAGCGCGGATCGACGGTGCAACCACTTCGGAGGCAGCGCCCTTCCCTGCCGACTGGCGGCGCGCTGGAGAGATCGCGCATGTCTTCACCCATTTCGCGCTCGAGCTCGAAGTCTTTCACGCTCAAGTGAAAAGTGATGCGCCGGAAGGGCATTTCTGGTCGCTGGCCCATGACATTTCCGGAGAAGCGCTGCCGACGGTCATGAAAAAGGTCATCGAAGCAGCGATACCGGGCGCAACCAAAAAACACCGCCCGATTGACTAGCATTCGCTTTGAAAGGCCAGAAATGACTGAAATCCGCCATATCGTGTTCGACATCGGCCGCGTCTTGCTCCACTACGATCCGAACATTCCGTTCAGCCGCCTTATTCCCGATGCCGAAGAGCGCAAGTGGTTCTTCGACAATGTCTGCACGCATGACTGGAACATCGAGCAGGACCGTGGCCGGACGTGGGAAGAGGCGGAAGCGCTGCTGATCGCGGATTACCCGGATCATGCTGAAAACATTCGCAATTTCCGACGCTATTGGAACGACATGGTGCCGCATGCCTATGAGGACAGCGTCGCCATCATGCTCGGCCTGATCGAGAGCGGCCACGACGTGACCATGCTGACGAACTTCGCCGCCGACACACTTGCCGAGGCACGACTGCGCTTCGATTTCCTTAGCCGCCCGCGCGGCGTGACCGTGTCGGCCGATATCCGTGAGATCAAGCCCGACCGCGCCATCTACGACCATCACGTCGCCGCGTTCGGTCTCGAACCGTCAGCCACGCTGTTCATCGACGACAGCCCCAGAAATGTCGATGGCGCCAGGGTGGCCGGCTGGAATGCTGTGCTGTTCACAGATGCAAAAACGCTCAAGGCGGACCTTGAGCGGTATGGCATCGCGGTATGAGCCGCGCAGAGGCCGGAAGGTAGCGCTCTACGACTTTACACCCTGAGATCAAGCCCCTGCCCGCTCCATGCCGAGCCTGGCGATGCGGCGCAGTTCGTCGATCGGGGTCAGGCCGCCCGAGCGCTCATAGTGCCAGAAGGTCCAGCCGTTGCAGGCGTCCAGGCCCTGCACTTCGGCGCCGATCTTGTGGATCGAGCCGGCGCTGTCGCCGATCGCCACCGTGCCGTCGGCGCGTACCTTGGCCGACCAGCGCTTCTTGGCGTCATAGAGCGTGGCGCCGGGCTGCATCAGACCGGTATCGATCAGGCTGACGAAGGCGACGCGCGGCTCGGCGCGCTTGCCGGTGAGCACGGTGAGATCGGCGCTTTCCAGCGGCCGCACGGCATCGATGCGCTCGTTGGCGGCGTCGATATAGACCTGTTCGCGCTCGATGCCGACGAAGTGACGGCCGAGCCGCTTGGCCACGGCGCCGGTGGTGCCGGAGCCGAAGAATGGGTCGAGCACGATGTCGCCCGGCTTGGTCGAAGCCATCATGATGCGGGCGAGCAGCGCTTCCGGCTTCTGCGTCGGATGCAGCTTGTCGCCATTGTCGTTCTTCAGCCGCTCGCCGCCAGTGCAGATCGGGAACAGCCAGTCGGAGCGCATCTGGATGTCGTCGTTCGACGCCTTCATGGCTTCGTAATTGAAGGTATAGCCCTTGCCCTTCTGGTCGCGCGAGGCCCAGATCATGGTCTCATGCGCGTTCTGGAAGCGGCGGCCGCGGAAGTTCGGCATTGGGTTGGTCTTGCGCCAGACGACATCGTTGAGGATCCAGAAGCCGAGATCCTGCATCTTGGCGCCGACGCGGAAGATGTTGTGGTAGGAGCCGATGACCCAGATGGTGCCATTGGGCTTCAGCACGCGGCGTGCCGCCAGGAGCCAGGCGCGGGTGAAGGCGTCATAGGCCTCGAAACTCTCGAACTGGTCCCAATCATCGTCGACGGCGTCAACCTTGGACTGGTCGGGCCGGTGCAAATCGCCGTCGAGCTGCAGATTGTAAGGCGGATCGGCGAAGATGACGTCGATGGATTTTTCCGGCAGCCGGTCGAGCGCGGCGACACAATCGCCCTTGAGGATCGTGTCCAGCCACTCGGATTGCTGGGGGGCGTGGGAGAGGTCGGCGAGAAGACGCACGGCAGACATTTTTACACCCAAGGCACGCGTTACTGTTTACTCCCCGTTATGGTTACCGATCAGCGTAAATATTCGGTGAAGGACGCAACGGTCCAGGCAGCCCTGTCGTCGTCAATTTGCGCAGCCCGGCCCGTTGGTGTATGTCGCGCCGCTTGAGCCTTGCCGGGCCTCTCATCACCCTCCCTCGTTCGGATTGCCATGCCCCAGCCAGACCTTGTCATCTTCGATTGCGACGGCGTGCTCGTCGATTCCGAAATCATCGCAGCCCGCGTCGAGGCCGAATTGCTGACCTTGGCCGGATATGAAATCTCGGCCGAGGAATACGCCGAAACCTATGCCGGACTGACCTTCAAGGACATCATGATGCGGGTCGAGGCGAAGTCCGCGATCCCGTTCCAGGCCTCGATGATCGACCGCGCCGAAGAGCTGGTCGACCGCAAACTGCGCAGCGACGTGCGCGCCATCGACGGCGTGCGCGAGGCGGTCGCGGCGGTGACCGCGCCGCGCTGCGTCTGCTCGAACTCACGCTCCGAGCGGATCGAGTTCATGCTGGAGAAAGTGGGCCTGCTGCCGTTCTTCGCCGGCCGGATTTTTTCAGCGCTGGAAATACCAAGCAAGAAAACCAAGCCCGGGCCGGATGTGTTCCTGATCGCGGCGGAGCAACTCAACGCCAATCCGGCAAACACCTTCGTCATCGAGGATTCGGTGCACGGCGTCACCGGCGCCAGGGCCGCCGGCATGCGCGTGATCGGCTTCACCGGCGCCGCGCACAGCTATCCCGGCCATGCCGATGTGCTGACCGAAGCCGGAGCCGAAACCGTCATCCGACGCTGGGCCGAACTGAAAAGTGTGATTGCCGCTCTGTCGGAGTGGTCGGACGCCTGAACCGATCAGTCCTTAGCTTTGGCCGACCTGGCCGGTTTCTTCTTAGCCCTGTTGTAGGCAATCGCGGCGCGGACGAGCGCTTTCAGCGCATCCGCATCGATCACGTCGCCCTCCGACACATCGATGGCGCGCCACACCTTGCCGTTGAGCCCGTTGTTGAACAGCCTGTCGGGATCCGGCAGGCTGGCGCCGTGAGAAAAGGTCAGCTTCACCTTGTCCTTGTGAGCGTTGCCGACGGCGATCATGCCGTCTCGTGACCATACCGGGCTGCCCATCCACTTCCACTCCTCGATGATTTCCGGGTCGGCGTCGAGGATGGTGTTGCGCAGGCTGGCCAACGTCTTGCCCCGCCAATCGTCCAGCTCCCGGATTCGGGCATCTATCCGCTCGGAGGCAGAGGCGCCTCCCTCGTCCTTGCTCGACATGCTGATCTTCATGGTCTGCCTCCGTTCACATCTTCTCGCCGGGCAATCGGCTGGCCTGCTTCACCCAGGAGGCGAAGCGGGCTTCGTCGATCTCTTCGCCTTCATGGATGTCGAGATAGCGCACTTCCTTTTGCCTGGAACCGCCGGGAGGCACAGGATCGAGCGACGTGCCGCGAAAGAAGGCGACTTTGACGTATCTGGTGAAGCAATGCAGGCTGAGGAACCAACCGTCGCCCTCGATGCCATAGAACGGTGAGTTCCACTTCACCGCCTTGCAGACGCCGGGGAAGGCGCTGACGATAAGTGCGTCGATCCGGCGCCCGACATCGCTTTTCCAGCCCGGCATGGCGGCAATATATGCCTGCACCGGAGCGTCCCCATAGACCTTAGGGATCTGCGGGTTGCCGCCCGAAAGCAGGACCGGCTTTTCCGGCTTGTCTGGGGCCGGTTTTGCGACCTTCGATTTTCCCGGCGCCTTGGCCATGTCCTACCCTTGCGCGCCCTGCTCGCCACGCGATCTCGCGACGTAAGGCAGCACGAACATGTAGAGGCCGCTGAACAGCAGCAGGAATAGCGGCAGCAGCGGCGAATAGACCACCCAGGCCGGAGGTTGCCCGAACGCCATGGTGATGAAATTGGCTGCCACGGTCAGCGTGAAGATGATCGACAGCCAACGATGGGTTTGACGTATCCATTTGCTCAAGTTCATTGCAACTTCCTCTTGAAACCAGCGCCTACCAACGCGCCAGTTGGGTGATCTGGATGAGATTGCCGCAGCTGTCGTTGAGCTGGGCGATGGTCGAGCCGGTCACTTCTGTCGGCGCCATGGCGAACGCACCGCCGCGTCCCTTGATGCGCTCGTAATCACCCTTGACGTCGTCGGTGAACAGCATGAGCGCGGGCTGCCCCTGCTTGAAGATGGCCTGCTGGTAGGCCTTGGCGGCCGGGTTGTCGTTGAGCGCCAGCTGTAGCTCGGCTCCCTCGGGCTCATCGGGTGAGATGACGGTCAGCCAACGAAAAGCCCCATTGCTGAAGTCGGCCTTCACAGCAAAGCCCAGCACGTCGGTGTAGAAGCGCAGTGCGTTGTCCTGGTTGTCCACATAGACGCTGGTCAGCTTGATCTTCATCGATTTCCTCCTTTTTGCATTCGGTGCCCCGCGATCAGGGCATGGTACCGGCAGGCTTCAATCCGGCTTCGCCAGGACCTGCTCCAGCTTGGTGAGGAATTGCTGCCACCCGGCCCTGGCGCCGCCATAGGCCTGCTTCTGGCTCGGATGGAAGCCCGACTGCTCGACGCGCAGATGGGTTCCCGAGCTCGTGGGTGTGAGCGTGAACGTCACCACGCTCTTCAGATTGTAGGCGGCATCCTCATGCGCAAAATCCCAGCTGTAGGACAGCGTCCTGTTTTGCTCGATGGCCAGCACCTCGCAGTCGAGCACGCCGCCCCAGTCGCCGCGAAGATTGAAGCTGTGGCCGACGACAGGCTTGAAATCGTTCCTCATGAGCCATTCCTCCATCAGATGCGGCTGCGTCAACGCGCGCCAGATCTTCTCCGCCGGCCAGGAAATTTCACGTTCGACGACGACGGTGCGCAGTTCGGGATTGCTCACTGGTCCATCCTTTTCAGCAGGTTCTCGAGGTCATCGAAGCGGCTCTCCCAGAATCCCGTCATTTGAACTGTCCAGTCGGTCAGCGGACCAAGTGCCGCGGGCTGCGCGCTGTAGTGGGTCTGGCGTCCGGCGTGGCGATCACGCACCAGCCCGGCCAGCTTCAGGACGCCGAGATGCTTCGACACCGCCGGTTGCGAGACACCGGACTGCGCCGTCAGCGCCCCTACGGTCTGCTCACCTTGGCGGCAAAGGCGCTCGAAGATGGCGCGCCGCGTCGGGTCGGCAAGCGTTCTGAAGAGAGTATCGTGGGTGTCTGGCATCGGGATCAATAACCTGCGAGCTATTGATTTACGTATAACCGCCGGGCTATGGATGAGTCAAGTGCGCTGGCGGAATGGATCGAGATTTAAAGGCAGACGCGACCTGCCCGCAGGCGCACGCCTGCAGGATTACGATCGGATCGTTTGGATCTTTCAAAGAGTTGACCGGCACCGTCGCAGCAGCGACGGTGCCCAGGCGCTTAGTTCGTCGCGGGAGCGCGCTTCTTTTTCTTGCCGGACTTCTTGTCCGCCGCCGCCGGCGCGGTGTCGTCATAGCCCGCATAGACAGTGTAATCCCGGGCGGAAGGTTCGGGCACGACGACGTTGGGATCGGTGAACACGAACTGGGTGGCGGTCGAGGGATCGCTGACCTGGATCTGATAGGGGTGGATCTGCGAGTAAAGCACGTCGGGGCCGTGCATCACGGCGATGCGGATCGGCATGGTGATGGTGCCGGGGGCGAACAGCGGTCCCGGCACGATCTTGCCGGCAACGCCAACCTTCATCGTCAACTGGCCGTTGGCACGGCTGCAATCGCGGCTCACATCGCTGATCGAGGCCTGGTAGATGATCTTGGCCGGATCCTTGTTCGGATCGACGATGGAGCCGTCAGGCGCCGTCTGCGCGGCGGCAGCGGCCTCGGCATCCTGTGCCGCATCAGCCTTTTTCTTTCTCGGCTGCGGCGCGCCCTTGGCGTAGGTATTGAAGTAGGCGGTGCCGTCACGCACCGTCACTTTCGGGCAGTAGGCCTGCAACTGGCTGGCGAGAACCTTGGGATCCTGCGGCGGTATTGGCGCATTCGGGTCGGTCTTCTTGCCGAAACCGAGATTGAGGATGCCATTGTCGCTCGATTGGCAACCGGCGGCGGCAAGCATAAAGCCGGTGAGCGCCAGACCCGCGACAAAGCGACGGTTGAACTTGTGAAACGCCATGAAACTGCACTTCCCTCTCGCAAAGTTGGTGACGTATAGCAACGCCACGGCAAAAATGCGACTGAGCCGGCTCGGAAAATTAACCAATTGCCGTGGATGAACCGGCGGCAGCAATGGACCTTTGACGATGCGCTATGTGAGTACCCGCGGGGATGCGCCCGTGCTTGGATTTGCCGACGCGGTGCTGGCGGGGCTGGCCCGCGACGGCGGGCTTTATGTGCCGCAGACATGGCCGCAGTTTTCGGCAGCCGAGATCCGCGCCATGCGCGGCCTGCCCTATGCGGACCTCGCCATCCGCGTGCTGACGCCGTTCCTCGGCGGCGAGATCGCCGCACCCGTCTTCGAGCGCCTGGTGCGCGAAGCCTATGCCACCTTCCGCCACCAGGCCGTCTGCCCGCTGGTGCAGACCGGCGCCAACACCTTCATCCTTGAACTCTTCCACGGTCCGACGCTGGCCTTCAAGGACGTTGCCATGCAGCTGCTTGCCCGGCTGATGGACCATGTACTGACTGAGCGCGGCCAGCGCGCAACCATCGTCGGCGCGACCTCGGGTGACACCGGCGGCGCCGCCATCGATGCCTTCGCCGGCCGCGACCGAACTGACATTTTCGTGATGTTTCCGCATGGCCGCGTCTCGCCGGTGCAGCAGCGGCAGATGACGACATCGACGGCCGCCAACGTCCAGGCGCTGGCCATCGAAGGCAATTTCGACGATTGCCAGGGCCTGCTGAAGGATATGTTCAACGATCATGGTTTTCGTGATCGCGTGTCGCTGTCGGGCGTCAATTCGATCAACTGGGCCCGCATCATGGCCCAGATCGTCTATTATTTTTCCTCGGCGCTTTCGCTCGGCGCGCCGGACAGGCCGGTCTCCTTTACCGTGCCGACCGGCAATTTCGGCGATATTTTCGCCGGTTACGCCGCCAAGAAGATGGGCCTGCCGATCGAGCGGCTGATCGTCGCCACCAACGACAACGACATATTGGCGCGCACTTTCGCGACCGGTGAATACCGCACCAAGGGTGTGTTTGCGACGACGTCGCCATCGATGGACATCCAGGTATCGTCGAACTTCGAGCGACTGCTGTTCGAGGCCTGCGACCGTAACGCAGACACGGTGCGGCGTTACATGGCCGGCCTCAAGCAATCCGGCGCCTTCACCATCGAAACCGCAGAAATCGACCGGATGCGGTCCGAATTCGACGCCGGACGCGCTGATATGGACGAGGTTGCCGCCACCATCCGTTCAACGCTCGAATCCAGCAATTATCTGCTCGATCCGCACACGGCCGCGGCCGTGCATGTCGCCGCCGGCAAGGCTGACGGTGCAGTGCCGATGGTGGTGCTGGGCACGGCGCACCCGGCCAAGTTCCCGGCCGCGGTCGAAGCCGCCTGCGGCGTGTCGCCGGCCCTGCCCGCATGGCTGGGGTCCTTGATGTCAGCCGACGAAAAGTACACGGTACTTCCATCCGACCTGAAAATGGTGGAAGATTACGTGAGCCGCCACTCAAGGGCAGCGCGTTAGGGAGTACTTGCCATATGGGTGTTGAGGTAAGCCGTTTGTCGAACGGCCTGACAGTCGCCACCGAAACCCTTCCAAGCCTCGAATCCGTTGCCCTTGGCGCCTGGGTCAAGTCCGGCGCCCGCAATGAGCGTGACGACGAGCACGGAATGGCCCATCTGCTCGAGCATATGGCCTTCAAGGGTACGAAAAGGCGGACGGCCTTCGAGATCGCCTCGGAAATCGAGGATGTCGGCGGCGAGATCAATGCCGCCACATCAGTCGAGACGACGTCCTATTACGCCAGGGTGCTGTCCGACGATGTGCCGCTGGCGGTGGATATCCTTGCCGATATCCTGCAGGAGTCCGAATTCGACCCAGAGGAACTGGAGCGCGAGCAGCATGTGATCCTGCAGGAGATCGGCGCCGCGCACGACACGCCCGACGACATCGTCTTCGACCGTTTCACCGAGACCGCCTTCCGCCACCAGACGATCGGCCGCTCGATCCTCGGCACGCCGGAAACCGTCAAATCCTTCACCTCCAAACAGCTGCATGATTTCATAGAGCGCCAGTATGGCGCCGAGAAGATGGTGATCGTGGCGGCAGGCGACATTAAGCACGACAATTTCGTGCGCGAGGTCGAAAAGCAGCTCGGCGGTTTCCGCAGCAAGTCCGACAGCACGATGCCGCAATATGCGCAGTATGTCGGCGGCGATTTCCGCGAGGATCGCGACCTGATGGACGCGCAGATCGTGCTCGGCTTCGAAGGCCGAGCCTATCATGTGCGCGATTTCTACGCTTCGCAGGTGCTGTCGATGATCCTCGGCGGCGGCATGTCGTCCCGGCTGTTCCAGGAGGTCCGCGAAAAGCGTGGCCTGTGCTATTCGGTCTATGCCTTCCACTGGGGTTTTTCCGATACCGGCATCTTCGGCGTTCATGCCGCGACCGGGCAGAGCGACATTGCCGAACTGGTGCCGGTCATTATCGACGAGCTGCAGAAGGCCGGCGAGAATATCCTTCAGGAAGAGCTCGACCGCGCCCGCGCGCAATATCGCGCCGGCCTGATCATGTCGGCTGAAAGCCCGGCCAGCCGCGCCTCGCAGATCGCCAGGCAGCTGCTTCTGTTCGGTCGGCCGATCGCCAAGGAGGAATTGATGGAACGGCTGTCGGCGCTGACCGTCGAGCGGCTGACCGACCTTTCGTCCCGGCTGTTTTCGACCAAGCCGACGCTGACCGCGGTTGGACCGGTGGGTACGCTCGCGCCCTATGAGGCGATTCTCGATTCGCTTGCGGGCACGCACACCACGGCCCGCAAGCTCGCCGTCTAAGCCTTCAAGCGCCGGTGTTCGCGCTCCCTTTCTTTCGCCGTGACCTGCCGGCACTGAAAGGCGACCGGGTCATGCTGCGCGTGCCCTACACCAACGACTATCGCGAATGGTCAGCGGTGCGCGGCGAAAGCCGTGCCTTCCTCGAACCGTGGGAGCCGCGCTGGACGCCCGATGAACTCGACCGCACCGCCTGGCGGCTGCGCATCGGCCGCTACCGCGAAGACTATGCGCAGGGGACAGCCATCGCCTTCTTCATCTTCGAGAAGGCGAGCGGCAAGCTTGCCGGCGGCATTACGCTCGGCAATATCCGCCACGGCGTCTCGCAAAGCGGCCATGTCGGGTACTGGATCGGGGAGCGGTTTGGCGGCCGCGGCCTGATGACCGACGCGGTCAAGGTGGTCTGCCGCTTCGCCTTCGATACGCTGAGGTTGCACCGGATCGAAGCTGCCTGTATTCCCGACAATGTCCGGTCGATCCGCGTGCTTGAAAAAGCCGGATTCCGGCGCGAAGGACTTCTGCGATCCTACCTCAGGATCAACGGCATCTGGCAGGACCACTACCTCTACGCCCGGATCGCGGACGATCCGCCGGGCGCTGGAACGAAGGACTGATTTTTGACGAATTTCCTGCGAAACGGGTCGCTGTTGGCCTTTGTTCTGGCGGTTGTCGTCACGCTTTGCGCGGCGCTCCAGGCCTTCGCCGTCGAACCGATCAAGATTGCCCGCGACGATGTCGCGCTCGACCTGTCGCGCGCCGTCCAGATCTACGTCAATCAGGGCGAAAACTTCCAGGTGTCGACCGCGCCCGGTCCCGACGGCATCGTCCGGCGCATCGAGGTCGAGGCCAATGACGCGCGCTCGAGCGGCGACTGGGCGGTGTTCGCGCTCGCCAACACCACCGACCAGCAGCTCGACCGGCTGATCGTGGCGCCGCATTTCAGGCTGGTGAATTCCGGCATCTTCTGGCCCGATCTCGGCGCCACCCGCATCGCCGCGATCACACCCAGCGAGGGCTTCGCGCTCGACCGCCAGTCAAGCTCCGACGCCGACGTGTTCCGGGTGACGCTGAACCCGGGAACGGTGATCACCTTCATCGCCGAACTCGCCTCGCCGAAGCTGCCGCAGGTCTATCTATGGGAGCCGGAAGCCTACAAGGACTCGGTCAATTCCTATACGCTGTTCCGCGGCATCGTCATCGGCATTGCCGGCCTTCTGGCGCTGTTCCTGACAATTCTGTTCGTGGTCAAGGGAACCTCGATGTTTCCGGCGACCGCAGCGCTGGCCTGGGCGGTTCTGGCCTATATCTGCGTAGATTTCGGCTTTCTGAACAAGATCATAGAGATATCGCCCGGCAACGAGCAGATGTGGCGAGCGGGAACCGAAGTGGCGCTTGCGGCGACCTTCGTGGTGTTCCTGTTCGCCTATCTCAACCTCAACCGATGGCACGGCCATTTCAGCTATGGCGCGCTGGTCTGGATTCTCGGCCTGGTGCTGATCGCGGGTGTGGCCATCATCGATCCGGCCGTCGCCGCCGGTATTGCCCGGCTGTCCTTTGCCGCCACCGCGCTGACCGGGCTCGGCCTCATCATCCTGCTCGGTCTTCGTGGTTACGACCGTGCGATCATGCTGGTGCCCAGTTGGGTGATGGTGCTGCTATGGCTGTGCGGGTCGTGGATGGCGATCACCGGCATGCTCGACAACGACATCGCCCAGCCGGCATTGGGCGGCGGGCTGATCCTGATCATCCTTTTGATCGGCTTCACCGTCATGCAGCATGCCTTTGCCGGCGGCGCGCTGCATCAGGGCCTGTTCTCCGATCTCGAGCGCCAGGCGCTGGCCGTCGCCGGTTCCGGCGACACGGTGTGGGACTGGGACGTGCTGCGCGACCGCGTCGTCACCAAGCCCGACGTCAGCATCCAGCTTGGCCTGGCGCCCAACAGCCTGGGGGGTGCGGCCCGCAACTGGCTGCCGGTGCTGCATGCCGACGACCGCGACACGTTCCGCACCACGCTCGACGTGGTGCTCGAACATCGGCGCGGCCGGGTCTCGCAGAATTTCCGCCTGCGCGGCGCCGACGGGCACTACCACTGGTTCTTGCTTCGGGCGCGGCCGGTGATCGGCTCGGATGGCGAAGTGATTCGCTGCGTCGGCACCATGGTCGACGTTACCGAGCAGAAAAAGTCCGAGGAAAGGCTGCTGCACGATGCCGTTCACGACAATCTGACCGGCCTGCCCAACCGCGAACTTCTGATGAACCGGCTGGAAGCCATCATCTCGATCGCGCGTACCGAAGAGAAGGTGCGCCCCACCGTCTTCGTCATCGACATCGACCGTTTCAAGCAGGTCAATGACGGGCTTGGCATCTCGGCCGGCGACACCATCCTGCTCACCATTGCGCGCCGCTTGCACCGGCTGTTGAAACCGAAGGATTCGCTGTCGCGCTTTGCCGGTGACCAGTTCGCCCTGATGCTGCTCTCCGAACAGGAACCCTCCCGCATCGCGGCGGTGGCAGACGCCATCAAGCACGCCATCAACAACCCGATCACCTTCGCCAAGCGCGAGATCGTGCTGACTGCCTCGATCGGCCTGATCACCTGGACCTCGGCGCAGACTTCGGCAGAAGACATGGTCAAGGACGCCGAGCTTGCCATGCACCAGGCCAAGCGCTTCGGCGGCGACAGGATCGAACCGTTCCGGCCGGCCTTCCGCACCGTCGGCACCGACCGGCTGCAATTCGAATCCGATCTGCGCCGCGCCATCGAGCGGCGCGAATTCACCCTTGCCTACCAGCCGATCGTGCGGCTGGAGGACGGCAGCATTGCCGGCTTCGAAGCGCTGCTGCGTTGGGACCATCCGCGCCGCGGCATGATCCCGCCGGGCGATTTCATTCCGGTCGCCGAAAGCTGCGGCCTGATCGTGCAGCTTGGGCTGTTTGCCATGCAGCAGGCGGCCGAGGACCTCGCCGGCTGGCAAAAGCAGATCGGCGACACGCCGCTGTCGGTGTCGGTCAATCTGTCCAGCCGCCAGCTGATCCGCCGCGACCTGGTCAGCGATGTCCGCTCGGTCATCGCGCGCGCCAATCTGAAGCCGCGCTGCTTCCGGCTCGAACTTACCGAATCGCTGGTCATGGACAATCCAGAGCAAACCTCGCATGTGCTGACCAAGCTCAAACAGCTCGGCATCGGCCTGTCGCTGGACGATTTCGGCACCGGCTATTCCTCGCTCGCCTATCTGACCCGCTTCCCCTTCGACACCATCAAGATCGACAAGAGCTTCGTCGACGACGCGACGCCGAAGCGGGCGGTGCTGCTCAAATCCATGGTCAACATGGCGCATGAACTCGGCCTGTCGGTGGTGGCCGAGGGCATCTCCGACGAAAGCGATGCGCTGGAACTGCGCCAGATGGGCTGCGAATATGTGCAAAGCTTCATGTTCGGCGCGCCGATGCCAGGCGACCAGGTGCTGAAGGCGTTGAAAGAGCAGTACCCGATGACGCAGGCGTGATGGGTGAGGCATGCGTCGTGCAGGCGCGTGGTTACATTGGAATGAACCCCGAAAATTAGCTGAAGCGACCGCGCCTTCGTCATCCTGGGGCGAAGCAAGGAGCGCAGCGACGCAGCGCAGACCCTAGGATGACGAAAGTGGCGGGCGGCTTCGGCTAGTCGCGAAGGTTCGGCGGAACGTCGGCAAATGCGAGGCCTCAGGCGTGCCCCGCGGCCAGGCTCAGATGCGCCAGATCAATCCCGATCGATGCCAGGATGCGGTCGTACTTCCGCTCGATGTCGGCGTCGAACAGCAGCTCCGGCGTGGCCGGACAGGTCAGCCAGCCATTCTCGGCGATCTCGGTTTCCAGCTGGCCGGCGCCCCAGCCGGAATAGCCGAGCGCCATCAACGCGCGCCGCGGGCCGCGGCCGGACGAGATGGCGCGCAATATGTCGACCGTCGCGGTCAGGCAGATATCGTCGGAGACGGTGAGCGAGGATTCCACCCGGTAGTCGCCCGAGTGCAGGACGAAGCCGCGGCTGCGGTCCACCGGGCCGCCATTGCGCACGACGAAGTCGCGGGCCTGCGCAGGCAGCCTGATCGCCTCCTGTTCGTTCATGATGCCGAGCTGCACCAGAAGATCGGGAAACAGCATCTGCTGCGTCTGGTTGATGATCAGGCCCATGGCGCCTTCATCGCTGTGCGCGCAGATGTAGATGACCGAGCGCGTGAAGCGATCGTCCTTCATGCCGGGCATGGCAATCAGGAACTGGTCGTCAAGAAAGCCGCGTCCACCGGCTGTCTTTTTGTGGCGCAACAAGTCCATGGACTGGAGCGTAACGCGTTTCCGGGACGCCGAAAAGATGCGCCGCGTGCGATTCGGCCAAAGCCCAACGGTTGGAACAACGGAATCTTGACTGCGAACTTCACTCGGCCGATTGCTTGAAGCCAACTGTTCCTTGCCCGAAGGTCACGCAAATATGATACGCAGAGCGCCACGAAAACATTGCGCGGCCATGAACTGACGATCAAATCAACGCCATGCAAAGCTTGAAAATCCTGCTGCTCGGTATTGCTATCGGATGCGGAGCAGTCCTGCCCGCCGCCGCCTCCTCGTCGGAATGGTACAACAGCGAAGGCGGCAAGGTGCGGCTGGTGACAACAGGCAAGGCCGACGAGGCCGGTCGCATACAGGGCGTGCTCGACATCGCGCTCAAGCCCGGCTGGAAAACTTATTGGCGCGATCCGGGCGACGCCGGCGTGCCGCCGCAGATCGACGTTTCGGCCAGCACCAACATCACCGATGCGGCGTTTTCCTTCCCGCCGCCGCGGCGCCATGACGACGGCTACGGCAAATGGGCCGGCTACAACCATCCGGTCTCGCTGCCGGTGACATTCACTTTGTCGTCGCCTGGGGATGCGGCCGTCATCGATGCCGACATCTTTCTCGGCATATGCGAGACGATCTGTATTCCGGTGCAGACGCGACTGAGCGTCGATCCCGCCGCCGATCCCGACAATGCCGAGGATGCGGCGCTGGTGAAGGCGGCACTCGCCACCTTGCCCGCGCCTGCCAAGCCCGATTTCGGGATCAAGGTGCTGCCGGGCGACCATGAGACGCTGATCGTCGAGGCGACTTTTCCCGGCGATCCGGAGGCGGCGGATTTATTCGTCGCCGGGGGTCGCGACTATATGTTCGGGGCGCCTGCGCGCAACGAGAAGGACGGCCGGCTTGTGTTTACCATTCCGATCCTCGACCGGCCGTCGACGACACCGACCGATGGCGGGTTGTATTACACCCTGACAAGTGCCGAAGGCGCGGTCGAGGGCGTTCTGCCGTTTCCCTGATACCGACCCGATCCAGGCTTTCCCTTGATCCAGGCCTTGTCGGCGGTTGCGGGAGATGGCCGATTTCGCTATCGCAAGAAACCTTCCCTGCTTTTCACACGAGGACCATCATGACGATTGCCGTTGGCGACAAACTGCCCGATGCGACCTTCAAGGAAATGACCGCCGACGGCGCCAAGGTGATCACCTCGGCCGAGATTTTCGCGGGCAAGAAGGTCGTGCTGTTCGGTGTTCCAGGCGCCTTCACGCCGACCTGCAGCAACAATCATCTGCCGGGCTATCTCGAGAACCACGATGCCATCCTGGCCCGCGGCGTCGACACCATCGCCGTCGTGTCCGTCAACGATGTCCATGTCATGGGCGCCTGGGCGAATTTCACCGGCGGTCAAGGCAAGATCCTCTATCTCGCCGACGGCAATGGCGACTTCGCCAAGTCGATCGGCCTCGACTCCGACTATTCCAGCGGCGGCATGGGATTGCGCTCGAAGCGCTTCTCGATGATCGTCGACAACGGCAAGGTCACGGCGCTCAATGTCGAGACCAAGCCAGGAGTCGACACATCGGGTGCCGCTCACATTCTGAGCCAGCTCTAAACCGCGACGGCCGCCTCGGCTCATGAGCGCCATGGCCTGA
This sequence comes from Mesorhizobium sp. M0802, assembly GCF_040320115.1. Taxonomy (NCBI): domain Bacteria; kingdom Pseudomonadati; phylum Pseudomonadota; class Alphaproteobacteria; order Hyphomicrobiales; family Phyllobacteriaceae; genus Mesorhizobium; species Mesorhizobium sp. M0802. The sequence goes on from NZ_JAMYOY010000016.1 coordinate 95,360, forward strand.
CGACCACGCGCTTCCAGCCGGATTGCCTGCTTTGGGGGACATCGACGATGTTTGACATCATCTGGCGCAGCATTGCGATCGGCATCGGCGCCACGGTGCTGATGGATCTTTGGGCGCTGTTCCTGCATCTGGCGCTCAGCCAGCCGCGGCCGAACTGGGGGCCGCCCGGCCGCTGGGTCTGGCACCTTAGGGAAGGCAAGGTTTTCCACGACGATATCGCCCAAGCCGCACCCTATGCGCATGAGCAGGCGCTGGGCTGGGCTTTCCACTATGTCACCGGCATCGTCTACGGCTTCATCCTGGTGGCGCTGGTGGGCAGGGCATGGCTGGACGCGCCGACCTTCTTGCCGGCCTTCATCCTCGGCATGGTCACCATCGGCGCCGGCTGGTTCCTGCTGGCGCCCGGCATGGGCGCCGGCTGGGCCGCCTCAAAGCGCCCCAACGCGATACAGATCCGCGCCTTCAACGTGATCTCGCACACGGTGTTCGCGCTCGGCCTCTACGGCACGGCCCTGCTGATCCGCTGAGGACGGGTTCTATCCGTTGGTCGCGCGCGGCTTCATCGCGGCTACGGTATCGATGATCTCCTGACATCCGCTTTAGCGCGGCGCCAGACTGTCTATCGGCCGCCATCCGTGGACGACGCGGCGCGTGCCGACATCATAGGCGAAGTAATTACCACCGCCGGCCGGCTGGTCCGCCGCGCGGCTGATTGCGCGGCCGCTGAGCGAGAGCAGCAGCAATGTTCCGACGCCGCCATGGCCGACGAAGGCAATGTCGCCGCCATCGGCAGCACCCAGCACCGTTTCGACCTCGCTGACAATGCGTTGCTGGGCATCGATGGCCCGCTCCCAGCCGCGGATGCTTTTGTGCGGGTCGGCGAAGAACTGGTCGGCGACCGCCTCGAACTCCGGCGGCGGCAGGAAGCCGGTTGCCGACCGATCGTTCTCATGCATGCGCTCCCTCACCTCGACCGCGAGGCCGAGGTGTTTGCCAAGAATCTCGGCGGTTTCGATCGCCTTGCGCTCGGCCGACGAGACGACACGGCGGATCGATCCGACCCATGGCTGATCGAGCATGGCTGATGCTCGCGCTCGTCCGATCTCGGACAGCCCCCAGTGCGGCACGGGAACGTTGGCATCGATCTGAACCTGGGGATGGGTGATGTAGTATACGATCGGCATGAGTGAGATCCCCTGCCGATAGCTTGAGCTCAATAGCTTTGGGTCGAGCGCCGTGCCCGTGGCGCCGGCTGCTTCTCGGATGCCGCCGGCTTCAGCGCCACTTTCGGCGCCGCAGGTTTGGCTGAGCCCCTCTTGAACGGCGCCATACCTTCCCTTGCGAGTTCGTCGGCGCGTTCGTTCTCGGTGTGGCCGGCATGGCCCTTGACCCAGTTCCAGGTCACCTTGTGGCGCCGATTGGCCTCATCCAGCGCCTGCCACAGTTCACCGTTCTTGACCGGCTTCCTGTCAGCAGTCTTCCAGCCGTTTTTCTTCCAGCCGTGGATCCATTTGGAGATACCGTCCATGACATATTTGCTGTCGGTGTGAAGCTCGACGGCGCACGGCTCCTTCAGCGCATTCAGCGCCGAGATGGCGGCCAGCAGCTCCATACGGTTATTGGTCGTCTCGGCCTCGCCGCCCGACAATTCCCTGGTCTTGCCGTTGAAGCGCAGGATGGCGCCCCAGCCGCCGGGACCGGGATTGCCCGAGCAGGCACCGTCGGTGAAGATTTCAACCTGCTTGGTCATGTCAGTCCGTATTCCGAAGGCGACTTGATCGCGCGGTGGAAGCGCATGCGGCGGATATATTCGGTCGGATCGCGCTTCATGACCAGCCCGCCGTCGGGAACGGTCAGCCAGTCATAGAGCCGGGTCAGCATAAAGCGCAGCGCCGAGCCGCGCGAAAGCATCGGCAGCGCTGCTTTCTCGCCCTCGCTCAAAGGCCGCACGCTCCGATAGCCGGCCAGCAGCGCCGTGCCTTTGGTCAGGTTGAAGGAGAAATCCTTCTCGAAACACCAGGCGTTGAGACAGGTGGCGACGTCATAGGCGTAGAGGTCGTGGCAGGCGAAATAGAAGTCGATGAGGCCGGACAGTTTCTCGCCGAGGAAGAAGACATTGTCGGGAAACAGATCGGCATGGATGATGCCGGCAGGAAGGCCCTGCGGCCAATGGCGTTCGAAATCCGCGAAATCGGCGTCGACCTCGGCCGCCAGTCCCGGCTCGACCTCGTCGGCTCGGTCGCGCGAGGCGTTCCACAATTTGCGCCAGCCCTCGATGGCCAGTGCGTTGTCACGCGTCATCGCAAAATCCTGCCCGGCCAAATGCAGGGCGGCGAGCGCCTTGCCGACCTCGGCGCAATGCGCCGCTGTCGGCCGCCGCAGCGACAGGCCTTCGAGGAAGGTGATGATGACCGCGGGACGGCCGGCCAGCGTGCCGATGACGGTGCCGTCATGCGCGGTCACCGGCAGCGGGCAGGAAATGCCTTTGCGGGCGAGATGGCCCATCAGGCCGAGGAAGAACGGCAGATCGGCCTTGTCGACGCGCTTCTCGTAGAGCGTTAGGATGTAAGAGCCGCTTGAGGTGTGCAGCAGGAAATTCGAATTCTCGGTGCCTTCGGCGATCCCCTTGTAGGACAAGAGTTCGCCGACCGGATATGCCCTCAGGAACGCGCCGAGTTCTCCCTCATTGACGTCGGTGTAGACCGCCATGGGCTGTTCACGCGGCTCCGTTGACGAAGGCCATGTCGGCCCGCGTCAGTTCGACATCGCGCAGAACCCGCATGACTGGAAAATCCTCCGTTTCGGTGGCCGTGATCGCCAGGTCGATGTTCACCTCGAAGCGCTGGCGGAAGGCGTCGATGATCTCGTCGACGATGATCTCCGGCGCCGACGCGCCGGCAGACAGGCCGAGCGTCGAGATATTTGTGATGTCATTCCACGGAATTTCGGCGGCGCGCTGTACGAGAAGCGACATGGTGGCGCCGGCGCGCTCCGCCACTTCCACAAGACGGCGCGAATTGGAGGAATTGGGCGCTCCGACGATCAGGTAGAGATCGGCGCCGGCGGCGGTTTCCTTGACCGCTTCCTGGCGGTTGGTGGTGGCGTAGCAGATCGATTCGGCGGCCGGTGCATGCAGCTGCGGGAAGCGCTCCTGCAGCACCCGCAATATGCCGGCAGTGTCTTCGACCGACAACGTTGTCTGGCTGACGAAGCCGAGGGCTTCCGGGTCGGCGGGGGCAAAGGTCGCAGCGTCGGCTTCGGTCTCGATCAGCGTGACGGCGCCTTCCGTCAACTGGCCCATGGTGCCGATCACTTCGGGATGGCCAGCATGGCCGATCAAAAGCACATGGCGGCCGAGCCGCTGATGGCGCATCGCCTGCTTGTGCACCTTGGAGACCAGCGGGCAGGTGGCGTCGAGATAGAAGAGCTCGCGTGCCTTGGCGTCGGCCGGCACCGATTTCGGCACGCCGTGGGCCGAGAAGACAACCGGCGACTTGCGGTGCTCGGCCGGGATTTCCGAGAGTTCCTCGATGAAAACCGCGCCAAGGCTTTGCAGGCCCTCGACGACATAGCGGTTGTGCACGATCTCGTGGCGGACATAGACCGGCGCGCCGTATTTCTTCAACGCCAGCACGACGATCTGGATCGCGCGGTCGACACCGGCGCAAAAGCCGCGCGGCTGGCAGAGCCGGATCGTCAGCGGTGGTTTTGTGGCGGTCTGCAGCATGATTCCAGATCGGTTGATCGTATCGTGACGCGAAATGAGGTGTGCACCCCTGCCCTGTCAAGGGCAGTTGGATCAGGTTGAATGGTCAACCTGATCTAACTCTTTGTTGGAGCATGATCTTGTCGGAAAACCGGTTCCCACTTTTCGGGATCATGCTCTGGATCATTCAGTCTTTGCCGGACGGCGCAGCCTGATGATCAGAACCGCGGCAAGAGCCGCCGCCAGGCCATACCAGGTGAAGGCATATTGCAGATGAGAATTCGGCAGGTCGATGATGGTGACGCCGCCGACCGGCAGCCCGCCCGGGTTCGGCGTCTTGTCGGCGTCGATGAAGATCGGCACCAGCACGGCGCCGGCCGGGAGGCCGGCACTCGCCGCCATCACGTCACGATCCTTCCAGTAGAAGATGTTCTTGGCCGCGTCATTGTCGGGCAGCATCATCGACGGCTTGGCCGGCAGCGGGTTGCGCGCCAGGCCGGAGACCGTGACCTTGCCGGTCACCTGCCCTTGCGGGCGCTTGGCGGCATCCTTGAGATCATAGGGAACGAAGCCGCGGTTGATCAGGATATAGCGGCCATCGTCGAGGGCCAGCGGGGTATAGACGTTGAAGCCGGCGTCGCCGTCCCAGGTGGCGTAGAAATGCCGCTCGCCGGAGTGCAGGAACGTCCCGCTGACAGTGACCGGCGTGTAGTCGACATCACCGGTGGCGGCGAATTCCTTCTCGACGTCTGCCAGCGGCCGCGGCGCTGAATGGGTGCGCTGGTCGATGGTCTGCAGAAGGGCTTCCTTCCAGTACAGGCGCTGCACCTGCCATGTGCCAAGCCCGAGCAGGATGACGAACACCACCAGGCCGAGGCCGAGCAGCAATGCCGTCTTCGGCCGCGAGCGGTCGGCGGGCTTGGTCAGCGCCTCGTTCATTGCCCCTGGTCCAGGCGGCCTTCGGCCGCCTTGTTGGCGTATTGAAGCGTCAGCAGCACACCCTTGATCAGCCTCAGGGCCGTCAGGCACAGCGCCACGGCCAGCGGTATCCAGATGATGAAATGCAGCCACAGCGGCGGGCTCAGCGTCACCTCCACCCACAGCGCCAGCCCGACGACGATGAAGCCGATGATCAGGATGACGAACACCGCCGGGCCGTCGCCGGCATCGGCGTAGGAATAGTCGAGGCCGCAATTGTTGCAGCGCTTGCCGACGGTGAGGAAGCCGGAAAACAGCCGTCCTTCGCCGCAGCGCGGGCAGCGTCCGTGCAGGCCGGCCGAGATCGGCTCAATGGGTGGCCAGATCGCCCTATCTTCACTCATGGATAGTCATGCTTTACGGCTCGATTTCGATCAGCGTTCCATCCGGCACCATAGTCCAGATTTCGTCCATGTCGCAGTCGGTAACCCCAATGCAGCCATCGGTCCAGTCGACCAATTGAAGCAGCCAGCCCGACCAGCCGAATCCGTTGGCCATTGATGGGGCGCCGAAAAGAAGAAAGGCGACCGCGTTGCCGCGACCGCCCTTCTGATTTGTCGGTTCGGTGAAAGCCGTCAGTGGCCTTCGATCACCGCGCCGACCGATCCCCAGACGTAGATCGATGCGAACAGGAACAGCCAGACCACGTCGACGAAGTGCCAGTACCAGGCAGCCGCCTCGAAGCCAAAATGCTGCTTGGGCGTGAAGTCGCCTTTCCAGGCGCGGATCAGGCAGACCAGCAGGAAGATGGTGCCGATGATGACGTGGAAGCCATGGAAGCCGGTCGCCATGAAGAAGGTGGCGCCGTAGATGGAATCCTTGAAGCCGAACGGAGCGTGCATGTACTCGTAGGCCTGCACCATGGTGAACAGCATGCCGAGGCCGACGGTCAGCACCAGGCCGTTGATCAGGCCCTTGCGGTCGCCATGGATGAGCGAATGGTGCGCCCATGTCACCGTGGTGCCCGACAGAAGCAGGATGATGGTGTTGTAGAGCGGCAGATGGAAGGGATCGAGGACTTCGAGACCCTTCGGCGGCCAGACGCCGCCAGTGAAAGCGGTGCGGGCGTAATTCTGCACTTCGCTCGGAAACAGGCTGGCATCGAAATAGGCCCAGAACCAGGCAACGAAGAACATCACTTCCGAAGCGATGAACATGATCATGCCGTAGCGCAGATGCAGCGACACGACGCGCGTGTGGTGGCCCTCATGCGCTTCCTTGATGGTGTCCGACCACCAGGCGAACATCGTGTAGAGGACGATGACCAGGCCGATGAAGAACAGCCATGGATTGGCGATGTTGTGGCCGAAAATCGGAAAATCGCCGTTCTTGAGATACTGCATCAGGGCGACGCCGCCGACTGCAGTCACCAGCGCGCCGATCGACCCCAGGAAGGGCCACGGGCTCGGGTTGACGAGATGGTAGTCGTGTTGTGGTTTTGCGTGCGCGTCTGCCATATCAACCCCCGAGATTTGCTTCGGTATCTGAAACTTTGCTGCTGCTGTTCGGCGTCGATGACGCCACCGGCTTGTTCTTTTGGACCGGGAACATGGTGTAGGACAGGGTGATCGTCTTCAAGTCCTTCAGTTCCGGCACGTTGACGATATCGGGATCCACATAGAACACGACCGGCATGTCCAGCGTCTCGCCGGGCTTCAGCGTCGTGTCGGTGAAGCAGAAACACTCGACCTTGTTGAAGTAGGGGCCTGCCAGTTCCGGCTGCACGTTGAAGGTGGCGCGGCCGGTAACGGCGCGGTCGAACTTGTTGGTGGCGCTGTAATGCGCCTGCGTGGTCTCGCCGATCTTGATGGTCACCGAGCGGGCGACCGGCTGGAACTGCCACGGAATGCCGTTGGTGTTGGCGTCGAAGCGCACGGTGATGTCACGGTCGAGGATGCGGCCGGCATATTGCTTTTCGGCGCGCTGCGTGGTGCCGCCATAGCCGGTGGCCTGGCAGAACATCTTGTAGAGCGGCACCGCGGCGTAGGCCATCCCGATCATGCCGCCGAAAAAGGCGACGCAGACGGCGGCGACGACGCGGTTGGTGTTCTTCTTCCTGGGATCGGTCACGGTCTGGCGGGTCATCATCGGCCTCATCCGGTATGGCCGAATTTCACGATGGTCGCGACGTAGAAGATGACGACCAGAATCGCCAGCGCGACGCCGATCGCCGCCGAACGGTTGCGCCGCGCCTTCTTCTGGCTTTCGGTCAGCGTGACCAGTTCAAGCTTCTTGTCGATCATGGTCATGCTCCACCGATGGCCAAAGCGCGACCGACGACACAGTCGGCAAGATAGATGGCGAAGATGGCGAAGAGGTAGAGCAGCGAATAGGCGAACAGAGCCTTGGCCGGCTTCATGACGCGGTCGCTATCGGTCATGCACAGCACTTTCCAGGCATACCAGACGAAGCCTGCGCCGAGAGCCACTGATGCGACGCCATAGAAGGCGGTGGTGAAACCGAGCACCCAGGGCAGCACGCCGATCGGCACCAGGATCAGGGCGTAGGCAAAGATCTGGCGGCGGGTCGAGGCCTGGCCGGCAACGTTCGGCATCATCGGGATGCCGGCCTTGGCGTAGTCGTCGGACTTGAACAGCGCCAGCGCCCAGAAGTGCGGGGGCGTCCACAGGAAGATGATCAGGAACAGGACGAGACTTTCCAGGCTCACCGTTCCGGTCACCGCTGCCCAGCCGATGACCGGCGGGATGGCGCCGGCGGCGCCGCCGATGACGATATTCTGCGGCGTCGAGCGCTTCAGCCAAATCGTGTAGACGACGGCGTAGAAGAAGATGGTGAAGGCAAGCAGCGCCGCCGACAGCCAGTTGACCAGCACGCCCAGCGTCATCACCGACAGCACCGAAAGCACAAGGCCGAAGCTCAGGGCTTCGCCGGGCAGGATACGGCCGGACGGTACCGGGCGGCCGGCGGTCCGGCTCATTACTGCGTCGATGTCGGCGTCGTACCACATGTTGAGCGCACCAGAGGCGCCGGCGCCGATGGCAATGGCCAGGATGGCGATCACCGCCAGCAGCGGGTTGATGGTCACGGGCGCAGCGACCATGCCGACGAACGCCGTGAACACCACCAGCGACATGACGCGCGGCTTCAGCAGGGCGAAGAAATCGCCCGACGTGGCTTCCGACATGCGAAAGCCCGCTTCGTCAATCATTGGGTCGTCGACAAGGGCCATGCGTACATAAGTCCAATCATTCCGTTGGCCGAAACCGCCGGCGGGCCGGCGGTTTCGTATTCGGGCTGCCTTACTTGATCTTCGGCAGCTGTTCCCACTGGTGGAAAGGCGGCGGCGAAGGCAGCTGCCATTCGAGCGTCGTTGCACCCTCGCCCCACGGGTTGGCGCCGGCGACGCGCTTCTTCTGGAAGGCCTCGAACACGCCATAGAGGAAGATCACCACGCCGACGGCCGATATATAGGAGCCGTAGGACGACACCATGTTCCAGCCGGCGAACGCGTCGGGATAGTCGATGGTGCGGCGCGGCATGCCGGCCAGGCCGAGGAAATGCTGCGGGAAGAAGATCAAATTGACGCCGACGAAGGTGACCCAGAAGTGGGTGTTGGCGATCACCGGCGAGTACATGTAGCCGGTCATCTTGGGGAACCAGTAGTACCAGCCGGCGAAGATGGCGAAGACCGCACCCAGCGACAGCACATAGTGGAAGTGGGCAATGACGAAATAGGTGTCATGCAGCGAGCGGTCGAGGCCGGCGTTGGCGAGCTGGACGCCGGTGACGCCGCCGACCGTGAACAGGAAGATGAAGCCCAGCGCCCACAGCATCGGCGTCTTGAACGAGATCGAGCCGCCCCACATCGTCGCGATCCAGGAGAAGATCTTCACGCCTGTCGGTACGGCGATGACCATGGTGGCGAAGACGAAGTAGCGCTGCGTGTCGAGCGACAGGCCGGTCGTGTACATGTGGTGCGCCCAGACGATGAAGCCGACGGCGCCGATCGCGACCATGGCGTAGGCCATGCCGAGATAGCCGAACACCGGCTTCTTCGAGAAGGTCGAGACGATGTGGCTGATGATGCCGAAGCCCGGCAGGATCAGGATGTACACTTCGGGGTGACCAAAGAACCAGAACAGATGCTGGAACAGGATCGGATCGCCGCCGCCATCCGGGGCGAAGAAGGTGGTGCCGAAATTGCGGTCGGTAAGCAGCATGGTGATGCCACCGGCCAGAACCGGAAGCGACAAGAGCAGCAGGAAGGCGGTGATCAGAACCGACCAGGCAAATAGCGGCATTTTGTGCAGCGTCATGCCCGGCGCGCGCATGTTGAAAATGGTGGTGATGAAGTTGATGGCGCCGAGGATCGAGGACGCGCCGGCAATGTGGATCGACAGGATCGCCAGATCCATGGCCGGCCCGGGCTGGCCGGAGGTCGACAGCGGCGGATAGAGCGTCCAGCCGCCGCCAACGCCATAGGCGCCGGGCGCGCTCGGCATGAAAGCCGAAGCGATGAGCAGCAGGAAGGCCGGCGGCAGCAGCCAGAACGAGATGTTGTTCATGCGCGGGAAGGCCATGTCAGGCGCGCCGATCATGATCGGCACCATCCAGTTGGCGAAGCCGCCGATCAGCGCCGGCATGACCATGAAAAAGATCATGATCAGCGCGTGCGCGGTGCCGAAGGCGTTGTACATGCTCTTGCCGCCGTCGATGGCGGCATCGCCGTTCATGCCATAGACCATCTGCGCCAGACCGGTGAAGATCTGGATGCCCGGCTCCTGCAGCTCCATGCGGATGACGACCGAAAGCGCGCCGCCGACGATGCCCGCGAAGATCGCGAAGATCAGGTAGAGCGTGCCGATGTCCTTGTGGTTGGTGGAGTACACCCACCGGACCCAGCCATGATAGGGCTTGTGGTCGTGGTCGTCGTGAGCTGCAGCTTCTGCCATGGTCGGCTCCGTTCCCTAATTCTTGCTAACCCGCGGCATCAATTGCCGGCGGCCGCTACCTTGTTGGTACCGTCGACCTCGGCCATCAGCGCCTTGTTGGCGCCGGGGAGGTCGGTCTTGGCTGCTGCCAGCCAGGTCTTGTACTGCGCATCGGATACGACGCGGACGGCGATCGGCATGAAGGCATGGTCCTTGCCGCAGAGCTGCGAGCACTGGCCGTAATAGATGCCTTCCTTTTCCGCCTTGAACCAGGTCTCGTTGGTACGGCCGGGAACCGCGTCCATCTTGATGCCGAAGGCCGGCACGGCAAAGGAATGGATCACGTCGGCTGCGGTAACCAGGACGCGCGTCATGGTGTTGACCGGCACGACCAGCTCGTTGTCGACCGCCAGCAGGCGCGGATAGACCTTGCGGTCTTCCTTGCCGATCGCGGCGCGGTCGGCGTCCTGCAGGATGGCCGAGTTGAAGGAGAGCGTGTTCTCGGTCTGGTACTCATAGTCCCAGTTCCACTGATTGCCCGTTACCTTGACGGTCAGCTTGGCCTCTTCCGGCGGCGTGTACTGCGCCGTCAGCAGTTGGAACGAGGGAATGGCGATGAACAGCAGGACGACGACCGGCCCGACTGTCCAGATGATCTCGATCAGCGTGTTGTGGCTGGTCTTGGACGGAACCGGGTTTTTGCTGGCGCGGAACCTGAAGATGCACCAGGCGAGAAGCGCCAGAACCAAAGCAGTGATCGGGACGACGAACCACATCGTGTAATTCCCGAACCACTCGATCTGCCGCATCATGTCTGTCGCCGGCGGCTGAAAAGTCATCTCCCACGGCTGCGGCTGGGCCGCATGGGCGGAGGCACCGGCGAAAAATGCGGCGGCGGCGCCTGCTGTTGCCATCAATTTGGCGCTTGCTGGGAATTTTCTCATCGCCCTCTTCATCTCCCGGTTCCTCGCGATCGCGACGCAAGAATATCGAACAATGCCGGGATGGGAATCCCGGACAGTCCCAAGGGTGGTTCAAACCATACTCTATTTCCCTCCGCAAGAAAGGAGCGGGCGAAACCGTGCGGCATTTTTGCGCGCAAGTGCTGCCGCGCTGTTTCGACGGCCTCGTGGCCCGCGCGGGTCGTCGACAGACAGGCTATGCGGGCTTGTGTCAGGAATGCGCCCGACGGTCGCAATTCGGGCGAATTTGCTAGGGAAAAGCGCATTATTGCGCCTGCCGGGGCTGACCGGCGGTCGCCCTATCCTTTACTTGGCCTTGGCGCGGCTTAAAGTGCCGTGATTCGCAATGGAGCCGTCATGACCTCTTGGCTTTCGAGAAACGCCTGGCATTCGAAGAGCGCCTGGCATTCGAAAAGCGCTTGGCTTTCGAGAAGCGGGGCGAAGGTCGTTTTTCTCGCCGCCCTGATCGGTATCGGCTCGTCCGCAACCGGCGTCGCCAATGCAGCGCAGCCCAGCGGCACGGTCAAGTCAACGCATGGCGCGTGGTCGATCATCTGCGACACGCCGGCCGGCGCCACCTCGGAACAATGCGTGATGATGCAGAACGTCGTTGCCGAGGATCGCCCGGAAATGGGACTGTCCGTCGTCGTCCTGCGCACCGCCGACAACAAGGCCGAGATCCTGCGCGTGCTGGCCCCGCTCGGCGTTCTGCTGCCCAATGGCCTGGGCCTCAATGTCGACGGCAAGGATATTGGCCGCGCCTATTTCGTGCGCTGCTTCCAAGACGGCTGCTATGCCGAGGTCATTCTCGAAAAGCCGCTGCTCGATACGCTGAAGACCGGGACGTCGGCCACCTTCATCGTCTTCCAGACGCCGGAAGAAGGCATCGGCATCCCCGTCGACCTCAAGGGCTTCGCCGACGGTTTTGCCGCCCTGCCCTGAGCTTGATGCTTGCGAAACCGTCTTTCCTCACAATTCCCACGGGTTTGATCTTTGGCTGTGGGGGTCATCATGCGTGCTTGTTCTTTGCTTTTGTCGACCGGTCTAATCCTGACCGGCGCCGTTTCCGTCGCCTTTGCCGAGGATTCCGAAATCATCACGGCGCCCGATCCGGCCGTCATTTTCGAGCTTGCGAAAGGCTATGGCTCGGCCAAGATGGACAAGGACGACGGGGCGATCCGATGGTCTCGGGCCGGCTTCAGGGCATGAAATATGTCATCTACTTCTATGGCTGCGAAAACCATGAGAAGTGCAAGTCGATCCAGTTCTCCTCGGGCTATACCGACCCCTTCACGGCCGACCAGGCCAATGAATGGAACAAGAAATATCGCTGGGTGAAGGCCTTTTCGGGTGACGGGTCGAACTTCAAGATGGATGTCATGTTCAGGGGCGGGGCTACCCGCTCCTACCTGCTGCGGATCGTCATTGCGGATTGTGCAGGCGCGTCTTCGCGCCTACATCGTGGCAACACCATTCCTCCTGTGAGCGGACCTGCCATGAACAGCCTGACCGGCCAATTCGACATTTCAGATGATCGCATCAAGCGGATCGTCGCCGACACACTGAACGGCGCCGACGACGGCGAACTGTTCCTCGAATACAGCGAGAGCGAAGCGCTGATGTTCGACAATGGCAGGCTGAAGACCGCCAATTTCAACACCGACCAGGGTTTTGGCCTGCGCGCCGTGGCCGGCGAGGCCAGCGGCTACGCTCATTCCAGCGATCTTTCGGAGGCGTCGCTGCTGCGCGCCGCCGACGCCGTCTCGACAGTCAGGGGCGGCTATTCCGGCACGCTTGCCGCGGCACCCGCGCGCACCAACCGCCATCTCTATGGCGAGGAGAACCCGATCCCCTCGCCCTCCTTCGAGGTCAAGGCCAAGCTGTTGCAGGAAATCGACGCATGGCTGCGCGCCGAGGACCCGCGCGTGCGCCAGGTGACGGCCTCGCTCGCGGCGTCCTGGCAGCATGTCGAGATCGTGCGCGCCGACGGCCAGATCGTGCGCGACATCCGCCCGCTGGTCCGCATCAACGTTTCCGTCGTCGTCGGCGACGGCGACCGCCAGGAAAGCGGCTCCTATGGCATGGGCGGGCGCAAGGCGTTCGGCGAGTTCCTGGTCGAGGACGCCTGGAAGCATGCGGCCAGGGAGGCGCTCAGGCAGGCGCTGGTCAATCTCGAAGCCATTCCCGCGCCGGCCGGAACGTTCGACATCGTTTTGTCCAGCGGCTGGCCAGGCGTGATGCTGCACGAAGCCGTCGGCCATGGGCTGGAGGGCGACTTCAACCGCAAGAAGACCTCCGCCTTTGCCGGCCTGCTCGGCCAGCAGGTCGCCGCCAAGGGCGTTACCGTGGTCGATGACGGCACCATGCCGGAGCGGCGGGGTTCGCTGACCGTCGACGATGAAGGCACGCCTTCGGCCCGCAATGTGCTGATCGAGGACGGCAAGCTTGTCGGCTACATGCAGGACCGCCAGAACGCCCGGCTGATGGGCATGAAAGCCACGGGAAACGGCCGGCGCGAAGGCTATGCGCACCAGCCGATGCCGCGCATGACCAACACCTATATGACGGCGGGCGACATGGAGCCGGACGAGATCATCGCCTCGGTCAAGAACGGCATCTATGCCGTATCCTTCGGCGGCGGCCAGGTCGACATCACCTCAGGCAAGTTCGTGTTCGGCTGCACCGAGGCCTACATGATCGAAAACGGCAAGGTGACGCAGCCGATCAAGGGCGCCATGCTGATCGGCAACGGACCGGACGCCATGCACCGCGTTTCGATGATCGGCAACGACATGAAACTCGACACCGGCATCGGCATGTGCGGCAAGGCCGGACAAGGCGTGCCGGTCGGCGTCGGCCAGCCGCATCTCAGGATGAACCAGATGACGGTCGGCGGCACCAGGGTTTGAGCGAGGAGACGTCGGCGGGCTTGAATAGTTCCCCTCACAGGGATATCTTACCTTTGTCTTACACAAGGGTAATACCGCAATGGGTGCAATAGAAAAGCTTATAACGACCGTCTCGACCAAGGGACAAGTCATCCTGCCCAGCGCTATCCGCAAACGGAGGGACTGGGGCGCGGGCACGCGCCTGCAGGTCGAAGACACACCGGACGGTGTACTTTTGAGACCGGCGCCTGCCTTTGCCCCGACACGACCAGAAGATGTCTTTGGTGTCCTGCCGCACAGTGGCAGACCGAAGACCTTGGAGGAGATGGACGCGGCCGTCCTTGCTGAAGCACGGCGGCGCCATGCTCGCGATTGATACCAACGTTGTCGTCAGGTATCTGACGAACGACGATCCCGAGCAGTCCCCGCGAGCCCGGCGGCTGATCGACGGTCAGCCCGTTTTCGTCGCCGTCACGGTGATCCTGGAGGCTGAGTGGGTGCTGCGCAGCGGCTATGGTTATGATCAGGCCTCGATCGTCAATGCACTGCGGGTGTTCGGCGGGCTTCCCACTATCGAGATAGAGGATGCTGCGATGGTCTCTTCCGCGGTCGATCTAGCCGAGACGGGAATGGATTTCGCCGATGCGCTCCATCTGGGCAAGTCCTCGCACTGCTCAGCATTTGTGTCCTTCGACCGTAAGTTCATCAAGGCCGCACAAGCGGCCGGGTACGAAAGCGTTCGCGAAGGCTAGTTTGCCAGCCGGCTACGTCTTGCGGTGGGCGGCAAACTCAAGCACGGCCTTGTGAAAATCGGCGGATTAACGTCGCCGTTTCGGCTTCTCCAGCAGCGCCACGGCCTCGACATGCGGCGACCACAGGAACTGGTCGATGGGCGTGACGCTCTTCAAGATGTAGCCGCCGTCAATCAGGATGCGCAGGTCGCGTGCCAGCGTCACCGGATTGCAGGAGACGGCGGCGACGAACGGCACATCCGAGCGGGCGATCTGCTTCGACTGGTCCTCGGCGCCGGCGCGCGGCGGGTCGAAGACGACGCCATCGAAAGCATTCAGCTCCTTGAACGTCAGCGGCCGCCGGAACAGGTCGCGGCGTTCGCCGGTTACCCGCTTCAGGCCGGTGGCGAAGCGCGATCCGCGGTCGAGCGCCGAAAGGGCTGCCGCGTCGCCTTCGACCGCGTGGACTTCGGATTTGGCCGCCAGCCGAAGCGCAAAGCTGCCGCAGCCGGCGAAAAGATCCGCGACTTTCCTGGCCCGCTTCAGATGTCCGCCAACGAGATCGGCCATCGTCTGCTCGGCGGCTTGCGTTGCCTGCAGGAAGGCGCCAGGCGGTATGGCGACAGCGACGGTGCCGAACATGACCACCGGCTTTTTCGGCTCGATGACAATCTCGTCGTCGATCGAAAGCCGGGCAAAGCCATTGGCCATGATGAAGTTGGAGGCGACCCGGCGCTGGTTCTCGCCCAGCTTGCCCGACTCATAGACAGCGACGTCAAGCCCCGAGCCCGTCACAGTGACCGCCATCCGGAACGATTTGGTGGTGGCGCAAACCAGGTCGGCGACCGACCTAAAACGATCGAGCGCGGCAACGATCTCCGGCAGTGAGATCGGACATTCCTCGATGGGGATGATTTCCGGCGACAGATGGCGATGGAAGCCAAGCAGCATGCCTGTGTTGGCGCGCCTGGCGGCAAGCACGACGCGGCGGCGTGTGTGTGGCGCACACGGCACCAGGGCGCCGATGTCGCCGGCAATGCCTTTCAAGGCGTGCACGACCTTGTCGCGTTTCCATTGCTGGTAAGCGTCGGCTTGCAGATGCTGGACGGCGCAGCCGCCGCATTCGGTGAAATGCCGGCAGGCCGGATCGATACGCAGCGGCGACGTCTCCAATACCGCCATCAGCATGGCGCGATCCCTCTCGCGCGCGGCGGTGACGGTCTCGCCGGGCAGGGTGAAGGGAATGAACAGCTCGCCGGTTTCCGTCTCGGCGACGCCGTCGCCCTGCGAACCCAGTCTCTTGATGGTGAAGCCCGTGCTCATCAGTCCTTGGCCCCGGCATCCTTGATCCCGGCAAGCAGGAATTCGCGGTTGCCGTCCCCGCCTTCGATCGGCGACATGTGCAAGCCCAATGTACGCCAGCCAGGGACGCCTTCGAGCCATTCCTGCAGCAAGCCGGCCACACGGGCGGCGTCATAAGGGTCTTTCAAAAGACCGCCCTTGCCGATCGCCTCGCGGCCGGCCTCGAATTGCGGCTTGACCAGAAACACCGCACGAGCGCCGTCCCGTGCCAATGCCAACGCCGGTGGCATCGCCAGTTTCAACGAGATGAAGCTGACATCGGAGACGATGAAATCGGGGATACGGCCGCCGAGATCGGCAGCCGCGAGCTCGCGAGCGTTGAGGCCCTCGATCACGGTGACGCGCGGGTCGGACGAGACACCGGGATGCATCTGGCCGTGGCCGACATCGATGGCCGTGACATGGGCCGCGCCGCGTTCGAGCAGCACCTGGGTGAAGCCGCCTGTCGAGGCGCCGATATCGAGAGCTTCACTGCCCGCGGGATCGAGACTGAAATGGTCGAGCCCGGCGATCAGCTTCAGCGCCGCGCGTGAGACATAACCCTGCGCCGGGTCGTCGATGACGATGAGACAGCGCGGCAGAACCGTCTGGCCGGGCTTGCGGGCGACCACGCCGTCGACCATCACGGTGCCGCGCTCGACCGCGTCGCGGGCGCGCGAGCGGCTCGCAAACAGGCCGCGCTGGACGAGCAATTCGTCGAGCCGCTGGCGTGTGCTGGCTGGCAGAGGGGAGTTCATCGGCCTTCATGGCGAAAGCCGGCCGCGAAGGCAAGGACATTGGCATGGGAGGACGTCGAGACCCGGGCCGCAAGCCAGTCCGCCCGGTTGAATAGCGCAGCCAGTCCGGCAAGATGTAGAGGCTCAGGCAATGCGGAGGAAGACGAATGCTGACGGGAACCTGCCATTGCGGCGCCGCCCACTGGACGCTGGAAGGCGATCCCGGCCCGATCACGGCCTGCAATTGCACGCTTTGCCGCCGCTATGGCACGCTCTGGGCCTATGACTTTGTCGACGAGCGTATCCGGCTTGCGGGGCCTGTGCAGTCCTACACCCGCGCCGGCAAGGAGACGCCGTCGCTGGAAATCCTGTTTTGCCCGACATGTGCCTGTGTGCTTGCCTGGCGCGGTTTGCGCCGCAGCGACAGCAGCCGCACGCGTATCGCCGTCAATGTCAGGCTGGCACCGCCTGAGGCGGTCGCCGACCTGCCGATCGACCATTTCGACGGGCTGGACACTTATGACGACCTGCCGCGCGATGGGCGCTGCGTGCGCGATATGTGGTTTTAGAAGATCGTCCGTGAGACCTGCCGTTCAACGGCCGGCATCAGGCCGTCGCTTCCGTCATCTGAAGCCTGCTTGCGCGGGCGCTCGACAGCAACGACTGGTGCGTCCGGCACGACGACAAGCTGCGGCACCTGCTTGTAGGAAAAAGCGCCCCTGATATCGCCCATCTTGCGGGCGACGATGCCTGCCACCGCCTGTTCGAGCTTGCGGTCATAGCGCGTCTCGGCCATGGCCGGCGCGGCGATGACGGCCAAAAGGGCCGCGCCGCACAGAAGCGTTCGCATTGTTTTTAACTCCCTGCCTAGAGGCAGTTCTAGCAGGGCGGCGTTGAAAAACGGCCAAAAGAGACGGTAAGCGAAACGCCAAAGAGAAGCGTTAACAAAGTGTTAAGCTTGCACAGGCAACTGCTTCAGCTGCGTGAGGTTTGATTCAGGCGCGCTGCGCGCGCGCGGAATGGCCGAGCGCGACGAACACGGTGCGCACGATGCCGGCCGCGTCGAGCCCGGCATCGGCATACATTTTTTCCGGCTTGGCGTGGTCGGTGAACTCGTCTGGCAGCACCAGCGGCCGAACTTTCAGACCGCTTTCCAGCAAGCCTTCATGGGCGAGGAACTGCAGCACGTGGCTGGCGAAACCGCCGACAGCGCCCTCTTCCACCGTCACCAGCACTTCGTGCGAGCGGGCAAGACGGCGGATCAAATCCTCGTCGAGCGGCTTGGCGAAACGGGCGTCCGCAACCGTTGTCGACAATCCGGCCGCGCCGAGTTCCTCGGCCGCCAGCAGGCAATCCTGCAGCCGGGTGCCAAAGGACAGAAGCGCCACCTTGGTGCCTTCCCTGACGATGCGGCCCTTGCCAATTTCGAGCACCGAGCCGCGCTCCGGCATGTCGACGCCGACGCCATTGCCGCGCGGATAGCGGAAGGCGATCGGGCCTTCGTCATAATAGCCGGCGGTGCGCACCATGTGGCGAAGCTCCGCCTCGTCGGCGGCCGCCATCACCACGAAGCCCGGCAGCGTCGCCAGGAAGGTGGTGTCGAAGGCGCCGCAATGAGTGGCGCCGTCGGCGCCGACGAAACCGGCGCGGTCGATCGGGAAACGCACCGGCAGTTTCTGGATCGCCACATCATGGACGACCTGATCGTAGGCGCGCTGCAGGAAGGTCGAATAGATGGCGGCGAAGGGCTTGTAGCCCTCGCTGGCGAGGCCGGCGGCGAAGGTCACGGCATGTTGCTCGGCAATGCCGACATCGAAGGTCCGGGTCGGAAACGCTTCGCCGAACAAATCGAGGCCGGTGCCGTTCGGCATGGCGGCGGTGACGGCGACGATGCGGTCGTCCAGGCGGGCCTCCTGGACCAGGCTCTCGGCGAACACCTTGGTGTAGGCCGGCGCATTGGCCGGGGCCTTGGTCTGCGCGCCGGTGATGACGTCGAACTTGTTGACGCCGTGATATTTGTCGGCCGCGGCCTCGGCCGGCGCGTAGCCCTTGCCCTTCTGGGTCACGACATGGATCAGCACCGGGCCGTCGGCATGGTCGCGGACGTTCTTCAGCACCGGGATCAGATGCTCGAGATTGTGGCCGTCGATCGGGCCGATATGGTAGAAGCCAAGCTCCTCGAACAGCGTGCCGCCGGTGACGTAGCCGCGCGCATGCTCGACCGCCCGCTTGATGGCGCGGTCGGCGCGCTTGCCGAGATAGGAGGTCAGCTTCTTGCCGAAATCGCGCAGGCCAAGATAGGTCTTGCCCGACGCGAGCCGCGCCAGATAGGCGCTCATGGCGCCGGTCGGCGGCGCGATAGACATGTCGTTGTCGTTGAGGATGACGATCAGCCGGGCATCAAGCGCGCCGGCATTGTTCATGGCTTCATAGGCCATGCCGGCGGACATGGCGCCGTCGCCGATGACGGCAATGACATTGTTGTGGCCGCCCGAGAGGTCGCGCGCCATGGCCATGCCGAGGCCGGCGGAAATGGAGGTCGAAGAGTGCGCGGCGCCGAACGGGTCGTATTCGCTCTCGGCGCGACGGGTGAAGCCGGACAGGCCGCCTTCTTGCCTGAGCGTTCGGATGCGGTCGCGGCGGCCGGTCAGGATCTTGTGTGGATAGGCCTGGTGGCCGACATCCCAGATCACGCGGTCTTCCGGCGTGTTGAAGACATAGTGCAGCGCCACCGTCAGTTCGACGACACCGAGGCCGGCGCCGAGATGCCCGCCCGTATGCGAGACGGCATCGATCAGCTCGGCGCGCAGCTCCGAGGCCAGCTGCGGCAGCTCGCTTTCGTCAAGCTTCTTCAGGTCGGCTGGAATGCGGACCTTGTCGAGAAGCGGCGTATGCAGCGTTGCGTTCACTGTTAAAGGGCCTGCTCAGCTATAATGCGCGTCGATCATGGCGAAATATGCCTGCGTCGCCGGAATGTAAATGCGTGTCAGTGACGCGGGTGATGCTGACGTTAATTGTCCGGTAACGGAATGAACTCTTCCTCATCTCCAGGAACGATATCGAAGCGGCCCGTCTTCCATTCCTGCTTGGCCTGTTCGATGCGTTCCTTCGACGACGAGACGAAGTTCCACCAGATGTGGCGCGGAGAGCCGAGCGAAGCGCCCCCGAAGAGCATGAAATGGGCGCCGCGCTCGGACGACACGACGATCTCGTCACCAGGCCGGAACACCAGCAGCCGTTCGGCCGGAAAACGGTCGCCCGAAACCGAGACATCGCCGTCCAGCGTGTAGATGGCGCGTTCCTCGGCGTCGGCGGGAATTTTGACGCTGGCGCCGGGCGCCAGCCTCAGATCGGCGTAGAGCGTCTCGGTGTCGGCTCTTACCGGCGAGCGCAGTCCCTGGAAATCGCCGATCACCACGCGGCCGGAAACACCTTCGGCGTCGATCTCGGGCAGAAGGAGCGCGGCCGTGTTCTCGAACACCGGCGCCACTTCCTCCTTGCCGTCGGGCAAAGCCAGCCATGTCTGCAGGCCGGAGACCGACATCGGCGCGCCGCGCAGTTCTTCGGGCGTGCGCTCGGAATGGACAATGCCGCGGCCGGCGGTCATCAAATTCACGTCGCCGGGCTGGATGACCATCTCGGTGCCGAGCGAATCGCGGTGCCTGATATTGCCGTCGAACAGATAGGTGACGGTGGAAAGCCCGATATGCGGGTGCGGGCGCACATCCATCGCCTGGCCGGCGCGCAAGATCGCCGGCCCCATGCGGTCGAAGAAGATGAAGGGACCGACCAGCCGCCGCTTTGCCGTCGGCAGAGCGCGACGAACCTGGAAGCCGCCAATGTCCTTGGCGTTTGGAATGACCATGAGCTCGATCTGGTCGCTGGCGAAGGCATCGCCAGGCTCAGGGTCCTTGCCGGGGAAGAAACTCATCTGGATGTCCTCAGGCGAAGCGGAGCGCCGATTTGGCTTTTGCCTTGGCCGCCACCTCTTCACGATTGCGCGGATGATGCGTGGTTTCCAGCGAATGCAGCAATTCATGCGCCGATTCGGCGATCGCCTCGACGGCACGGTCGAAGGCTGCCTGGTTGCGCTGCGAGGGGCGCGTCGTTCCGCTCAGTTTGCGCACGAATTGAAGGGCGGCGTCGCGGATCTCGTCATGGGTCGCCGGCGGCTCGAAATTGAACAGGGTCTTGATGTTTCTGCACATGCTTGAACTCCTATCTGCTTTATGCCCGCCCCATTCCACTACTCCGCGTCGAGCGGCTCCGTTCCCACCGGTTTGCCATCACGCGACAGCCTGATCTTCTCGACCTTGTCTTCGGCCGCCTTCAGCAGCCGGTCGCAATGGGCCTTCAGCGCCTCGCCGCGCTCATAGATCTTGATCGATTGGTCGAGCGGCACGTCGCCGCGTTCCAGATCATCGACGATCTTTTCCAGCGCGTCGAGTGCCTGCTCGAAGCTCATCGCCTTCACGTCTTCATTTGCTTCGCCAGCCATACTTTACCCCTTCATCAGCCGCCCGACATGGGCGGCGACCGAAAATGCCAGTCCCTGCAGATCGTAGCCGCCCTCAAGCAGGCTGACGAGCCGGTTGCCGCTGTGGCGCCCGGCGCGTTCCAGCAACTGGCCTGTCGCCCAGTCGAAATCGTCCTCGCTGAGGTTGATCTCGGCCAGCGGGTCGCGATGGTGAGCGTCGAAGCCTGCGGAAATGATGATCAGATCGGGCGCGAAATTGTCGAGTGCCGGAAGGACGCGCGACAGCAAGGCATCGCGAAACATGTCCGAGCCGGTCTGCGGCGCCAGCGGCGCGTTGACGATGTTGCCGGCGCCGGTTTCGTTTTTAGCCCCGGTGCCGGGATAGAGCGGCATCTGGTGCGTCGAACAATAGAGCACCGAGGGATCGTCCCAGAAAATGTCCTGCGTGCCATTGCCGTGATGCACGTCCCAGTCGACGATGGCGACACGCTCGGCGCCGTGTTTCTTCTGCGCGTAGCGGGCCGCGATCGCCGCGGTGTTGAACAGGCAAAAGCCCATGGCCGTGGTCTTTTCGGCATGATGGCCGGGCGGACGCGCGGCGACGAAGGCATTGGCAACGCTGCCCTCGAAAACATCGTCGACGGCAGCGTTGGCCGCACCGATGGCAGTGACCACCGCCTGCCAGCTTTTCGGGCTGGCGCTCGTGTCGGCGTCGATCGAGGCAATGCCGCTTTCAGGGATCGCGGCGCGGACGCGGGCGACGAAATCCTCGGGGTGGGCGTAGAGGATTGTGGCCTCGTCGCCTTGCGGCGCCGTTACCCGATCGAGTGCGGTGAAGGCCTCGTCGTCGAGCACGCGCTCGATAGCGCGCAAGCGGTCCGGCCGCTCCGGATGACCGGGGGGCGTCAGATGTTCGAGGAAGATCGGATGGGTGTAGAGCCTGGTGACCATGACCCGATATAGGCGCGCCCGGCCGCTTTGACCATGGTTTGACGCCGCACCGCCCCGACGTTCAACAGGGATTACACCCCGGGCGCCGGCTGCGTCCAGCGCGAGCCGCCGAAGGAGGCCAGCGCCTTATCCCTGAGTTCCCTGAACTTGGACGACCCCTCGGCCAGCCGCTGGTCCCATTCGGCGTTCGGCACCTGGCCTTCGATGGTCTTGAAATAGACCTGCATCAGGCAGGCTATGGCGAAGGGTTCGATGAAGGCCGCCTTGAAGGCCCAGGCAAGGAGGATGGCGAGCACGAAGGCCCAGCCGCCGAGCTGCCCCGGAATGAACCACATGATGGCGGCGGCCGGCGCCAGCATCAAAAGGAAGATGACGAAGGACACACCCCACATGATGACCGCCAGCCAGATGGCGTTCTTGACCATGGTCTTGCCGTTCTGGGCGTAGAGCACGACGCCTTGCCGGGCTGTCTCGAAGGGCGATGATGAATTGATGCGGATGTTGTAGCCGAGGATGATCTCGTCGACATAGGTCAGCGACAGGCGGATGACCGTATTGATGAAAGCGATCAGGCCGCCGAGACCCGGAATGGGCAGGAAGGCGGCGATGCCGCCGATCAGGCCGGTGATGGCGCGGATGGCGCCCTTGACCAGCTGGTCGACCACGAAAAGGATGTTGGCCTCGGCGAAACGCTCCTTCACCACGTCCTTGGCGTAGGCGATCTGGTCCTGCCCATTGGGAACGTCCCGGCCATCGATCAAATGGACCATGACGGCGATATGGCCGGCCTTGACGACGTAGAGGATGTATTCGCGGATCCAGTAGAGCGCGATCGAAACGATGCCGATGCCGACGATGCCGCCCCACAGTGCAAAGGAAAGCGGCCCGTCGGGATCGGTGGAGATATGGCCGACGCCATAGCCGACGGAGGCGCCGCTGCCGGTCGCCACGATATAGGCGAGCGTAATGCCGAAATAGACGATCATGCGAAAGACGATGAATGGCCATGTCCTGATCATGATGAACACCGACCTGCCGATTTCGAAATCCCACATGCGCCCGAATCTCCCCTCAGAGATGGACGGCGAGGATGAACCCGGGCCGGGAATTGTCAATCTCGGCAAATGCCGGGTCTGGGCCGACCAGATTTCAGGCCGGCTGCGAACCCTGTTTTTTGAGAAGCCCTTCAAGCAGTTGCTGGAAGGCTGCCACCACGGTCTTCGACGTCGCTTCGGGGTCGTTCGAATTGGCGATGCGCTGCGCCGCCTGGCTGCTGGCGCCGTTGATCAGCCGGGCGGCGGTTTCGGGGTCGACGCCGGGGACGACCACCCCCTCCTGCTGCAGAGCCGTCAGATGATCGGTCATCGAGCCGACGCAGGCATTGGCGTTCGGCCATTGCGCCGGATCGCCGAGCACAGCCGGACCGTCGCGAAACATGATGCGCTGGATTTCCGGCTCCAGCGCCATCTCGATATAGGTCGTGCATTCGTCGACGAAACGCTGCCAGCGGCTTGGCGCCCGCGACGCAATCTCATGGATGCGGACGGCCATCTCGCCATCGATTTCGGCGATGACGGCCTGCAGCAGGCCCTTCTTGTCGCCGAAATGATGATAGAGCGCACCGCGCGTCAGCCCGGCCGAGGCGGTGAAGTCGTCCATCGACGCGTCGGCATAGCCGATCGTGCCGAAAGCGTGGCGGGCCGCCGTGATCAGCTTGGCGCGCGTTTCGGCAATCATCTCCTTGCGGGGTCTGTGCATGGTTCTGGCCTTATTCACATACGCTTCGTATGCCAATTGACATACGCGGCGTATCGACTACCTATATTCATACGCACCGTATGTAATTGTCGAATTGGCCTTTGTCGAGGAACCAGCCATGCAAAACCCATACTCGGAAATCTTTCGTGCCCCTGGAGCCAAGGGGTTTGCCGTCGCGGGCTTCCTCGCGCGGCTGCCGATCGCCATGGCGCCGATCGGCATCGTGGCCATGCTGTCGCAGACACGTGGCGAATACTGGCTGGCGGGAGCTGTCTCGGCGACGTTCGCGCTGAGCAACGCTTTCGTGGCGCCGCAGATATCACGGCTGGTCGATCGCCTCGGCCAGACGCGGATCGTGGTTCCGACCACCATCCTCACCGTGCTCGCCTTCGCGGTGCTGATTGCCGCAGCCAATCAGGACTGGCCGGTGTGGACGCTGTTTGTGTCGGCACTGGCGGCCGCCGCCATGCCCAGCATGCCGGCGATGGTGCGCGCGCGCTGGACCGAGATTTTTCGCGGCCGGCCGCAGATGAACACCGCATTCGCCTTCGAATCGGCGGCGGACGAACTCGTCTACATTGCAGGCGCATCGCTGTCGGTGGGCTTGAGTGCCGCTCTGTTCCCGGAAGCCGGTGTCCTGGTCAGCACGCTATTCCTCGCCCTTGGCTCGGCAGCCTTCATCCTGCAGCGTTCGACCGAACCACAAGTGCGGCCGGTGAATCATGTCTCGAGCGGCTCGGCAATCCGGCTCAGGCCGGTGCAGATCATCACCTTCGCCCTGATCTTCGTCGGCGCCACCTTCGCGACGACGGAAGTGAGCACGGTGGCGATCACCAAGGAACTCGGCCAGCCGGGCGCCGCCAGCCTCGTCATCGGCGTCTATGCGCTGGGATCGTTCGTGCTCGGCCTCGTCGTCGGTGCGCTCAACCTGAAAGCGCCGCTGCAGCGCCAGTTGGCCCTCGCGGTCGCCCTCGTTGCGCTCGGCACATTGCTGCCGCTCACCGCCGACACGGTGCCGCTGCTGGCGCTGACCGTTTTCATCAGCGGCGTGGCGATCTCGCCAACCTTCATCACCGCCTTCGGCCTGATCGAACGCCACGTGCCGGAAGCGATGCTGACCGAAGGCATCACCTGGGTGATGACCGGCATCGGCATCGGCATGGCGCTGGGTTCGTTTGCCGCCGGCGCGGTGGTGGATGAGTTCGGCGCCAGGAACGGGTTCTGGGTCTCGGTGGTTTCAGGCACTATCGCACTGGTCACGGTGTTGGTGGGCCAGCGCAGCCTGGCCACCCGCGCCTGCGAGCTGGACGGCTGCGGTGCAGCCGCCGTTCCCGCGGAATAAACGCACAAGCGTCCGGTCGGGAACGCGGATCGGACGCAGCTTCTCCAAAGGAGCGCGGCTCCCTACGACTGTTCAAGCCTCTTGCGGATCTCGTTTCCATCGAGAACGACAACAGGACTTCCCAGTGTCTCAACCATATCCGGGTTCAGATGGGGTATGGTTTCAGCGCGCCCGACCATCGGCGGACATTCTCCGGCGCAATACACGACCGAGCTGGTGACACGCAGGATTTTCCACAGCGCTTCGTAGAGGCGCGGATCGTCGGGCGGCCGCGCGACGGTGAAGCCTGAACATCGCGAGGCATCGCCGGGGTCGAAATTGAGATAGAGGTCGGCCGACGACGCATCGTCATAGGCGACGACCCAGCAGGTGAATTCAGGTTCACGCCTGGTGACGAACGGCGCGAAGGCATCCTCGACGATCGATGTGGGGAAGTAGCTCTCTTCGCCATCTTCAAAGCAATTGAGATAGGCCTCGAAGCTCATCCGACCGCCCCCTGTCCCCTAGAAAATCTCGGTCTTGGCGATATGAATGCCAAAGCCCTCAAGCCCGACATAGTGGCGTTCGCGCGAGGCGATCAAATTGATCGAGGAGATGCCGAGATCCTTGAGAATCTGCGCGCCGAGGCCGATTTCTCGCCACTCGTTCTCACGGCGGCGGGCCTCTTCGTGGTCCTCACGGTCGGCACTCATCGGCCGGTTGCGCTCCTGATGGGCGACGCCGACCGAACCCTCTCGGAGGTAAACGATGACGCCGCGCTTGCGTTCGCCCATCGCCTTCATGATGGCGTCGAGCCGGTGGCTGGTGCCGAACACGTCGGTCACCACATCCTCGGAATGCAGCCGCACCGGCACGTCCTCGCCGTCACGGATGTCGCCGAAAACGACCGCGACATGGTGCATGGAATCCCAGGGCAGCGTGTAGGTGAAGACCTGTGCCTTGCCGCCGAGTGTGTCGATTTCGGAGCAGGCGACGCGTTCGACCAGCGTTTCCTTGCGCTGCCGGTAGGCGATGAGGTCGGCGACCGAGACCTGCTTGAGGCCGTGTTCCTCGGCAAAGCTCGCAACCTGCGGGCCGCGCTTGACGGTGCCGTCGTCATTGACCAGCTCCGAGATCACGCCAACCGGCGGCAGGCCGGCAAGCTTGCAGAGATCGACCGCGGCTTCGGTATGGCCCGAGCGCATCAGCACGCCGCCTTCCCTAGCGATCAGCGGGAAGATGTGGCCGGGCCGGACGAAATCCGAACCGCCGACATTGCCGTTGGCCAGGTTGCGCACGGTCAGCGTGCGGTCCTCGGCCGAAATGCCGGTGGTGGTGCCATGCTTGAAATCGACGCTGACGGTAAAGGCCGTGGTGTGGGCGGAATCATTGTCGGCGACCATCGGCTGCAGATTGAGCCGCTTGGCCTCCTCGCGCGGCATCGGCGTGCAGACGATGCCGGAGGTGTGACGGATGATGAAGGCCATTTTCTCCGGGCTGCAATGCACGGCGGCAACGATCAGGTCGCCCTCGTTCTCACGCCCGTCATCGTCCATGACGACGACGATCTCGCCGCGTTCGAAGGCGCGGATGGCTTCGACGATTTTCTTCTGATCGTATGGCATTGGCTCGCTTCGCTCGCAGGGAATAGGGTTGGGCAGTAGGAGTTAGGGAAGGAAGGACGGGCTGGCCTATTGCCTAATCCCTACTGCCTAATCCCTGGCCTGTCTGTCCCCGGTGCCGCAGATAATGGTCCGCGACGGCGCAGGCAACCATGGCTTCGCCGATCGGCACGGCACGGATGCCGACGCAGGGATCGTGGCGGCCCTTGGTCATGACGTCGACGTCGTTGCCGTCCTTGTCGATGGATTTTCGCGGCGTCAGGATCGACGAGGTCGGCTTGACGGCGAAGCGGGCGACGATCGCCTGGCCGGTCGAGATGCCGCCCAGAATGCCGCCGGCATTGTTGGACAGGAAGACCGGCTTGCCGTCATTGCCGATGCGCATCTCGTCGGCATTCTGTTCGCCGGTGATGCGGGCGGCTTCGAAACCGTTGCCGATCTCGACGCCCTTGACGGCGTTGATCGACATCAGGCCGGACGCGATATCCTGGTCGAGCTTGGCGTAGATCGGCGCGCCAAGTCCGGCGGGCACGCCGTCGGCGACGATCTCGATCACCGCGCCGACCGAGGAGCCGGATTTGCGGATGCCGTCGAGATATTGCGTGAAGACCGGAACCGAGGCCGGATCGGGGGTGAAGAACGGGTTTTCGGCGTCACCGATGAAATTCCAGTTCCAGTTGGCGCGGTCGATGGATTTCTCGCCCATCGAGACCAGTGCGCCGCGCACCACCATTCCGGGCACCACCTTGCGCGCCAAGGCGCCGGCCGCCACGCGAGCGGCGGTCTCGCGGGCCGAAGAACGGCCGCCGCCGCGATGGTCGCGCACGCCGTATTTGACTTCATAGGTGTAGTCGGCGTGGCCGGGACGGTACTGGCGGGCAATGTCGCCATAGTCCTTGGAGCGCTGGTCGACATTCTCGATCAGCATCGAAACCGGCGTGCCGGTGGTGATCATCGTCTCGCCGTCCTCGTCGAGGATGAAGCCGGACAGCACCTTCACCTCGTCCGGCTCGCGGCGCTGCGTCACAAAACGTGACTGGCCGGGACGGCGCTTGTCGAGTTCGGCCTGTATCTCTTGCCGCGTGAAGCGGATGCCGGGCGGGCAGCCATCGACCACGCAGCCGAGCGACGGGCCATGGCTTTCGCCCCAGGTGGTGACGCGGAAGAGATGGCCGAACGTGTTGTGAGACATGAATTTTAGCCCTGCCCGGCAGCGGACCGGATCAAAGGTGCGTTCTATTGGCGTTTTCCACAGCGGTCAAACTGTGATCCGGCGGTTTTAGTTTTGACACATTCGGTTGGTTTCTGCTCTCTTCCATCCGCCCGTTGAAAGCTCGCCGCCATCCGTGCAGGCGCAATGACAAAGAGGACGACGATGCGTACCCTGATTGGCGCTGCTGCCGCCATGTTGCTGATTTCCACCGCCGCCTATGCCGGCCAGACCGAAGGCCTGATCAAGAAGGTCGACAAGGACGCGCTGACGCTGACGCTGGAGGACGGCAAGTCCTTCAAGCTCAACGCCGAGACCGATCTCGATTCGCTGAAGCCGGGCATGGATATCGTCATTGCCTATGACGTGACGAATGGCGAGAACGTCGTCACCGACATGGAACTGCCCGACACCGAGTAACACCGACGCCGAACAGGGTCTTGCCGCTCGGCGGAGCCCTGCCCGGATAAACAGGACGGTCGTCCTGTTTATCCGCTCCAACCTAAAGCCAATCCAGACGCCCGTCCTGCAGCCTGAGCACCCGGTCCTGCCGCACTTCCAGGTTTGCCGCTTCGTGTTCGGAAACACCTTCGACCATCCGAAACAGGGTCCGCACGACGCCACCATGCGTGACGCAGACCGTCTGGCGGTCGAGCGCGTCGAACCACGGCTTCACCCGTTCGAGCAGCATCTGGTAGCTTTCGGCGCCCTCGCCCGGCGGCTGGAAATTCCATTTGTTGCGCCGTCGCGCCTTCGCCGAGCCCGGCATTCGCGTATCGAGTTCGGCATAGGTAAAGCCCTGCCAGTCGCCAAAGTGCACCTCGACCAGACGCGGGTCGGTGCGGTAGGCATCGGGATCGAGTTGCATCGCCAAGCGTAGCCGCTGCATCGTCTCGCGCGTCCGCTTCATCGGACTGGCGACAAAGTCGAAATCCTCAGGGTTCTGGATCAGCTCGGCCAGCCGCCGCCCATTGCGGGTCGCCTGCTCGCGGCCGAGTGCGTTGAGATCGGTGTCGGCCTGGCCCTGCAGCCGCGACTCGGCATTCCACTGCGTCTGGCCATGGCGCACGATGTAGACGAGCGGAACCATCAGGTCTTCCGGAAATCAGGACAGGCAGGCGGAAACCGCGGCAGAACTATTCCTTGACGGTCGAAATATCCGGCGCGTCGACCGCCTTCATGCCGACGACGTGATAGCCGGAATCGACATGGTGCACCTCGCCGGTGACGCCACGAGACAGGTCCGACAGGAAATAGACGGCGGAATCGCCGACTTCTTCCTGGGTGACGGTCTGCTTGAGCGGCGAATTGTATTCGTTCCACTTCAGGATGTAGCGGAAGTCGCCGATGCCCGAAGCAGCCAAGGTCTTGATCGGCCCGGCCGAGATAGCGTTGACGCGGATCTTCTTGCCGCCGAGGTCGACGGCGAGATAGCGCACGCTGGCTTCGAGCGCTGCCTTGGCGACACCCATGACGTTGTAATGCGGCATAACCTTTTCGGCGCCATAATAGGTCAGCGTCAGCAGCGAGCCGCCATCGGTCATCAGCGCTTCGGCGCGCTTGGCGATGGTGGTGAAGGAATAGACCGAAATGTCCATGGTGCGCAGGAAATTGTCGCGCGTCGTCTCGACATAGCGTCCGGTCAGCTCGTCCTTGTCGGAAAAAGCGATGGCATGGACGAGGAAGTCGAGCTTGCCGCCCCAATGCTTGGCGACATTGGCAAACACCTCGTCGAGGCTCGCCGGATCGGTGACATCGCAATGACCGGCGACAAAGGCGCCCAATTCCGTAGCCAGCGGCTCGACGCGCTTCTTGAACGCCTCGCCCTGATAGGTCAGCGCGATCTCGGCGCCATGGTCGACGCAGGCCTTGGCGATGCCGTAGGCAATCGATCTGTTGTTGGCGACGCCCAGTATAAGGCCGCGCTTGCCGGCCATAAGGCCCTGTCCACCCGCCATGTCAGCGCTCTCCGAAAGATTTTCTGCTTTGGAGTGCCTATCGCACAGGCAGAAAGGCGCATCAAGCGCAGACGGGGCGCGCGTTCAATTCAGACACTCGGCGTGACAACGAATGGGGGATAATAACGTTGTTGTGAGATTTGAACGCCTCATTGCGGCCAGCGCGCCTTGATGGCCCAGGCCCGGGCCCCCCGCCTAAGGGGGGGGGGGGCAACGCATGGGCCCTATCCAGCCATTTTGCGCCAGGGAATGAGCATTCCCACCTGCTTGCGGTAGAGGCGGTACTGGTCACCGAACATCGCGACGAGATCGCGTTCCTCGAGGAAGATGCCGAGCAGGATGTAGCCGGTGCTGCCCGCCGCGAACAGAAGATGGCCCCATGTCATGGACGGCGTCGCCCAGAAGGCCAGGAGGAAGCCGACATAGAGCGGGTGCCGGACCCATTTGTAGAACAGCGGCGTCCTGAACACGGGCGGCGCCGGTTCGCTCTTGCGCAAAGCGGCGAGAACCTGGCGCAGGCCGAACAGTTCGAAATGGTTGATCAGAAAGGTGCTGGTCAACAATACCGCCCAGCCGAGCCAGAACACGCCATGCATGACGGCGACCCAGACCGGGTTCTCGACCGTCCAGACGAGACCGGGAATCGGCCGCCATTGCCAGTAGAGCAGCAGCAGGATGAGGCTGGCCAAAAGCACATAGGTGCTGCGTTCGGCCGCGTGCGGGACAATCCGTGTCCACCAGCGCTTGAAAACCGGCCGCGCCATGATGCTGTGCTGGGCGGCGAAAAGGCCGAGCAGCAGCGCATTGCCGATGACGGCTTCGACCGGACTTCCAGCGACTCCGGAATCGATCGATTTCGGCACGACCATGTTGCCGACGAAACCGACCGCATAGAGAAACGAACCGAGAAAAATCAGGTATGCGGCAACGCCGTAGATAAGGGTGATTACGCCCGCCATGACTGCCCTCCATGCAAGCATCAGGATTCGGTCGGTCGACCGAATTCAACGTCAAAAACCATAAATTTTCTAGCGAGTCAACTTGATCGGTCGCTCGACCGAGATAGAGTGGAGGGACGTCCAGCCCCGGACAGGAGAAGCTATGATCCGCCCAGATTGCACCGCTAACAGCGGCAGCCACGCCGCATGACGGACGCTGCCGAAGCCGTTACCCCGCCGCAGAACAAGCAAAAGCGCGACACGCGCGCCGAACTGATTTCGGCCGCCGAGTTATGCCTCCATCGAGGCGGTTATGCCGATCTGTCGACGCGCCGCGTTGCCGAGATCGCCGGCGTTCCGCTCAGCCAGATCCATTACCATTTCGGCTCCAAGGAACGGCTGTTCCTGGCCCTGCTGGACCATCTAAACGAGGGCCTGCTGAAGCGCCAGGCGGAGACCTTTGCGGCACCGATGCCGCTGTGGCAACGCTGGGAGCGCGCTTGCGATTTCCTCGACGATGATCTGGCGTCCGGCTATGTCCGGATCCTGCACGAGATGATCGCGGCAAGCCTGTCGAGCCCCGAGATCGCCAAGGCGGTGCGCCGCGACCTGCGCGGCTGGTTCGAACTGCTGGACGGACTGGCGCAAGAGGCGGAGCGTCGGTTCGGCGGCCTCGGGCCATTCTCCGCCGCCGAAGTAACCAGCCTGGTCAGCGCCGCATTCCTCGGCAGCGAGACGATGATCCTGCTTGAGATCGAGAGCCCGCATGTCCCGGTGCGGCAGGCGTTGCGCCGCTTCGGCGAAACCATCCGGCGGATGGAGGAAGCAGCGCCCGGCAGCTAGCCAGCCAAGTCGGGCCGCGTCAGCCTTTGCGGCTGCGCATCAGCGCTTCGAGTTCGCTGTCGCCGCCTTCCGGCAGCATGATGCGGACATGGGCGTAGAGATCGCCATGGCCACCCGCCTTTTCCGGCAAGCCCCTGCCCTTCAGGCGCAGCACCTTATCGGAGCTCGACCAAGCCGGAATGTTGACCGCCAGCCTGCCGGTCGGCGTGTCGACCGGCACCTTGGCGCCCAGCACCGCGACGGCCAACGCTACCTCCAGATCGGCATGCAGGTCACGGCCCTCGATGCGGTAGCGCGGGTGCCTGCGGATACGGATCTTGACCAGCGCATCGCCCGGCTGTCCCGGCCCCTGCTCGCCCTGGCCCTTCAGCCGGATGGTCTGTCCGTCCTCGACATAGACCGGCAGCTTGACCGCAATCTTGCGGCCGTCGGGGAACATCGCCGTCACCTTTTCGGCGGTCGCTATCTCCTCGATGGTGACGTCGAGCGTGACGTTGAGATCGGCGGCGGCCGCCTGCTGGCGGCGGTCGCCTGTTCCGGCGCCACGCGCGCCTGAAAAGGC
The DNA here is from genome assembly GCF_040320115.1 of Mesorhizobium sp. M0802. Taxonomy (NCBI): domain Bacteria; kingdom Pseudomonadati; phylum Pseudomonadota; class Alphaproteobacteria; order Hyphomicrobiales; family Phyllobacteriaceae; genus Mesorhizobium; species Mesorhizobium sp. M0802. The sequence continues at coordinate 127,235 of NZ_JAMYOY010000016.1, forward strand.
GTCGCCGAAAATCTGGCTGAAGATATCGCTGTTGCCGTCGAACGGATCGCCGCCCGGACGCCCGGATCGGAATTCGAAGCGCGAGCCGCCGGCGCCCTGCTGGCGGCGGAAGCCACCGAACGGATCACCGCCGCCGGCTGCGCCCTCGAAGCCCTGGAATTTCGGCTTGCCGTCGGCGTCGATCTCGCCGCGGTCGAAGGCCGCACGGTTCTTCTCGTCGCCGACGACCTCATAGGCCTGGTTGGCGGCGGCAAACCGGTCCTTGGCCTTGGGATCATTCGGATTCTGGTCCGGATGATACTTCTTCGCGAGCTTGCGGTAGGCCGATTTTATGTCCTTGGCCGATGCGTTCTTGGCAACGCCCAGCACCTCATAGGGGTCGCGCATGCGTCCTGCCCTGGAAAATGAGTTAAATCCACGTTGGCCCTTATATGCGCTCCCATAGGAAGAAATTCCAGTGGCGCGCAGGCTTATCGAGGGTTGAAATTGCGATGCCCGCAAACCTCGAAAATCAGAGCGGTTTGAAGTCCTGCATGTGCCAGCCGCCGGCCGCGGCGATGCACAATTGCCCCTTGAACAAAGCGATGCCGTCGAAGCTTTCGCGCGAGGCGGTAAAGCTGCGGCAGGCCTGGCCGTTGTCCTGCACTTCGGCGAGTTCAGTGATGGAGCCCCGCGAGCCGGTGTCGGCATTCGCCCAGGGCACGGCCTGGCCGCGAAGCTCCTCGATGTCGGCCGAAGACACCGCATTGCCGATCGTGGTCTGGTCGGAAGCGCTGTCGGCGTCCGTCGATGTCACCCTCGCCGGCGCGCTTGAGGTGACGATGGAACGGTCGACCTCGGCCTTTTCCAGGCTGAAGCCGCCGGCGCCGCAGGCGGCAAGCGGCAGGGCGATAATCACGATCACGGCTTTCGAACTGGCCGAAGCGATAACGCTCCATTGCCCGCTGTCAAAAGCTTGCGCGATACGCGACAATCGGCAACCTCCTGAAGCTCGAGACAATTTGAGAAAAACTATGAGTGACACTGAGTTAACAAGTAGTGACTTTACCGAAGCCGCCGAGCCGTTCCGGCTCTTTGCCGAGTGGCTGGAGGACGCCAAGAAAAGCGAAATCAATGACGCCAACGGCGTCGCACTTGCAACCGTCGATGCCGATGGCATGCCGGATGTGCGGATGGTGCTGCTCAAGGGGTTCGATGAAAGCGGCTTTGTCTTCTACACGAATTTCGAGAGCGCCAAGGGCCGCGAGATTCTTGGCAACATGAAGGCGGCGATGTGCTTCCACTGGAAATCGCTGCGCCGCCAGGTGCGCATACGCGGACCGGTGGAAATCGTCAGCGACGCTGAAGCCGATGCCTATTACGCGACGCGGCCGCGCGGCAGCCGGATCGGCGCATGGGCTTCGAAACAGTCGCGGCCGCTGGAAAGCCGCTTTGCCCTGGAGAAGGCGGTGGCCGAATACACGGCGCGCTACCCTATCGGCGAAATCCCGCGGCCAAAGCACTGGTCGGGCTTCCGCATCGTGCCGCAGGCGATCGAGTTCTGGCACGACAGGCCATTCCGGCTGCACGATCGGCTGGTCTTTTCGCGCAACGCCGAGGGCGGCTGGGACAAGACACGGCTTTACCCCTGAGGAGAGGTTCAGGCCTTCTTGCGCGTCATGAAGGCCGTCAACGCGGCGCGCGCTTCGTCGGACTTCAGCCGCTCGGAGAAATGCTCGCTCTCCACCTTGATGCGGGCGACAAGCTCGTGGCGCGGGGCGCGCATCAGGTCACGCGCGATCTTCAGCGCCTGCGGCGGCTTGGCGGCGATCTCGCCGGCCGCTGCGAGTACCGCGGCTTCTAGCCCGTCCTCCTCGACCACCTCATAGATCAGGCCGGCGGCCTTGGCGCGCTCGGCGGAAAAACCTTCGCCGAGCCCAAGCAGGGCGAAGGCGCCCTGCCTGCCGAGGATGAGCGGCGCCAGCAGGCTGGAGCCCGCCTCCGGCACCAGGCCGAGGTCGACGAAGGGTGTGCGGAACACCGTGCGCGGCGTGGCGAAAGTCAGGTCGCAATGCAAATTGAGCGTGGTGCCGATACCGACCGCAATGCCGTCGACGCCGGAGACCATCGGCTTCTCCGTTTTGGCCAGCGCCATCAGGAAGTCCCAGACCTCGTTGCCGCCCTCACCGCCGGTGGCGATGACCAGGAAATCGGCGAGATCGTTGCCGGAAGAGAAGGCGCCAGAAACACCGAGGAAGACATGGACGCGAACCGCCGGGTCGGCATCGCCCTCGGCCAGCGCCTTGGACATTGTCGCGTACATGGCGCGCGTCAGTGCGTTCTTCTTGTCGGGACGGTTCATGCGGATGATCTGGATGGCGCCCTGGCGCTCGACGAGAATATGGTCTGTCACGGTCATTCTTCCCTGGTGAGCGCTCTGGTATTCAGGCCGTTATCAGCGCCTTGCCGGCGGTAGCGAGGCTCTCGGCGCCATCGATTACGCGTTCCTTCAAGGCGCTGACTTCGCCGAGCAGGTTTTCGGCGAAAAAGCGGCAAAGGGCGATGCGGCTCTGCTGGGCAAGTCCGCCACGCGCCAGATAAGCGCCGCCGGCAGCAAGCGAGATCAGCCTGAGATAGGGGGTCGCACCGGCTTGCGCTTCGTCCAGACGGCCGTCGGCCAGCAGCTTCTGCAGGAAGCGCGTCGCCTCGGTGAGATCGTCGAACGCCTGGTCAAGCGCTTCGGCGGTGCGGCCGAAGCCCTGCAGGTTCGAGGTCCGCACCTCGTCGGCGATGGCCTTCAGTTCGGCGATATAGCCGTGCACATGCTCGCCGCCGCCAAGCGGCAATTTGCGGGCTACAAGGTCGATCGCCTGGATGCCGTTGGTGCCTTCATAGATCGGCGCAATGCGGGCGTCGCGATAGAGCGCGGCCGCGCCCGTCTCCTCGATGAAGCCCATGCCGCCGTGGACCTGGACACCCAGCGACGCAACGTCGACGCCGATATCGGTGGAAAAGGCCTTGGCCAGCGGCGTCAGCAGATTGGCGCGATCGCGCCAATGCGCGGCCTCCTCGCCTGTCGACACACGCGCGAAGTCGATGGCATAGGCGCAGGAATACGAGATGGCGCGGGCGATCTGGGTCAAAGCCTTCATGGTCAAGAGATTGCGCTGCACGTCGGGGTGATGGACGATCGGCGCCATCCCGGCGCCTGAAAAGTCGGATGCCTTGCCCTGGCGGCGCTCATTGGCATAGGCGATCGCCTTCTGTGTCGCGGCTTCCGCCACCGCCACGCCCTGCATGCCGACGCAAAGCCTCGCGTTGTTCATCATGGTGAACATGCAGGCGAGCCCCTTGTTTTCCTCGCCGATCAGCCAGCCGATGGCGCCGGGGGTCGCGTCTTGAAAACCGTCGCCATAGATCATGGTGCAGGTTGGCGAGGCATGGATGCCGAGCTTGTGCTCGAGGCCCGAACAGAAGACGTCGTTGCGGGCACCGAGCGAGCCGTCATCATTGACCAGGAATTTCGGCACCAAAAACAGCGAGATGCCGCGCGTGCCGGCCGGTGCGTCGGGCAGCCGCGCCAGCACCAGATGGATGATGTTGTCGGTGAAATCATGCTCGCCATAGGTGATGAAGATCTTCTGGCCGAAGATGCGGTAGGTGCCGTCGCCGGCAGGCTCGGCGCGGGTGCGCAGAGCGGCGAGATCGGAACCGGCCTGCGGCTCGGTCAGGTTCATCGTCCCCATCCAATCGCCGGAAACGAGCTTCGCCAGATACCTTGCTTTGAGCGCCTGGGAAGCATGCTTGTCGAGCGCCTCGACCGCGCCCATGGTCAGCGTCGGGCCGATGCCGAAGGCCATGGCGGCGGAGTTCCACATTTCGAGCGCGGCAACGCCGAGCATGGTCGGCAGGCCCTGGCCACCGAATTCTTCCGGTCCGGACAGCGCGTTCCAGCCACCGTCGATCCAGCTGCGGTAAAGCGCCCTCCAGCCGGGCGGCGTGGTCACGGCTGCATCCTTCAGCACCGCGCCGTGCTCGTCGCCGATCTTGTAGAGCGGCGCCACTTCCTCGCTGGCGAAGCGGCAGGCCTCGGACAGGATGGCGTCGACAAGGTCTTCGCCGAGGTCGCCGAACGCGCCGCTGTCGAGCGCCGGTTTGAGCCCGGCGACATGCTTGAGCGTGAACGAAATGTCGTCGACCGGGGCCTTGTACATGCCGCTTTCTCCTCCGCTGCTCCGACCGCTCGATCCTAGGACCCGGGCCGATGCAACCATCCGCCTCTGGGCGGCCTCCGACCTTCTTTTTACGTAAACGTCAAACTTTGTCACGCGGATTTTCATCGAACTTCGTCGTCCACAGGTGGAGCGGGAGCGTAGCGGATGCCGAGTACCATGTCGCGACCTCGCGCTAGGGGCGCAACGGTGCAGAATTCCGCGCCGTGGCAACGCTTCGAAGTCGCGGAATGCATACTATGGTCCGCGCCGCGTCGCTTCGCTCCTTGCTTCGCCATAGAATGACGAAATCGCGAGAGCGACAGGACTCCTGCCCGAAAGCACTTCCTTAACCATACCGGTCCACCATCGGTGTTTGGTCAGCGGGGATCCCCTGTTTGAAAACGCCGGCGCATCTCCTTCGCCGCTCAGCGATCGCTCTCGCGGCGATGATGGCGCTGACGTCAGCGGCTACAGCCTCGGACTTTTCCGAGCCTTGGCGGGATGGCGACCGCGCGCTGGTAGTCGACGCCTATGAATACAATTCCATCGAGTGGGCGCAGCTTGCCACCGACAAGCGCATTGTCGGCTTCATCAACAAGGCCTCCGACGGGCTGCCGCCGCCCTATTTCTGCTATGGCGACGAGATCGCCGTCAAACTCTGCAAGACGCTGTGGAAACGCTTTGCGGTGACGCGCGAGCTGTTCCAGACGCGCAAGGTGGTGGCCAAGGCGCTCGGGCTGAAATGGGGCGCCTATCATCTTGCCCGGCCCGGCAATCCGCTCGAGCAGGCCAACAGCTTCATCGACTTCGCCGAACCGGCGGCGGACGATCTGCTCGCCCTCGATCTCGAAGGCAACGACCCCTCGCAATGGATGTCGCTCGAGGATGCCGAGGAATTCGTGCGCCAGGTGCACCGGCGGCTCGGCCGTTTCCCGATCCTCTACACCAACGGCAAGACCGCCCAGTACATCGCCGGCAACCGCTACCAATACCGTCTGCTGTCGCGGCTGCCGCTCTGGTATGCGCGCTACAAGCCCGACATCGACGTGCATTTTCCGATGGGCAACTGGCAGGGCTATGCGCTGTGGCAGTTCTCGGCGCAGGCCAATTGCGGACGCCTGCGCTGCCCCTACCGGGTCGCCGGCACGCCCAACGATATCGACGTCAACGTCGCGCCGATGGACGCGGCGGCACTGCGCCAGCAATGGCCCTTCGGCGGCCTGATCGACGTGCCGCCCGACTACCTCGCCTCGATACCGGTGCCAGTCTCGCGCGCAGCGGGGCTCGCCGGAAAAGTCACCATCACCTATGCCGATGTGGCGACGCCACCGACGGTCGAGGAGATGGTGGCGGTGCTCGGCGCGCGCTGGCAGACATTCCGCGCTGCCTTCCGCATGCCGGTGGTCAAGACGGTGCCGCGCCGCGCGCGCTTCGGCATTGCCGAGTATGTCGCCTGGAAGCGGACTGCGTATCGTTCGGAGGCTCTGCTCGAGGCCGCCTTCTCGCAGGCCGCCGACCCGGTCAGCACCGCTTCGACGGAACTGGTTCGCGAGCGCTGAGGCTCAGGTGGCGCTGGCTTTCTCCCGCGCCACCGCCTGCCAGCCTATGTCGCGGCGGCAGAAGCCTTGCGGCCAGTCGATGCGGTCGAGCGCGGCGTAGGCGCGGCTCTGCGCTTCGCCGACCGTCTTGCCTGACGCGGTGACGTTGAGCACGCGGCCGCCATTGGCGACCAGCGCGCCGCCATTGATGGCGGTGCCGGCGTGGAAAATCTCAACACCATCGCCGGCCGCCTCTTCCAGCCCGCGGATGACCGAGCCTTTTTCCGGCGTCCCGGGATAGCCCTGTGCCGCCATCACCACGGTCAGCGCGGCATCGTCGCGCCAGCGGATCGAACTGTGCGCCAACTGGCCGTCGACGGCGGCGTTGAGCAGCACCAGCAGATCGTCCTTCAGCCGCATCATCAGCACCTGGCACTCGGGATCGCCGAAGCGGGTATTGTATTCGATCAGCTTCGGCCCCTTGTCGGTAATCATCAGCCCGGCAAACAGAATACCGGCGAACGGCGCGCCAAGCTCGGCCATGCCGCGCATGGTCGGCTCGACGATCTCGCGCATGGTGCGCTCTACCATTTCGGGGCTCATCACCGGCGCCGGCGAATAGGCGCCCATGCCGCCGGTATTGGGGCCGGTATCGCCATCGCCGACGCGCTTGTGGTCCTGCGCGGTGCCGAAGGGCAGTGCGGTCGTGCCGTCGCACAGGCAGAAGAAGCTTGCCTCCTCGCCGGTCATGAATTCCTCGACCACGACCTCGGCACCGGCGTCACCGAATGCGCCGTCGAAACAAGCATCGAGGGCGGCGCGCGCCTCGTCCAGCGTCATGGCGATGGTGACGCCCTTGCCGGCAGCGAGCCCGTCGGCCTTGATGACGATCGGCGCTCCCACCTTTTCGACGTAAGCCTTGGCCGCAGCCAGTTCGGTGAAGCGGCCATAGGCGGCGGTCGGGATGCCGTATTTGGCGCAAAGGTCCTTGGTAAAACCTTTCGAGCCTTCGAGCCGCGCTGCCCGCTTCGACGGGCCGAAGACGCGGATGCCCTCGCCGCGCAGGTCGTCGGCAATGCCGGCGACCAGCGGCCCTTCCGGCCCGACGACGACGAGATCGATCGCGTTGTCCTGGCAGAAGCTGGCAACAGCGGCATGGTCGGCGATGTCGAGCTTGACCAGTTCGGCCTCGTGGGCGATGCCCGGATTGCCGGGCGCGGCATAGAGCTTGGTCAAAAGCGGCGAGGCCGCGATCTTCCAGGCCAAGGCATGTTCGCGGCCGCCGGAGCCGATCAACAAAACGCGCATGCCGATGTCCCTTGTCATTTCACGACAGGGACTGCGCTATTGCGCTGCGCAGCGCGGGTCAAGACTTTTGGTCCGCTGCTTGCCGGTTGCGCACGGCAACGTCGCACGCATCGGCGAGCCGAAGCAGAAGCGCGGCTCTCGCGGCTCAGCTCTGGAAGACCACTGGAAACCAGTCCTCGCGCAGTTTCTGGCCGGGCTTCATGTCATGGCCGGGATAGGGCGGCGAGGTACGGCCGGGGCGCTCGACATAGCGCGCATCGTCGCCGACCCAGCGCAGCGACAGCGCCCGGCGCCGCGCCGCGGTCGGATTGCCGCGCGCACCATGCGCGGTGCGGAAGTCGAACAGGATGGCGTCCCCCGGTTCCATCTCCCATTCGAGCACCTTCAGCGACGGGTCCTTGTCTGGATCCGGCACGGGGAGGTAGTCGCCCTCGCCGGCATAGAAATTGCTGTCATCTAGCCAGCGCACCGGCAGGATCATCTTGTCCCATTTGTGCGAGCCGGCGATCAGCCGCAGCGTCGCTTCCTTGACCGGATCGATCGGAATCCAGAAGCTGACGGTCTGGGTGCCATCGACGAAGTAATACGGGATGTCCTGGTGCCAAGGCGTCGGCTTTTGCGTGCCCGGTTCCTTGACCAGCACATGGTCGTGGAAGAACTGGGCGCTGCGCGACTGCATCGCCGCTGCCGCGAGTTCCGCGGCCGGGGAATTGCGCACCACGTCGACGAATTCGGGAATGCGCTCCCAATTGCAGTAATCGTCGAAGAAGCTGCCCTTGCCGTTGGCGATGTCCGAAGCCGTGGCGCTGCGGTTTTGCATGTTGCGCTCGATGCCGGCGGCGATGGTGCCGACCCAGTCCTTGAAGGCGCCGCGTATGCAGACCGCGCCGTCGCGCTGGTAGTCGGCAATCGCTGCGGCATCAATATGTCTGGCGGCCATCTCATGTCTTCCCTGTTTCGATGACCGACTATCGCAGCCGCCGCACATCGCGTAAAATAATAACTTCTCATCTCTCTTATAGTTTTAGACTATGAATCTGACCCTCACCCAGCTGCGTTACCTCGTCGCCGTCGCACGGCATGGCAGCGTCACCGCGGCCGCGCGGATGCTGAACGTCTCACAGCCGTCGATCTCGGTGGCGATCGACAATGTCGAAGCGACGCTCGGCCAGAAACTGTTCGTGCGCCAGCGCGGCAGCGGCATCGCGCTGACCTCGTTCGGCCGCAGCGCGGTGGCGAAGGCAAAGCAGGTGCTGGCCGAAGCGGACGAACTGGTTGGGCTCGGGACGCGCGACGCCGATGTCGGGGGCGAACTTGTGCTCGGCTGTTTCGAGGATCTGGCGCCCTATTTCGCGCCGGCGCTGATCCGCGCTTTTTCGCAACGCTGCCCGGCGGTCACCGTGGTGGTCCGCGACGAGACCTTCGAGACGCTGGGCCGGCGGCTCGGCGATGCGGCAATCGATCTCGGCCTGACCTACGATCTCGGCCTGCCCTCGCACTTCGCCCGCATCCTGCTGCATGAGCTGCGGCCACACGCGCTTCTGCCGCAAGGCCACGCACTGGCCAGCCAGGCGAGCGTCAGCCTGGCGGAGCTGGCGACCCATCCCTTGATCACCACCGACCAGCCGCATAGCTGGCAGCATATGCTGGACCTGTTCCTCAGCCGCGGCCTGTCGCCGGTCTCGCAATCGACGGCGAGTTCGTTCGAACTGCAGCGCAGCATGGTCGCCAACGGCTTCGGCGTCGCAGTGAGCTACACCAGGCCCTATGGCGACAGGAGTTATGACGGGCTGCCGCTGGTCTGCAAGCCGCTGTCCGATCCGCTGCCGATGCAGCGCATCATCCTCACCCATGACACAAGGCAAAGGCTGTCGAAGGCGGCGCTGGCCTTCACGGAGGTGGCGAAGGCATGGTTTGCCAGCCACGATGTTTTCACCGCCTGAGCGACAATGCGGCCGCTTGACGGCGCACGCCGCTGCTGCCACTCCAGCACGATGGAAACCATCCAGTCGAAAGCCGCACAGGGCCGCGTCGCCGACGCGCCGAGCGGCCATTGGGTCTACAAGATATTGCCGCGCTGGCTGTGGCCTTACGCGCAGCTTGCGCGCTGGGACCGGCCGATCGGCTGGCAATTGCTGCTGTGGCCCTGCTGGTGGTCGGCAGCGCTTGCGGCCAGCGCCTATCCCCGCCCGGCAGACCCGTTGCTCACATTGCTGCCGTCGCCGTGGTTCCTGTTCCTGTTCTTTGTCGGCGCCGTCGCCATGCGTGGCGCCGGCTGCACCTATAACGACATTGTCGACCAGGACATCGACAACAAGGTCGAGCGCACGCGCTCGCGGCCATTGCCGGCCGGCAAGGTGACGCGCCGCCAGGCCTGGATATTCCTGGTCATCCAGGCGTTGCTGGGCCTGGTCGTGCTGTTGCAGTTCAACGACTTCGCCATTCCGCTCGGCATCGTCTCGCTGGTCATCGTTGCCGTCTATCCCTTCATGAAGCGCTTCACCAACTGGCCGCAATTGGTGCTCGGGCTCGCCTTCTCCTGGGGTGCGCTGATGGGCTGGGCGGTGGAGTTCGGCGATCTCGATGGCCCGGCCGTCATGCTCTATATCGGCTCAATCCTGTGGGTGATCGGCTACGACACTATCTACGCGCATCAGGACAAGGAAGACGACGCCATTGTCGGCGTGCGCTCGACGGCGCGGCTGTTCGGCGACAACACCAAGACCTGGCTGGTCGGGCTTTATGGCGGCACGCTGGTCTGCTTCGCCATCGCCTTCGCCTCGGCGCAGGCGCCTGTGGTGGCGCTGGCCGGGCTGATCGCCGCCGGCGCCCATATGGCGCGGCAGATAGCGGTTCTGGATATCGACGATCCCGATCAGTGCCTGCGGCTGTTCAAATCCAACAACCAGGTCGGCTGGTTGATCTTCATCGGCCTGATCGGCGGTGCGCTGTGGGTAGCGCTAAAGCCGCTGGTTTAATCACCTTCTCCCCGTCACTACACGGGGAGAAGGTGGCGGCAGCCGGATGAGGGCAGCGCCCATCTTTGCAGTTGAGGTGAGATGCACAGCGGCGATATTGCGAGAAATGCCTCGGTCAGCGCCGCCCCTCATCGCCCTGCCGGGCGTTCGTCACTCGAAAAGCCAAGCAATTGGCTTTTCGTCCGCTACGCGGACCGCTCCTCAACCCCCGTATAGTGACGGGGAGAAGAAGGCTGTCGTCGGCGGTTTCGCCAATCGCCGGTCAAGCTACTCTCTCGAAATAATCTCCTGGCCGTCGATCACCAGTCTCAGCCCGAGATTGCCGGCCCTGCGGCGGGCGAGGAAGCGCGGGCGGCGCGTGGTCGAGACCCGGCCCTTGCGGCGATCCTTGGCCGGCAGCGCCTTGATGGCGGCGCCGAGCGATTCCTCAAGCGTGCGGGCAATGCCGTCGGATTCGATCAGCAGCATCTGCAGCCGGTAAGCATCGGCCCAGGCGCGCCAGTCGGCGGCGACGTCGTCGAGATCGTCGGCCACCAGCAGCGGCACCGACAGCATCGGGTCGTTGTGCAGGAGTTCGAGGGTTACCGTGACATTGCCTTGCGCATCCTCCATCGCGCGGGCGGCGACGCCGCGAAACGCGTTGGCGGGCAGCGCGATGATCGCCGGCACGCCGCTCATCTCGAGCGTGCGGCGGATGACGGCGCCGCGCTGGTCGATGGTGAAGGTAACGTCGCCATAGTCGTCGCGCGTGGCATAGCTCACCACTTGCGGCAGGCGGAATGGGTCGAGGCGCATGTTGCGCCCGGCCCAGACGGGCTTCAATACACTGTTCATCTGCTGCCTTCCTGTGTTTCTCCTGAGAGCCGTTTTGCGGGTCTCTCCGGGCCGGTTTTCCCGGCCTCGTTGTGTGAAACATTAGCGCGAGCTTCTGCCGCCCGGCTTAAGAAAGTCAGTTAAATTTTGCTGATCTCAGGCGATGGTTATCGGAATGAGACCAGCCACAAAATGTTGAAAGGATCAGATAACCTTACCGGGATTCATGATGCCGGCCGGATCGAAGACGGCCTTCACCCGGCGCATCAGCTCGATCGCCATTGGCGGCGCGGTGGCGATCAGCTCGTCGCGCTTCAACTGGCCGATGCCGTGCTCGGCCGAGATCGAGCCGTGGAAGGAGCGCACGACATCGTGCACGGCATGGTTCATGGCGTGGTAGAGGCCGAGAAACGCTTCGTCGTCACCGCCCTCCGGCCGGGAGATGTTGTAGTGGAGATTGCCGTCGCCCATATGGCCGAAGCAGACCACGCGCGCCTGCGGACTGACCGAAGCCACTGCACCGGCCGCCTTTTCGATAAACGCCGGGATGGATGCCACCGGTACCGAAATATCATGCTTGATCGAAGCGCCTTCGGGCTTTTGCGAATCCGGCAGCACCTCGCGGAAGTTCCAGAACGCGTCGCCCTGCGCCAGGCTGGCCGCGATCACCGCGTCGCCGACGATGCCTTGCTGGAGGCCTGCCGACAGCACTTCTTCGATCAGCCCCCTGGCGTCCTCGGCCGAACGGCCCGACGACACCTGCATCAACACATACCATGGCCAAACCTGCGCCAGCGGCCGCGTGACGCCCTGCGCATGGCGCAGCGTGAAATCATAAGGACGCTGGCCGATCAGCTCGAAGGCGGTGAGTGCCGCCCCTGCCCGGTCCATCGCCAGGCTGAACAGCGAAAGCGCTGCTTCCGGCGACGACAGGCCGGCAAAGGCCACTTCGCGCCCCTTGGGCTTGGGAAACAGTTTCAGCACCGCCGCGGTGATGATGCCGAGCGTGCCTTCGGCGCCGACGAACAGGTTCTTCAGATCGTAACCGGTGTTGTCCTTCTTCAGTTTGCGCAGATCGTCGAAGACTTCGCCGGTCGGCAGCACCACTTCGACGCCGAGGCAGAGTTCGCGCGCATTGCCATAGGCGAGCACGCCGGTGCCGCCGGCATTGGACGAGAGGTTGCCGCCGATTTGGCAGGAGCCCTGCGCGGCAAGCGACAGCGGAAACAGCCGGTCGGCGGCGTCGGCGGCTTCCTGCAGCGTCTGCAGGATGACGCCGGCTTCGACGGTCACCGTGTTCGAGAAGACGTCGATCTCGCGAATGCGGTTCAGCCGCGACAAAGAAAGCACGATCTCGCGGCCGGAGGCATCCGGCACCTGGGCGCCGACCAGCCCGGTGTTGCCGCTTTGCGGCACGACCGGCGTTCCCGTCTCGCTCGCCAGGCGCATGATCCGGCAGATCTCGTCGACGCTGCCGGGACGCAGCACCAAGGCGGTCCTGCCGTGCCATAGGCCGCGCCGCTCGGTCAGATACGGCGCAATATCGGCCTGGTCGCGCAGCGCATATTTGTCGCCGACGATTGCCGCGAAGCGGGCGATGAGAGCGGGATCGAGGTCGAAGGGTGCGTCGTTCATGGGCGCAAACTATGGCGCTCAATCGAGCTTGTCACGGGGGGCAGCGGCACGAAACAGCCGATCGTTGATCGCCTCGCCGAGCCCATCTAACGGGATCGGCTCGACGGCGATCGTCGCCGCACCGCTGCGGTCGAGTTCCTGCAAATACGCGAACAGATTGCTTGCGGCTTCGCGCAAATCGCCTGACGCGGACAGGTTGCGCAAGGCGGCCGCCGCTTGCCAGCCTTCGGCGCGGTCGCCACCAAAGGCCAGCAAGGCCTCGCCTTCAGCCACACTCTGTGCATCGAGCCGCACCGATGCGCGCGGCGCATAATGCGACGCCAGCATGCCGGGCGCCTCGATGCCGGCTGTCGCGCCGCGCTGCAGCTTGATGCCGGTGACGGCCTCGATATCGGCGGCAGCGATGCCGCCTGGCCTCAGCAGCCGCACGCTGTTGCCTTCGACCTTGACGATGGTCGATTCCAGCCCGACCGGGGTGGCGCCGCCATCGACCACCAGCCGGATTTTGGCGCCGAGATCGGCCGCCACGGCTTGCGCTGTCGTCGCGCTTATCTTGCCCGAAGAGTTCGCGCTGGGCGCGGCCAGCGGCCGGCCGAGCCTGGCGATCAGCTCGCCGCCGAAGCCCCTCGGCATGCGCAGCGCGATCGTATCGAGCCCGGCGGTGACCAGCGGATGGATGCCGTTGCCGGGTCGGAGCGGCAGCACCAGCGTCAGCGGCCCCGGCCAGAACGCCTCGGCCAGCCGCTTCGAAAGCGGGTCGAAGATCGCAATGCGCTCGGCCATCGCGAGATCGGCGACATGGGCGATCAGCGGGTTGAAGCGCGGCCGGCCCTTGGCTTCGAAGATGCGGGCGACGCCGACGCCATTGGTCGCGTCGCTGGCCAGTCCATAGACGGTCTCCGTCGGGATAGCGACGACGTCGCCGCCCTCGAGCAGCGCCAACGCCTGCTCCATCGCTTCGCCGACGGATAGTATCTCAGCCACTCGCTTCACCTCACAGGCACCGGACCTAAAGCGCGTCGCGCTGAACCGGATTCATGCGACGCGCTTTAGGTCTTTGTTTTGATGCATGTCGTTCTCTCAAAACCGGGGCCACTTTTGAGCGACATGCATTAGAGCGGTTCAGCGGTTCGCTGAAACGCTCTAAGTATTTGTTTTTGCGCAATTCCGGACGGAAAGCCGCTACTCACTTTTCCTGGAATTGCTCTAATACGGCAGTGGTTTTCGGGCAAGCCGGCGTTGGCGAATTATCAATGCCTAAAATGCTACGTTTCCCTGCAAGCCGGCATCAATCCACTGGGGTTAAGGCTATTTGCGGTTAGGGCTGGCGGCTTGTCGGGCAAGGGGACGGTTTCGATGTCGATGCGTGTGCTTGGAGCGCTTGGTTTCACCCTGGCGGCGATGACCGGTGGGGCGCACGCCTCGTCAATCGTCTTTCTCGGCGTCTCGACCTCGACGCCATCGGTCATCAAGGTTGGCGGATCCGAACCGGTCAGGATCGCTTCGTCGCCATCGATCGTCGCGCTCGGCGATGCCCAGCCCGATGTGACTTATGAAAAGGTCGCGGCGATCCCCGAAAAGCCCAGGCAGGATCCGATGATCATTCGCGGCGGCGTCGTCGGCGGTGCCTTCGCCGCGCCGGCTCCGGCCAGTGCGAGCACTTCAGCGCCGGCAGCGGAGACGACGGCAGAGACCGCACCAGCCGGAACTGCAACGGCATCGAACGGCAAGCCCGAGTCGCAACCGGCAGCGCCGCAGCCGGCAGCAACACCGCAGCAGCCGATCGAGGGCGTCGGCAAAGCCGAGTAGGCCATTCAGCCAAGACAGTCGGCCAAGACAGTCGGCCGATCCATTCCGCTTGACGCCGATCGACGCCCCGGCGCACGATCGGCTTGGCGGCGGCGGCCCCAATTTCGCCAATCGGGTTTGGCATGAGCGCGCCGGGTTCTAGGAGAGCGAGGGGTTATCATGAACATGACGAAATCTTTGACTATTGCCGGCCTGTTGCTGGCGTCACCTATAGGTGTCGGCGGCGCGCAGGCCGGTGACGAGCTAGGGTCCTACGTCGCGCGCATTTCCGATCGCGACCACCATGCCAGCGACGGCTATGAGCTGAGCAGCGCAGCACAGATGGTGCGGCAGGACCGTGCCAACTGGCACAAGTTCCACCGGCGCGATGCCGACGACCAGGGCGATGACTGGTTCCGCAGCAACGATGATCGCACGTATCTGGAACGCATGCTGAAGCGCGGTGGCGCGATGAGCTCCTCGACACGGAACGCCATCGTCAATGGCGAGCCGCTGATCCAGGTCGACGTCTATTCAGACAGCGTGCATGTCAGCATTTTGGAGGACTGACGGGGTCAGCCTCGGGAGGACTGAAAACAAGACGGGCGGCGTGTGAACGCCGCCCGTGTTCGGGCTTGTCCGTCCCTTAGCCAGCTATTCTGGAAAAATCCGCGACCTGATCGGTGGCCGTGCGGATGCGAGCCAGCAGCGCCAGGCGGTTGGCGCGCACGGCCTGGTCCTCATCATTCACGAGAACGCGTTCAAAGAATGAATCAACCGGTTCACGCAACACGCTAAGCGCCAGCATGGCGGCGGAAAAGTCTTCGTTTTGAATCGCTTCGCCGGCTTCTCTCTCCGCCTGATTCACCGCCGCAAACAGCGATTTCTCGGCCTCCTCGCGAAACAGCGCCGGCTCAACAGTCGCGGCGACACGCGTTTTCTTCTTCTCCTCGGCAGCCAGAATGTTGGCCGCGCGCTTGGTGCCGGCGAGCAGGTTCTTGCCGTCCTCGGTGTCGAGGAAGTAGCCGAGCGCTTCGACGCGGCGCACGATCTGCAGGAGGTCATCCGAGTGCGGCGTGATGACCGCATCGATGAGATCGTGGCGGGCGCCCTGGTCGCGGAGATAGACTTTCAGGCGGTCGTGGAAGAAGGCGATGAGGTCGGAGAGAACTTCTAACGAGCCTCGAAACGTATACACCTCCGCGATCTGACCGCTTTCAAAACGTGCATAGTTACAGCCGTCTGTTAGGTAAATCTCCCGACCTTCGTCCGAAAAATCATACTGCCCCCAAAGGGTGTCCGGATGGTCCTCTGGCAATTCAAAGTCCGTCGGATCTATCTCCGTTACCACTAGCTTGCGGCTGTGCAGCCGGTCGTATTGGGCGGTATGAGCAGCTCTTAGCAAACTCAACATTGCCAGCTTGATGCCATTCTCGACCAATATCCTGACTACACCCAGTGCGGCCCTTCTCAGCGCGTAAGGGTCCTTAGACCCCGTCGGCTTTTCATCGATCGCCCAGAACCCGACCAGCGTATCGATTTTGTCGGCGAGTGCGACGGCAATCGACACCGGATCGGTCGGCACGCTATCCGACGGCCCTTGCGGCTTGTAATGTTCCTCGATCGCCGCGGCCACGGACGGATGCTCGCCCTGCAGCAGCGCGTATTTGCGGCCCATGGCGCCTTGCAGTTCGGGGAATTCTCCGACCACTTCGGTGATGAGATCGGCCTTGGCGAGCACCGACGAACGCCCGGCGAGCGCGGCAATCTCCCCCCTTGAGGGGGAGATGTCGCCGAAGGCGACAGAGGGGGTCGTCTCGCGTGGAGCGCCAACTCCCTCTTTCTTCGAGAGACCGGACGGCGTCGCGGCGGCCGGAGCGACCCCCTCTGGCCTGCCGGCCATCTCCCCCTCGAGGGGGGAGATGGACTGCGCCACTGTCGGCGCGATCTCTTGCGCCAGCCGCTTGATCCGCTCTACCCGCTCGCCTTGCGTGCCGAGCTTGGCGTGGAAGGTGACGTTGAGATGGTCGAGGCGGGCCATGCGCTGGTCAAGCGGCTTTTTCAGATCGAGCCCGAACTTTTTTGCCGATGCCTCGAGCTCTCCCAGATCGGGCAGATCGCCCTGGTCGGTCCGCCAGAAGTACAGCGCATCCGACAGGCGCGCGCGCACCACCTTGCCGTTGCCGTGCGCGATCTCCTTGCCGCCATCCTTCGCCTCGATGTTGGCGGTGAGGATGAAGCGGTTGGAAAGGTTTTCGCCGTCGCCTTGCGGACGGGTGACAAAGCATTTCTGATTGGCGCGAATGGTCAGCCGCACCACCTCGGGCGGAATGGCAAGAAAGGCCTGCTCGAATTCGCCCATCAGCACCACCGGCCATTCGACCAGGCCCGACACTTCCTCCAGCAGCCCTTCGTCCTCGACCAGATCGAGCCCGTTGGCGAAGGCGAGGTTGCGGGCGTCGGCAAGGATGATCTCCTTGCGCCGGTCGCCGTCGAGCACGACCTTGGCTGCTTCCAGCTTGGTCACGTAATCGTCGAAGCGACGCACGGTGATTTCACCCGGCGCCATGAAACGATGGCCGTAGGTGATATTGCCCGAGCGGATGCCATCGATCTCGAAATCGACCACCACCGGCTCCTCGGTCTCCGGCCCGAAGGTGCACAGAATCGTCTGCAGCGGCCGCACCCAGCGCAGCGAACCGGGCTTCGCCGAAGCCGGCCCCCATCGCATCGATGTCGGCCAGGGGAAGCCGCGAATGATGGCCGGCACCAGTTCGGCGATGATTTCTTCCGCCGCCCTGCCCGGCTTCGAAATATGGGCGACGTAGAAATCGCCCTTCTTCGGATCGGAATGGACATGCGCCTCGGCAGCCGAGGCAAGACCTGCCTTGCGCAGAAAGCCCTGCACCGCCTGTTCCGGCGCCGTCGTCGACGGCCCCTTGATCTCCTCGTGGATATCCTTCGAGCGCGCGGTCAGGCCCCTGACATCGAGCGCCAGGCGCCGCGGCGTCCAGTATTCGCGCGCGGCGTCATAGGTCAGACCCGCCTCGACCAGACCGTCGGTCAGCATCTTCCTGAGATCGCCCGCCGCCTTGCGCTGCATACGGGCGGGGATTTCCTCGGAGCGGAGTTCCAGCAACAAATCCGGCATCAGAGTTTCTCCACCCGCATGCCTTCTCCCTGATTGCGCGTCCTCGCGCCTCCGGCGCTGCGGTTGCGCGGCCGGGCGGGGATTTCCTCGGAGCGAAGTTCTAGCAAAAGATCAGGCATCAGAGTTTCTCCACCCGCATGCCTTCTTCCTGCTTGCGCGTCCTCGCGCCTCCGGCGCTGCGGTTGCGCGGCTGGGCCGGAATCTCTTCCGAGCGGAGTTCTAGAAGCAGATCAGGCATAGTTAGGCTCCCACCCTCCCCTCGATGGGGAGGGTCGGCGCGCAGCGCCGGGGTGGGGTGGCGACCTCTCAGCCGCCGATACCTTCGGCACCATCGCGCAAACGCAGGTGTGATTTTCGTTCTTCCACCGCCGCATAGATCGTATCGAGCACGGAATCCAGTTCGTTTTTGATTTCATGGTTCCAGAAGCGGATGACTCGATAACCCTGGCTCTCAAACCATTTCGTTCGACGTTCGTCATGGTGCTGTTGGCCATCGAAGCTGTGATGGACACCGTCCACCTCAATGATCAGCTTCAGCCGGTGGGAGATGAAATCAGGGAAGTAAACGCCTACCGACGCCTGCCTGCGAAAATGAGTGCCTTCTACTGGAATGCGCCACAGATGCCGCCACAGGATGCGTTCCTCGTCGGTCATCGCCGCGCGAAGCCTTTGCGCAGACTGCAGCTTGAATCGATCGAGTTTTGGCATGGAACGTCGCGCTGTCACCCCCACCCGCCGCTTCGCGGCGACCTCCCCCATCTAGGGGGAGGTAAGAGGGCATAGCAACTCGGCTGACCGCTGTTTCCAGAAATTTGACCGCCCCTGTCGGGCCGCAACCAGCCCGCCCGTCCTTGGATCAAAGATTTCCATGAACCAAACGCAGCGCTGAAGCGACCAACGCTCAGGCAGGGACCTATTGGCTGAACGACCATGAAAACGGCATCGAGACTTCTCCAGATCATCGCGCTTAGCGCCTGTTTCGCCGCGCAGGTGCATGGCGCCTTCTCGATGCCGGGCGTACGGCAGGCTATGCGGACCATGGCGGGGTCGACTGGCCCGATGTTGGCCCCAATCAACATTTCCCTCGAAATGATGAAGTGAGCCTCAGGCGGCGAGCCCGCCGGCCCGGGTCTGCAAAAATGCCTCGCCGCAGGCTTTCGCCAGATTGCGCACCCGCAGGATGTAGCTCTGCCGCTCAGTCACCGAAATCACGCCGCGCGCATCGAGCAGGTTGAAGACGTGGCTGGCCTTGATGCACTGGTCATAGGCCGGGAAGACCATGCGGTGCATCGGCAGATTGTCGTTCGAAGCCGGGGCGCCGGCCGCGAGCAGCGCCTTGCATTCGGCTTCGGCGTCCTCGAAATGCCTGAGCAGCATGGCGGTGTTGGCATATTCGAAATTGTGCCTGGAATATTCCTGCTCGGCCTGGAGGAAGACCTCGCCATAGGTGACTTTTTCAGCACCTTCGCGCCCGTTGAAGTTGAGGTCGTAGACATTGTCGACGCGCTGCACATACATGGCCAGCCGCTCCAGGCCGTAGGTCAGTTCTCCCGCCACCGGCGCGCATTCGATGCCGCAGACCTGCTGGAAATAGGTGAACTGCGAGACTTCCATGCCGTCGCACCAGCACTCCCAGCCAAGCCCCCAGGCGCCCAGCGTCGGGCTTGCCCAGTCGTCCTCGACGAAGCGGATGTCGTGCAGCAGCGGATCGACGCCGATCGCCTTGAGCGAGCCGAGATAGAGCTCCTGCAGGTTCGGCGGATTGGGCTTCAGGATCACCTGGTACTGGTAATAATGCTGCAGCCGGTTGGGGTTTTCGCCATAGCGGCCGTCTTTCGGCCGGCGCGAGGGCTGGACGTAGGCGGCGTTCCAGCCCTTGGGCCCGAGCGCGCGCAGCGTGGTGGCCGGATGGAAGGTGCCGGCGCCGACTTCCATGTCGTAAGGCTGCAGGATGACGCAGCCATAGGCGGCCCAGTAATTGTGCAGGGTCAGGATCAGCCCCTGGAACGAGCGGCTGGGATGTATATGGGCTGGACTGTCTGACGTCACGGCGGCCTCGGAAAGCGCTGAAATGATGCCATTCCCTAGTTGCCGGGCCGGCTAGCGTCAAGGCAGCGCCTATCGCCGCCTTGATGAGAGGTTGAACGCTTTGCTTCGGACTGGCCCATTGCCGGACGGTGCCGGTTGCCGTTTGCTCGCCCAGCTTCAACGACAGAGGTTCAGCCATGCAAGGCCAGCTCACCGTACGCCCCGTCACCCGAGAGGATTACGAGCAATGGCTGCCGCTGTGGGACGGCTACAATGCGTTTTACGGCCGCTCGGGCGAGACCGCCCTGCCCGGTGACATCACTGCAATGACATGGTCGCGCTTCTTCGATGCCTATGAGCCGATGCATGCGCTGGTCGCCGAGAGCGAAGGCAAGCTTCTCGGCCTTGTCCACTATCTCTACCACCGCACCACGACGGCGATTTCGCCGAACTGCTATCTGCAGGATCTCTTCACCAATGAGGCGTCGCGCGGCAAGGGCGTCGGCCGGGCACTGATCGAAGACGTCTATACCAGGGCGCAAACCGCAGGCTCCAGCCGCGTCTACTGGCTGACACACGAAACCAACCACACGGCGATGAAGCTCTACGACAAGATCGGCGATCTCTCGGGGTTCGTCGTCTACCGAAAGCTGTTCTAGAATGAGCGCCAACGCTGGGTCTGCGCCGCGTCGCTTCGCTCCTTGCTCCGCCATAGGATGACGATCGCGATAGGGCGTCTCTATCTCTTTGTTTCTGTCGCAATTCCGAGCGGAAAACCGCGCACACTTTTCCTGGAATTGCTCTAAGACGCCAAGCCGAAACAAAAACGGGGCTCAGCGAGCCCCGTTTCATCAGAAGTATGGCCCGATCACCCCTTCGGCGCTGGCGGGGTGGCCGGCTTGACTTTCGGGGTTTCCTGCGCCGTGTTGGATTCGATCGGCGGCAGGCCCTTCATCAGCTTCTGCTGCAAAATGGCAAGCACATCGGGATCCGGCTTCAGGTCGCGCGCCTGGTTCCACTGGAATGTGGCTTCGAGCTTGCGGCCGACGCGCCAATAGGCATCGCCGAGATGGTCGTTGAGCACCGGATCTTCCGGCTTGAGCGACACGGCGCGCTCCATTTCGCGCACGGCGTCGTCGAACCGGCCCATGCGGAAATAGGCCCAGCCCAGCGAATCGACGATGTAGCCGTCGCTCGGCCTGAGGTCGACGGCCTTCTGGATCATCGCCAGGCCTTCCTTGAGGTTCATGTTCATGTCGACCCAGGAATAGCCGAGATAGTTCAGCACCTGCGGCTGGTCGGGGAACAGTTCCAGCGCCTTGAGGAAGTTCGGTTCGGCCTTGGGCCATTCCTTCAGCCGCTCATAGGCGATGCCGCGCTGATAGTAGATGTTCCAGTTGGCATTGGTCGGCGTCTTCAGCACCGCGACCGCCTTGTCGTAGAGAGTGGCGGCGGAGCGGAAATCCTCCTTCGAGGCATAGACCCCGCCCAGCGCCAGATAGGCGCGCATGTCATCGGGGTGAGCTTCGACGAATGCCTTGAGATGGGCGATAGCCTCGTCGTGACGGTTGAGATCGGCAAGGTTGAGGCCGAGCTGCAGGTCGGAAAGCTCCTTCAGCGGCGAGGAGGCTGGAATGCGGCTATAGAGCGCAATGGCGCCTTCGCCGTCCTTCAGCTGCTCCGCAACGGCGGCAAGCTGCACCAAAGCGGCGTCGCTGTCGGGCTTGAGCGCGAGCGCATATTGCAGATAGAGGCGCACGAACGGCTCGCCGCCGCCGCGATTGAGCGCGATGGCGAGGTCGAGCAGGATTTCAGCGGCGCCTTCGGAGGGACTGGCGACGAAGGGCTCGATCTTGTCGCCCTTGCTGATCCTGTCGCGAAGCGCCTGGATGTCGAGCTTGCCGGGCGCGAACGCCTCGGCCTTGTCGAGCACGTAGAGCGCCTTGTTCTTGTTTCCCTTGCGCGCCAGGAAAGACGCGTAGGCCTGGGCGTTGCGCATCCATGTCTCGGGCGCGGCACCGCCGGCCGTGACGTCGGTCAGGGTCGCGTCATAAAGCGCGTCGGCCTTGTCCGACAGGCCTGCGGCATCGGCGATCAGCGCGCGGTGGAAGGACTTGAACAGGCCGAACCAGTCAGGCCCCTGCAGTTTGTCGATCGAGGCCATCGCCCCGGTGGGGTCGCCGGCGCCCTCTTGTGCCCAGCCGGACATGACGCCGGAAATCAGCCGGTCGAGATCGGATTCGAGCGACAGCTTGAGCCAGTACTGCGCCTTGGTGAAATCCTTCTTGTGGAAGGAATCGACCGCCAGAGCCAGACGCGAGAAGCGCTCGACGTCGGGAACTGCCTTGAGCTTGTCGGCATAGACCAGCGATTCCTCGAAGCGGCCTTGCGCGATCAGCGACAGCATCAGGCTTTGCTGCAGCGAGGTGTCGCCGGGATTGAAGGCGAGCGCCTGCTTGTAATAAGCGATGGCATTGTCGAGGTCGTTGTCGCCTTCGGCGATGCGGGCGGCGAGATAGGCGCCCGAGAAGGAGGTGATCTTGACCGGGCCGGTCGATTCCTTGGCGTAGGCAGGCAGCGGAGAAATCGCCATTCCTGCCACAATTGCCAGCCCCGCGAGCCAGCGCGCACGTCCTTGCCGCATCGTATCCCTTTCAGCCAAGCGCCATCCCGCGTCGGCGCGGAGAAGCCATAGACTCGATGTTTCCTGACAAAGCATGGCCTTTTTGGGGTCAGGCTTCAATCCGGGCCGAATTCACAATCGGGTCACCCGATTAACAAACCATGGCGACGCAGACACTGTCGGTTCCGACAATAGCAGATCGGGGTTGGGAGCTACAGCCTGACATCGCGATATCCGCCTGCCGCTATCGTGCTGCACAGGCCGGCCCACTCGCAACCCTGGCAGGCCTCACGCGTCACGCCGGCTGAAAAGGCCGCGCGCAAGGCGGCAAGCGTTGCCGCGTCGAGGCTGAGACGGACGCCCGCCTCGATGGGCCGGGCCAGCAGCTTGCCGACATCGCGTGCTGCCAGCTCGTCCCGGCCTGCGGCGCTTTCGCGCAAGCAGTGGGGCTCGGCCTCGCCGAGCAGCGGCCGACAGATGTCGTCGGGGCCGGAGACGATCAGAATATCCTCGCCCCGGCCCAGACGTTTCGCGATCACGTCATAGTTGGCGACGAAGGCTGCGCTGTAGCCCTTGCCGACATAGGTCAGCAGGCAAAGCAGATGGTGGGAGCGCAGCCTGACGGTCATCGGTCTTAGGACGCGGTTGCGGAGCCTGTTCCATCCCGAAGATATCGGGATGGGGCTCCATCTTTTTGTTTGAGCATGATCTCTTCCGAAAGCCGGACTCCACTTTTCGGGATCATGCTCCTGCCGGGTCCGCCTTACCGGAAAACAGCTTGAGCGTCGCGGCGCCGAGCGCCGATTTCAGCAGGCCGCCGACGAGGAAGGGCAAGAAGCCGAAGGTGATGGCCTGTTCGAGGCCGATCATGACGGCGAGCCAGGCCGTGCCGAGAACCAGGCAGGCGAGGTTGCCGAGGACCATGCCGGCGAAGGCGAGCAGCACGCGGTTGCCGTTCCAGCCGCGTTCGGCCAGCCAGCCGACCAGCGCGCCGACGACCGGGAAGGCGAAGAGATAACCGCCCGTTGCCCCGACGAAATACGACGCGCCCGCTGCCCCTCCGGACAGGACAGGAAAGCCCACGGCGCCCTCGGCGAGCCAGGCGATGATGGTCATGGCGCCAAGCCGCCAGCCATAAAGTGCGCCGACCAGCGTCACGGCGAAGGTCTGCATGGTGACCGGCACCGGCACCATCGGCACCTCGATCTGGGACAACAGCGCCAGAAACAGCGTACCGAGGGCGACGGCCGCGGCCTGCCAGCTATGCGAGCGGGTTTGCAGGCGCAACGGGCTGAAGGACGGCTTGGACGGCGAAAAGGCGATGTAGGTCATGGTGCTTCCTAGCTGGTTTGAAATTATAGATAATTTTGTTGTTCGATCTATTATCGAATCCATATTTGCGCGGGAATGGCAACCCTCACCCCTAAAAAGGCTTGGGCTTGCGTGTCGAATAAAGGACATTTGGAAAGGCTGGCGGGACAGCACCCCCCTCTGGCCTGCCGGCCATCTCCCCCGCAAGTGGGGAGATCGGATGTCACCTTTGCTTTCGCCAATGGCCGACGTTGCAGGACTAACGCAACGGCAAAGCTGTTGATCTCCCCCCTTGCGGGGGAGATGTCCGGCAGGACAGAGGGGGGTGTGAAGGATCGCTACGCGCGGAATCCGACGACTTGTCCCTTCGTCCCTACCCGACGATGGCAAACGCTTCGCGCATCTTGCCCGACGCGGTCTTGACCGGTTTCTGGCCGATCCACTGCACGTGCCGGCCAAGCGTGGCGGCGGCCGATTCGGTATTGCCCTGCCGCAGCGCGCTCAGGATCGCGCGATGATCCTGGTCGGTGCGGATTTCCCATTCCGAGCGCCATGCGGCGAACAGGAAGCGGGCGCTTGCGGCGTGCAAATCGTCGATGGTGGCGATGAGCCGCGGCATGCCGCAGGGCGCCAGGATCAGCCGGTGGAAGGTGCGGTTGGCTTCTTCCCAAGAGCGGACATCGCGGGATTTGTCGCCGGCCTTGGTGGCTTCCTCGGCACGGTCGAGAATGGAAGCCGTCAGATGCGGCGCGGCATGGCGCAGCGCCAGCACTTCGAGGGCTGCCCGCATTTCGGCGACTTCCCTTACCTCGCCGAGATCGAAAGCGGCGACGCGCACGCCCCGCCTGGGCTCACTGGCCGCCAGCCCTTGCGCCTCCAGGCGCCGGAAGGCTTCGCGCACCGGGACATGGCTGGTCTGGAATTCCTCGGCGATGTGATCCTGCCGCAGCCGGGCGCCCGGTTCGATCGCGCCCGATATGATGCGATCCGCCAGCACCTTGCTGATGCGCACGGCGATGGTGTCGTCTGCGGTCTTTGCCATGTTTTATAGATAATTTGCACTGCTGCCGATTGTCGAGCGGTGATTGCCCGATTTTGCATGCAAACTTGCTTTGGCGCCAGGCGCGGGTCAGTTCACCCGGCTGATGCAGAAGTCGATGACGTCGATCAGCGCCGATTTCTGCGGCGTCGCTTCCAGCGGCGCCAGCGCGTCGCGGGCGATCTCGCCGAAATGGCGGGCGCGGCCGATGGTGTCGGCAATGGCGCCATGGCGGGTCATCAGGCCGATCGCCTTTTCCAGGCCGGCATCGTCGGTGACATTGTCCTCGATGGCGCGCTTCCAGAAGGTGCGCTCGGCCTTGGTGCCGCGCCGGTAGGCGAGGATGACCGGCAGCGTAACCTTGCCTTCGCGGAAATCGTCGCCGACATTCTTGCCCAGCTCCTGGCTGGAGCCGCCATAATCCAGCGCATCGTCGATGAGCTGGAAGGCAAGGCCGAGATTCATGCCGTAGGAGCGCAATGCGGCGCGATCGTTGCGCGTCGCCGATGCGATGACCGGACCGACCTCGGCGGCAGCCGAGAACAGCGCCGCGGTCTTGGCCTTGATGACGGCGAAATGCTCGTCCTCGGTGGTATCCAGGTTCTTGGCTGCCGCCAGCTGCATCACCTCGCCCTCGGCGATGATCGAGGCGGCGCTGGACAGGATGTCGAGCGCTTCCAGCGAACCGACATCGACCATCATGCGAAAAGCCTGGCCGAGCAGGAAATCGCCGACCAGCACGCTCGCCTGGTTGCCCCAGATCATGCGGGCAGTCTTTTTGCCGCGCCGCATGCCGCTCTCGTCGACGACGTCGTCATGGAGCAGCGTGGCGGTGTGCATGAACTCGACCGCGGTGGCGAGCTTGACGTGGCCCTCGCCGGAATAGCCGAACATCTGGGCCGCCGCGAGCGTCAGCATGGGACGCAGCCTTTTGCCGCCCGACGAGATCAGATGATTGGCGACCTCCGGGATCATCTCGACGTCGGAGCCGGCCTTGGACAGGATCAGTTTGTTGACGCGCCCCATATCGGCTGCTGTCAGGTCGATGAGATCCTTGATGGAGGCGGGTTCCCGCTTCCCGTTTTCGATGTTGAGAACGACACCCACCAACAAACACTCCCGTCTTTGATCACGCGTGCGACGGCACCCTGGTCCCGCCTGGGACTCTAGGGCGGCACATACGGGCACGGCAAGAGGCGAATTGGCGCGGATGCGGTGACGGCGTGTCAACCTTAGCGACCGCATGCCGTTGCCCGAAAACCGCTCCACACTTTTCGGCGCCATGCTCCGGCGTTTACATCAACGCTGCAACCTGCGAACTTCGTCCGATGATAGAACTCGTGCGCACCAACGATGCCGTGATCATCTCCTTCGTCGAATCGCTGATGCGCGATGCCGGGATTGCCTGCTTCGTCGCCGACCAGAACATGAGCATTCTCGAAGGGTCGATCGGTCTTTTCCAGAAGCGCGTGATGGTCGATGCCGACCAGGCCGATCAGGCGCGGCGCATCTTGAAAGACGCCGGCATCGAGAACGAAATCCGCCAGACATAATGGCTGAAGCGAGCGCGCTTACCACCGATACGCCGGCCCATACGGTCGATGCCTTCCATCGCGGCCGCTTCTGGCTTGTCCAGCCCAGGACAGGGCATCGCGCCGGGATGGATGCCATGATGCTGGCGGCAGCAGTTTCATCCGGCTTTTCTGGACGCCTCGCTGATTTCGGCGCCGGCGCCGGTGCGGCGGGTCTCGCCGTGCTGTCGCGCTGCCCAGAGGCGCAGGTCGTGCTCGTCGAACGGTCGGCCGAGATGGCAGGCTTCGCCACAACCACGCTCGCCCATCCCGGCAATGCGCATCTCGGCAATCGCGCCTCGGTGCTGACCGCCGACGTCACGCTGTCGGGCCGGGCGCGGACGCAAGCCGGCCTCGCCGACAATTCCTTCGATTTCGTCATCATGAACCCGCCCTTCAACGCGGCGCAAGACCGCGCCACGCCAGATCCGCTGCGGCGGCAGGCGCATGTCATGGACGACGGGCTGTTCGAAAGCTGGATCCGGAGTGCGGCTGCCGTCGCCAAGCCGCGCGGGGGCCTGGCCGTCATTGCGCGGCCGGAACAGCTTGGCGACCTCCTCCATGCGCTGTCGGGCCGCTTCGGCGACGCCGAGATGCTGGCCGTGCATCCGCGCCCGGAAGCAGCCGCAATCCGCATTGTCGTCAGGGCAGCGCTCGGCGCGCGCGGCAAGCTGTCGATCCGCCCGCCTTTGATGCTGCATGGGCAAACGGGCGACGGCCCGTCGGAACGAACCGAGATGATCAACAACGGACTGGCGTCGCTGTTTGGCGATTGATTTAGGCCCGTCAGTGTCGTTGCCGCAAAACCGGCACACAGTTGGCTGAGATGGATTGCAGCATTGCCGTTGACCGGCAAATCCCTACATGCGTTGAAGCCATTTGGAGACAGCCACCTCGTGAACCGCCTTTTCAACCGCCTGCTGCCGAAATCCTGGCGATCTAGCGTCGTCACCATTCCCGTCATCAGGCTGCATGGCACCATCATGGCCGGCGGCGGCCCGTTCCGGCCGAGCCTGTCCTTGGCGTCCACCGCCGCCCTCATCGAAAAGGCGTTCCTGTTCGATGCGCCCGCCGTCGCCATTTCGATCAATTCGCCTGGCGGCTCGCCGGTGCAGTCGCGGCTGATCTTCAAGCGCATCCGTGACCTCGCGGTCGAGAAGAACAAGAAGGTGCTGGTCTTCGTCGAGGATGTGGCGGCCTCGGGCGGCTACATGATCGCGGTCGCAGGCGACGAGATCTTTGCCGATCCGTCCTCCATCGTCGGTTCGATCGGCGTCGTCTCGGCCTCGTTCGGCTTTCCCGAGTTGATGAAGAAGATCGGTGTCGAGCGCCGTGTCCACACCGCCGGCCAGAACAAGGCGGTGCTCGACCCGTTCAAGCCGGAGAAGAGGGAAGACGTCGAGCGCCTGAAGGCGCTGCAGCTGGAAGTGCACGAGACCTTCATCGACCTGGTCAGGGAACGCCGTGGCACCAAGCTGAAGGACGATCCGGACCTGTTCACCGGCCTGTTCTGGACCGGCAAGAAAGGGCTGGAGCTTGGCCTCGTCGATGCGTTGAGCGACATGCGCACGGTACTGAAAACCCGCTTCGGCGCGAAAACCCAGCTCAGGCTGGTCACCGCGCCGCGTGGCCTGTTTGGCCGCATCGGCCTGTTCGGCTCGAACTTTTCAGCGCCCGATATTGCCGCCGCCGCCGCAAGCGGCGTGATCGATGCGGCGGAAGAGCGCGCATTGTGGGCGCGCTTCGGGCTTTGAAAAAGCGGGGAAAGCGTCTAGCATAAGGGCTTGACAGTCTGCCTTGCCGTCTTGCGAGGGAGGAGCTTTGAAATGCCACAGATCATTTTCTTCGCAGTTGTCGGCGCAGCCGCTTATTTCGGCTACCGCACCTTCGTCCGCGAGGCCGAACGTGTGACCGCCAAGGTGCGGCGCACCGAAAAGCAGGCAGCCAACGGCACCAACGGCACGCTGGTCCAGGATCCCAAGACCGGCGAATACCGCCTGGCCAAGGACTGAGCATCATCCCGTCAGCAGCCGACAGTTTGGATGCCGCAGCCCGGACGTGGCTTGCGCCCGCCAAGATAAATCTGGCGCTGCACGTCACCGGCAAGCGCGCCGACGGCTACCATCTGCTCGAGAGCCTGGTCGTTTTCACCCGCTTCGGCGACAGGGTCGAGATCGAGCCTGCCGACGCCGACCGGTTCTCCGTATCGGGCCGTTACGCGACTTCCGTGCCGATCGACGACAGCAATCTGGTGGTGAAGGCGCGCGAGGCGCTGCGCAGGCAGGCCGGCCAGCAGAGCACGCCGCCGGTTGCCATCCGGCTGGAAAAGAACCTGCCGGTCGCATCCGGTGTCGGCGGCGGCTCGAGCGACGCGGCGGCGGTATTGCAGGGTCTTGTCCGGACCTGGGGTCTCGACATCGGCGAGGCCGAACTGGCGCGGATCGGTCTCACGCTCGGCGCCGACGTGCCGATGTGTCTTGCGGCAAAACCGCTGGTTGCGCGTGGCGTCGGCGACGAGCTGTCGCTGGTGCCGGATTTTCCGGCGCTCGCTTTGGTGCTGGTCAATCCCGGCGTCGCCGTCTCGACGCCTGATGTGTTCAACGCACTTGAGAAACGCGACAATGAGGGATTGCCGCCGCTGCCGCGTGCATTTGACTTCCACAGCGTCCGCAACTGGCTGGAGATCACCCGCAACGATCTCGAATCGGCGGCGCAGGCGATCCAGCCGCCCATCGGCCGAGCGGTTTCCCTGCTGAACCGGGCCGGATCGGGATTTTCGCGCATGTCGGGCTCCGGCGC
Source organism: Mesorhizobium sp. M0802 (assembly GCF_040320115.1). NCBI lineage: Bacteria > Pseudomonadati > Pseudomonadota > Alphaproteobacteria > Hyphomicrobiales > Phyllobacteriaceae > Mesorhizobium > Mesorhizobium sp. M0802. Next base: position 156,010 of record NZ_JAMYOY010000016.1, read on the forward strand.
CACATGCTTCGGGCTGTTCGAGACCGGCAATGTCGCCAAGCGCGCCGCCGCCGAGATTCGCAGCCGCGAACCGGAGTGGTTTGTCGCCGCGACACGAAGCATCGCTTCGGAGGGGGCCGATGGCCAAAATTGACGAGAGCCGCCCGTTCATCCCGGTGCGCATCGCGGTGCTGACGGTGTCCGATACGCGCAGCCTTGCCGACGACAAATCAGGGCGGACGCTGGCCGATCGCATCGTCGAGGCCGGCCATGTCCTGGCCGCGCGCGACATCGTCACTGACGACCGGGAGAAAATCCGCGACAAAGTGCTGGGCTGGTCGCGCGACAAGGAGATCGACGTCGTCATCACCACCGGCGGCACCGGCTTCACCGGCCGCGACGTGACGCCGGAGGCGCTGGAGCCGATCTTCGAGAAGCGCATGGACGGCTTTTCCGAAGTGTTCCACCGCATTTCCTACGACAAGATCGGCACCTCGACAGTGCAGAGCCGGGCGACGGGCGGCGTCGTCAACGCCACCTTCGTCTTCGTGCTGCCGGGCTCGCCCGGCGCCTGCAAGGACGCCTGGGACGGCATCCTGAAGCCGCAGTTCGACTACCGCCACATGCCCTGCAACTTCGTCGAGATCATGCCGCGCCTGGACGAGCATTTGCGGCGCGGCAAGGCCGCCTCGTAAACCAAGGCAAAGTTCCGGCCAAGCGCTGCCTCGTCAGGCAGAATGGCCGTTGCGCCTGCGAAAGGATCATTTCCTGAAGGCCGCCAGGCGGGTAATCTGCCACTAGGTCCTTGAGGCGGAAAGATGCCATGACTGCGTATCGCGGCGGCTGCCATTGCGGCAACATCCACCTGACCTTCGAAACCGGAATTGAGCCGGCCGAGATGGAGATCCGCGCCTGCCAGTGCGCGTTCTGCGTCAAGCATGGTTCGCGCGCCGCCGCCGATCCGCAGGGCCGATTGATCGTATCGGTCGAGGACGAGGCGCGGCTGCACCGATACCGGTTCGGATTGCGCACCGCCGACTATCTCATCTGCCGCGACTGCGGCGTCTATGTCGCTGCTGTGACCACAGACGGCGACCCGAGAGCGATCGTCATCGTCAATGCGCTGGATGACCGGCCGCGGTTCAACCGCGAGCCGGTCCCGATGGACTATGCTGCCGAGAAAAAAGAGGGTCGCATTGCCCGGCGGCAAGCGCGCTGGATGCCGGTCGAGATCCGCTCCGGCCTCAGCGGATGACCGGTTCGCCGTGGAAGCGGCGGCGCGAGGGCGGCGAGACGCCGAAGCCGACCTCCATCATCAGCCGTGGCGTGGTGGACGGCACGGTGCCCATGTGGAAGCCGAACGGGTCCTCGACGAAGCCGAGGCCGGCCTCGCCGGTCAGCGTGACCGGGCTGTCGTCGCCATAGACCTTGAGCACGTCTTGCGCCGGATGGCCGACCAGCAGCGTCAACTGGTGCTTGAGGCTGCGCCTGTTGTGGCTGCCTTTGACATAGACGTGCGGGCCGGTGCCGGCATCGCAGGGCTTGAGATAGAAGAAGAATTTCAGCATCCGCCAGTCGTCGAGATCGAAATGATATTTGCCTAGCGAGGCAAGGTTCTTGTCGGCGTCGGAAGCCTCGCCTGTCGGAAAGCTCCACCAGACACGCGTGGTGATCAGCTTCGCCTGCCCGCCCAGATAGTGCTGGGCGATGTCGAGCAGCAGCGGGTCGTTCTGGATGGCGAGTGCCGCCTTGCAGCCGAGGATGCGCTCGAAATAGTGTCCGCTGAGCAAAGAGCGGCCGAACCGCTTCTCGGCTTCTGCGTGTTCTCCGGGCATGAATTCGAGCCGGCGGTCGAAATTGCCGAAGCACGGCGTGCTCTGAGCAAAGCTGGCGATCTCTTCGTGGATTGCCTGCGGAAGGACCAGTCCGGAGAACAGGCCATCGGTGCGCAGCGCCGCGAGGATCGACTTGAGGTCGACGCCCCTGAACATCGTAGCTCCGGCACTCTGCGCGGGGCGCGCGGCTTTGGCGCCAAGCCAGTGCAGCTTGCGCGCCGGCATGGTGCGGGCAAGCACGAACATCGGCAGCCATGCGGGATTTTCGCGCAGGTCGGAGAGATAGGTCGGAATACGCACCGCAACGCGGCGGAGCAGGCTGCCGTTGCGGGCAATGGCTTCCAGGCTGGGGGCGCCGGATTTGTCAGGGGACGAAAGGTTCATCGGGGTCCTCAGATATGAACGGCAGCAACGACGACGCGGCGCTTGCTTACCGCTCCGGCACTACCCAAACCCCGATATCCCGCATCAACGGAATGCTAATCCCGCGTCAGCTTTTGTGCAATGCACAATAGCTTTTTGCGGCGAAAAAGAGGGATGGTGCTGCGACCGTGCCAATGCGGATGAGACGCCGACGCTGCCCCTCATCCGCCCTTCGGGCACCCTTCTCCCTGGGAACGGGAAAAGGGAGAAACATCACTTCTTCGGCGCCAGCCAAATTTCGGCGTCGAGCCGCCTGGTGGCGAGACCGCGCGCAAGGGCTTCGGCGCTGTGCGCGTTCTTCGACAGGGCAGCGGCCTGGCGCTTGCTGATGACCAGCCCTTCGGCCAGCGCCCGGTTGCCCGAAAACACCCGTGACAGGAACGGCGTGCGGCTGCCGCGCGCACGGCAAAAGCGCGCCGGCATGGTTTGGCGCGCCGTGTGAGCGACAACGTCGTCGATCCAGCCCTCCGCCAGCCTTGCGCCGGGTTCCAGAAACAGCAGCCAGTCACCCTTCGCCTGCCTGATTCCCGCGGCAATGCCGCCGGCCACGAAGTGGCAGCCGGCATGATCGGCAACCCGATGCGTCTGGTCGGTCGAGCCGGTGTCGCAGACGATGACATCGCGCACCACGCCCTCGACCGCGCCGCCGATCAACGAGGCGAGCGTGCGGGCAAGGCCTTCTTCGTCATCCCGGGTTTCGATGAGAACGCTGAGCATTTTTAGCCGAATAGCGGAAAGCCCGGCGCAGCGCCAGTTTTGCATGGCCCAACGAAAAAGTTCTTGCTTTGTTCTCATCAGCGAAATAGGATTATTTTCATGAACAGAGCGATTCGACAGCCAGCCGACAGTCCTTGGGAAAGGGCCAAAATGGAACATATCGTGCGTGCGGACATTGCTGCTTTCGGAGCAGGGCGAGCCGAGATGGCCAATGCGATGATCGAACAGAGCGGCATGCGCGTCCGTCCGGATCGCAACCGCGGCCGTTCCGCGGGCATCAACCCGTCCGGCCGGTTCGAGCCGGTCAGCCGGCATGTGTTCGACGACGGCTGGAATTCGCTGGAGGAATTGCCGCCGTTCAAGACCGAAGTGCAGGTCGAGAAGCCGCGCACCATCATCACCCGCAACGAATCGCCCGACATTTCCTTCGACCGCTCGATCAACCCCTATCGCGGCTGCGAGCATGGCTGCGTCTATTGTTTCGCCCGGCCGACGCATTCCTTCATGGGCCTGTCGCCGGGGCTGGATTTCGAAGCGAAGCTGTTTGCCAAGCCGGATGCGGCGCGGCTGCTCGACAAGGAACTGTCGAAGGATGGCTATCAGCCGCGCACCATCGCCATCGGCACCAACACCGATCCCTACCAGCCGATCGAGAAACAATACCGGATTATGCGCGAGATCCTCGAAGTGCTGGAGGCGCGCGGCCATCCGGTCGGCATCGTCACCAAATCCCATCTGGTGACGCGCGACATCGACATCTTGTCGCGCATGGCCGAACGCGGGCTGGCCAAGGTGGCGCTGTCGGTGACGACGATGGACCGCATGCTGGCGCGCACCATGGAGCCACGCGCGTCGACGCCGACCAAGCGCCTCGAGGCGATCCGGCAGCTTTCCGATGCCGGCATCCCGGCCTCTGTCATGGTGGCGCCGATCATCCCCGGCCTGACCGACCAGGAGATGGAGCGTATCCTCGATTCGGCACGCGCCGCAGGCGCCCGCGAGGCCGGCTATGTGATCCTGCGCCTGCCGCTCGAGGTGGCGCCGATCTTCAAGGACTGGCTGCTGCGCCATTATCCCGACCGCTACCGGCACGTGATGTCGCTGATCCGTTCGATGCGCGACGGCAAGGACTATGATTCGGAATGGGGCAAGCGGATGAAAGGCGCCGGCCCCTATGCCTGGCAGATCGGCCGGCGCTTCGAGATCACGGCCAAGCGGCTCGGCCTCAACGCCGAGCGGCGCACGCTCCGAACCGACCAGTTTGTAGCCGCCGCCAAGGCGACCGAGCAGCTGATGCTGCTCTGAAAGTAGCGCCTGCCCTGCCCTCGTGGTTGGCAGGCGACCCAAGAATCCCGTCCGGCCTGTCCCCCGGCCTGCAGACGGTGCCCTCCCGGTCTTGCCCCACTCGACCCTGGAGGGACTTGCGGAGAATCGGAGCCGATGCGAACCTCGCCGCAACATGGCTCGCGCGCGTTCCGATTCTCCGCTTCTTTTCGAAATCGTCGAAAAGCCCGACTTCTCCTTCGAGACGAAGGCGATGGCTGAAGGCCTTTGGCCGGTGGCAGGCATGGACGAGGCCGGCCGCGGTCCGCTGGCGGGGCCGGTGGTGGCGGCGGCGGTGATCCTCGATCCCGCCAACATTCCCGACGGGCTAGACGATTCCAAACGGCTCAACCATTTGCAGCGCGAGGCGCTGTTCCTGAAAATCCTGGGGTCAGCGCTCGGCGTGTCGATGGCCTCGGTCAGCGCCGAAGGCATTGACGGCAGCAATATCCTCAAGGCCAGCCTGGAAGCCATGCGCCGCGCCCTTGCCGGCCTGCCGATCCAGGCAAAGCTGGCGCTGGCCGATGGCCGCGATGTGCCGCCGGGTCTCCTCTGCGAAGGCCGCGCGCTGATCAAGGGCGACCAGCGCTCGCAATCGATCGCCGCCGCCTCGATCGTCGCCAAGGTGATGCGCGACCGCATGATGTGCGGCTGCGGCAGCCATCACGAGCGCTACGGGTTCGAGGTCCATATGGGCTACGCCACCGTGCGGCACCGCACCGCGATCGAAGCGCATGGGCCGGTGGCAAGGCTGCACCGGGCGTCATTCGCGCCGTTCAGGCTGGGTGGGGTTGAGGTGGTTGAGGAAGAAGGGTTTGTCGGGTTGGACAGCTAAATCTCCCCCCTTGAGGGGGAGATGGCCGGCAGGCCAGAGGGGGTCACCGCGCGTGAAGCGCTAGCCCTTCTTGGTCGCAGAAAGAGCGTCGCGCCTGGTCGAACCGACCCCCTCTGTCGCCTTTGGCGACATCTCCCCCTCGAGGGGGGAGATCAGGCGCACCACCGCCTTCGCCAATCTCCGTCGCCGCTCAACAAAAAAGCCGCCAGGTTGCCCGGGCGGCTTGATGTCAGCGAGTTAACCCCGCTCAGTTCAGCCTGGCCTTCACGTCCTGCAGCGCGGACTTGAAAAGATCCGCGCCGGCCTTGGCGTCGATCTTGCCGGCGAGCAGCGTGCGGGCCGCCTCGACGGCGATGTCGACGGCGCTGGCGCGCACTTCGGCGACGGCTTCGCGCTCTGCCTGGCCGATCTTCTGCTCGGCAAGCGCAGTGCGACGGGTGACATAGTCTTCGGTCTTCTTGTGCGCCTCGGCGGCAAGCATGTCGGCCTCGCGCTTGGCGGCAGCGACGATGGCTGCGGCCTCCTGCTCGGCTTCCTTGCGCTTCTTCTGGTATTGGCCGAGCAGTTGCTGGGCCTCTTCGCGCAACCGGCGGGCTTCCGCAAGCTCGTCGCTGATCTTGGTCGCACGGGCGTCGAGCGACTTGGCGATCAGGCCTGGCACCTTGATGTAAACGGCAACGCCGAGGAAAATGACGAGGGCAACTGTTGCCCAAAGCGTTGCGAGAGATGTGGCGTCCATGATGTGCTCCTCACCGGGCCACGGATTTGACCGCAGCCGAGATCTCGGCCTTGCTCGTCTTGCCGCCGACAAGCGCATCGACGATGGCTGAAGCGGTGTCCTCGGCAATCGTGCCGACTTCCTTCATGGCGTTGGCCTTGATGGAAGCAATGCTGGCCTCGGCCTCGCCGAGCTTCTTGTCGAGGGCGGCCTCGACCTTCTTGCGGGCAGCCTCGGCTTCAGCCTTGGCAGCGTCGTTGGCCTGCTGGCCTATCGCGTTGGCCTTGGCCTTGGCTTCCGCAAGTTCCTGCTCGTAAGCGGCAACGGCGGCGTCGGCCTCGCCCTTCAGCCTGGCGGCCTGGTCGAGGTCCTGCGTGATGCGATCGCTGCGGACGTCGATGATGCCGCCAAGGCGCGGCATCACCACCTTCTTCAGGAACAGATAGAACAGCCCGAACGTGATCGCCAGCCACAGAAGCTGGGACGGAAACGTCGCCGGATCGAATGGCGGGAACGTGCCGTGCGCCTCGGCAGGCACGCCGGCGCCGGAATGCGTGCCGCCTTCCGTACCGGTATGGGCGCCTTCAGCGGCGGGTGCGGACTCTTGCGCAAACGCAGATGTCACGAACATGGACTATCCCCTGATATCAGGCATGGCCGCAGGAATGCGGCCAGCCAATTCTTCCCAATGCTCGTCCGACCGATAATTGGCCGAACAGGGGCTCAGCCGAACAGGGCGAGAAGCGCGATGAGAAGCGAGAAAATGCCCAGAGCTTCGGTCACGGCGAAGCCGAAAATCAGGCGGCCGAACTGGCCATCGGCGGCCGACGGATTGCGCAGGGCGCCCGCCAGGTAGCTGCCGAAGATGTTGCCGAGGCCAATGCCCGCGCCGCCCATGCCCAGGCAAGCGATACCGGCGCCGATGTACTTTGCTGCTTCTGCGTCCATTTTAAACTCCTTTGGATCTGTAATTCGTTGCAATTCCATCCGGCGAAAGATGCCGGAAATTCTATCTAGTGCGAAGGATGCAGCGCATCATTCAGGTACATGCAGGTGAGCACGGCGAACACATATGCCTGCAAGAGCGCCACGAGCAACTCCAGCGCGGTCAGCGCCACAGCCATCGCCAGCGGCAGGATCGATCCCGCAATGCCGAGCGCGCCGAGCGCACTCAGGCTGACCACAAACCCGGAAAACACCTTCAGGGTAATGTGGCCGGCGAGCATATTGGCGAACAGACGAACCGATAGGCTGACCGGACGCGAGACAAAGGAAATCACCTCGATCGGAACGACAAGCACCATCATCAGGATGGGCACGCCCTTCGGCACGAAAAGCTTGAGGAAGCCCAGACCGTGCTTCATGAAGCCATAGACGATGACGGTTCCGATCACCAGCGCGGCCAGGCCGAAGGTGACGATGATGTGGCTGGTGATGGTGAAGAAATAAGGAAAAAGGCCAAGCAGGTTGGCAACAAGCACGAACATGAACAGCGAGAACACCAAGGGAAAGAACTTCATACCTTGGGTTCCGGCTGCATCGCGCAACATGTTCGCGACGAACTCGTAGGCCATTTCCGAAACCGACTGCAGGCGGCCGGGAACAAGGCTGCGGCTTGCGGTCGAGAGGTAAAGAAACGCCGATGCAATGGCCACGGTCGCGACCATGAACAGAGCCGAATTGGTGAAGGACAGGTCATAGCCGCCGATATTGATCGGAATCAGCTTGACGATATGGAACTGGTGGATCGGATCGACCTTGTCAGCAGCCATTTACATCCCCGTCAAAACCGCGAGCGGCCTTAAGTGTCCTTGTGCGCCATTGGCGGCGCGCCATTTCATTCTTTCGGATCGCGCGACTTCTCGCTTTTTCCGAATTCCGCCACAACACCTGACGAACGCAGGACATTGAGCACGCCGGCGCCAAAGCCCAGCAACAAGCCGACGACCAGACCCCATGGCGAGGTTCCCGCCACGCGATCCAGAAACCAGCCAAGGCCCACACCCACCACTATCCCGGCGATGAACTCGCTGGACAGCTTGAGCGCCTGGCCATATCCGGCCGTCGCCTTCGCGCCGTCATTCCCCTCGAGCTGATCCGGCCGTCTTGTCGCAAGCGATGCTCCAAGCTCACGCCGGCGGCGTTCGAGATCTTCGTCGCGGATGTCGGCCACGTGCTTGCTGCCGCGGCCGGTTTCTCCGGTTCCGTCTGGCCCGTTCTTGTCGGCCATCGTAACCCCCCTGCCCGGTCAGACCGTCACCGTCCGTCCGCTTCTAAAGTCGCCGGCAACATAGTTAGAGGGTTTGCGCCCGTCAAGCCACGGGCGGGACTTCAAAGCCATGTATTTTTTCTATTGAAATCAATCACTTGGCGAGGTGCGACATCGTGCCCGGCACTATCGGGTCGGCACATGCCCCGAATCCGTCCGGCGACCGCTGTCCGATTTCGGCTTCCGGGACCTTTTGCGGTCCGTTTGGGACAGGCAAGCCGAAGGACTCAGCTCCAGCCGCCGCCATAGGTGCGGTAGAAGATATGCAGGCCGATCTTGGTCATCTTCTGCATCGTGCGCGCCCAGCCCGGATGGACATAGTTGGCGTAGTAATGGGTCGATGAGCCGACTTCGGGAATGAAGATCTTGCCGGCGGTGACCGCCATCGCGACGTCCTGCGCGGTCTTGTAGTGGGCGGGGCTCTCGATGCGCTTCTTGCGGCCGTCGCAGGCGAAGGAGAACTGGCAGCGGTTCAGCCAGTTGTCGTTCTGGTAGACGACGCCGCAAATCGAGTTCGGATAGGCCGGATTGCGGACGCGGTTGAGAATGACCTGCGCGACGGCGGCCTGGCCGCGCACGGATTCTCCCCGCGCCTCGAAATAGATGCCGTTGGCGAGGCAGGCCTGCTCCTTCGTGGAGAAGACGCTGGCCGGCAGCGGGTTCTGGATCCACGAATGATCGCCCTTGGCCATCGGCGGAATGAAGCGCCCGCTGCTCGGCTCCTCGTCCTGCAGCAGCGCTTCGAAGGGCGAGGCCTTGGCGTAATCGGGTTCGGCCTGGGCATAGGCGGTGGCCAGCACGTCCGGTCTGTCATTGTTGACGAGGGCGGCAAGCATGGCCGGCGCCCCGGGATCGGGCTTCTTGTCCACATTGGTGTGGAAGGCCTGGGCGATCTGGATTTCCTTGCCCTTGATGCCGGGCTTGGCGAAGGCGAGCTTCAGGCCGCTGTCCATGCTCGGCCGCAGCAGCGAGGAGGTGCGCTGGAAGATCGAGCCGGCATTGAAGTTCTTCGGCGGCGCCACCGGCGAGACCTGGATGATGCGGCCCTTCTTGTCGGCGCGCATGATGCGGTCCTCGTCGGGCGTGATGCCGGCGACATTGCCCTTGCCGCGAAACGAGACCTTGCCGACGCCGGGCAGGCGCACGCCCGAGCCCGAGAGCGAACCGGTGGTGACGGAATCGATGAAAGGCATTTCGGCGGCATGAACCGAGCCGGCGACGGAGCGCTCGACATAAGAGTTCCAGCGGGTGCCCGAGGCTTCGAGGCCGGAAATCAAGCTGCCCATGTCCTGGTAGGCGACGACGGTTGGAAAGCCGATCCAGATGCCGAGCCCGACGACCAATGGCGATACGAAGGAACGTTTTTTCTCACCGGCGGCGGCGGCCAGCCGCTTCAGGACACGTCGATGCACGGGGAACTCTCCAGAAACGCCACTGAGCCACTGGAGAGCCAAAGTGAAGCATTAACCTTGATGCGGGGTTAACGCGGTCGATCGTGTTTTTCCGAAGCGGCCCGAAATGGGACGCCGCTTGCCGGCCGGCAACCCGTCAGTTCGGCCGCAGGAAAATTGGCCATGCAATCATGGCGCAGAGCGCGCCCACCAGCCAGACGCCAGGCCACGACCAGACAAGCAGCAAAGCCGGAATGGCGGTCGGCACCACGAAGAAGGCGATGAAGACGAAGCTGTTGGCAAGACCGAGCGCGGTTCCGGCGCGGCTGGCGCCGGCAAGCGTGGCGAGTTCGGTGTAGGCGACGCCATGCCAGGCGGAGACCGAAATGCCGGCAAGGACCAGCAGCACGGCGATCGCCGGGATCAACGCGGCATGGGCGTCTGGCGTGGCTCCTGCCGCCAGGACCAGCAGGCCGACGGCCGCGAAGCCAAACGCGCTCGTCACGCCGCAGAGCCGCAGGAATGAGCGGCGGTTGCCGTGGCGGTCGGTGTAGCGGCCGCTCCAGACGCGCATCACCATCGCGCCGGTCTGCACCGCGGCAAGGCTGGCGCTGATCGTGAGCGTGGCCATGCCGGCGAAATCGTGCAGGAAGACGGAGGCGAAGGTGAGCACCGCCACTTGCGGAAAGCAGAGCAGGCCGATGGCGGTGGCGATGCGCCAGACGTCGACATTGCGCAGCGGCGCCGGACCGCCCGACTTTGCCATGGCCATGCTGCCGGCATTGTCCAGTTCCGGCGGCTGGTGCAGCCACCGCCAGGCAAACAGCGCAGAGACGGCGTTCATGGCGGCCAGCAGCCCGAAGACCGCCGCGAAACCGTGCACCGATGCCAGGGACGGCAGGACCAGCGCGCCGAGCCCGCCGCCGAGCGGCACCGCGGTCTGCCTGATGCTCATGGCAAAGCCACGTTCGCCTTCGTGGAACCAGGCCATGATGGCGCGGCCGCTGGAACCGTTGACGCTGCCGCCGAGCAGGCCGGCGACCAGAAGGCACGCGGCCAGCATTGCGACGCCAGGCACATAGGTCACTGGGGGCACGAGTGAACAACGCCATCAAGGCGAGCCACGCCGCGGTCGCACCAAGGCCGGTCAACAGCACGCCGCGATCTCCCCAGCGGTCGGTGAGCAGGCCCCAGGGCAGTTCGCTCAAGGCGACGCCCAGTCCGAGAAGGCCGACGACCAGGCCGAGATTGCCATTGCTCAAGTGATAGCCCGACCGCAGAAACACCGCCGCCGCCGGTATGCCGGCGAAGGTTGCGGAGAAACTGGCATTGGCGGCAACGCCGATGCCAAGCACCTTCCAGCGATGATTGGCGCGAAATCGTTCAGCCTTCGACGTGACGGCGGCGGCTCGGCCAACCCGGCCTGGCTCACAATTTGCGTCGGCAATCGACATGGCGGGACTCCTGTTGATGCCCTTTCGGGACCTTGACGCCTCGTCTTTACCGCTATAACTTCATCCCGGATATCGGGAAGTTTTTGACAATTGTTCCCGAAAAACAGGATCGTTGTGATGCGCCGCGTAGCCTTCGACCTCGATGTCCTCCGAAGCTTCGTCACCGGCATGGAACTCGGCAGCTTCGCCAAGGCAGCCGACCGGCTTGGACGCTCGACCTCGGCGGTGAGCGCGCAACTGAAGAAGCTGGAGGACCAGGCGGCGACGCCGATCTTCCGCAAGTCGGGCCGCGGACTGGCGTTGACCGAAGCCGGCGAAACCATGCTCGGCTATGCCAGGCGGCTGCTCGAGTTGAACGACGAGGCGGCCTCGGCCATCCACGATGTCGAGCTGGAAGGCTGGGTCAGGCTCGGCCTGCAGGAGGATTTCGGCGAGGCGGTGCTGCCGGAGGTGCTCGGACGCTTCGCCCGCGCGCACCCCAAGGTCAAGATCGAGGCGCGGATCGGGCGCAGCTATGAACTTGCCGAGCGGATCACATCAGGCAATCTCGACATTGCGCTGGCCTGGGACAGCGGCCAGGCGCTGCCCTACAGCCGGAATGTCGGCGATGCGCAGTTGCGCTGGATCGGGCCGGCCAAGCTGATCGAGACCAGCCTGCGCGAGGGCGAGGCGCTGCCGCTGGTGGCGCTGGAAGCGCCATGCCTGCTGCGCACGGTGACGACGGAAACACTCGACCGCGCCGGCCTGCCATGGCGAATGGCCTTCTCCAGCCCCAGCCTTGGCGGCATCTGGGCGGCGGTCGCCGCCGGCCTCGGCCTGACGATCCGCACCGATATCGGCCTGCCGGCCAATGTCAGGGCGATGGCGCCGCAAACGCTGGGCTTGCCCGCGCTGCCGACCATGGCGCTGGTGCTGCACCAGAAAGACGCCGAACTGGACCCGGTGGCGGCGCGGCTGGCGGATATATTGTGGCACGCGGCGGTGGCGGCGCTGCCGCAGGACGAGCGGTTGAGAGAGGTCGCTTAGACGCGGTGATCACCCAATGTCGCGTTCCGTCACACCCCCCTCTGTCCTGCCGGACATCTCCCCCTCAAGGGCATAGGCGCTAAGATAGGTATTGCCCTGCGGAATCGGGTGTGATTCTACGCTGCGATGACACACGAATCGCTTGTTGATGACGGCTGGGCCGAGACGATTGAGCTTCTGGGCGGCGAAGAGTTGATCGCAGCAAGTGCCCGCGAGACGAAGGCGTTCCTGCGCCCGCGCGGCGTCAGGTCGGCGAGCGACCTGTTGCGCCTGACACTGGCTTACTGCCTTGGCAAGGTTGGCATGCGGGGCGTCGTGGCCTGGGCGGCGGCGAGCGGGATTGCCGACATTTCGGACGTGGCGTTGCTTGGCCGGCTGCGCAATGCAGGACCATGGCTGCAGCAGTTGATTGGGCACCTTTTGAAGCGCGAGGATGCAGGTTTGGCCAAAGGCCGGCTGATCCGCATCCTCGATGCGACAGCGGTTGCCAAGGCCGGTGCGTATGAGAAGAAGAACAATGGTCTTTGGCGCATGCACTGCGCCTTCGAGCTTGAGCGCGAGCAGTTCGACTTCCTCGAGATCACCGATCAGAGCGAGGCCGAGTTGATCGACCGCGTGCCGGTGGTGCCGGGCGAGATCCGCATCGGTGACCGCGCCTATCTGCAGGCCGAGCGGATCGCCAAGGTGATGGCGCAAGGCGGCGATGTTGTTGTGCGCGCGTCGTGGAAAAACGCGCGATGGCTCGACGCCAACGGCAGGGCGTTCGATCTCATCGGCTACCTGGAGAACTGCCGGGAGGAAGTCTGCGAAAACGCCTGCCCGGCTGGCACTCAAGAAGGGCGAGCCTGTGAAGATGCGCCTGATCGCCTTGCGCAAATCCGAGGCTGCGGCACAAGAAGCGCGGCGCAAAATCAACAAGGAAGCCAAGGCCAAGGGCAACAAGGTTCAACCGCAGACGCTGATTGCGGCCGGCTTCGTCCTGCTTGTGACCTCGCTTGACCGGGAGGAGTTT